>CAZNCQ010000209.1:2157-12765 GCA_964571275.1 uncultured Myxococcales bacterium
GAACCCTCCCAGGGTTCCCATCGAAGATGATATCTTGCGCGACGTGGCGGTTCTGGCCGGAAGCCCCAAGCCGGCGGCGGCGGGCGCACGGATGGATGAGCTCCGGCGCGATGTTGGCGCTGCGACGGATGGGGTGGTGCGTGCGCGGCTGCGGACCGAGCTGGCCGGGTTGCTGCGCGCCGTGGGAGATCTGACCGGCGCGCTCGCCGAGCTCCGGCGCGCCGCCGACGAGGCGCCCGGCCTGGGCGTGGTGCGCATGGCGGTGCTCAGCGCGGCGCGGGCGCTCCCGGCGCTCGATCGCGCGGCGTTTCTCGTCGAGATCGGTCACATCGCGCGGACCGAGATCGCCGCCTGGTCAGCGGCTGCGGCCGAAGCGCAAACCGAAGCGGGCCGGCCCGTTCAATCGGCACGCGCCTGGCTGGCGGTCGCCGGCGACAATCGCTTCCCCGCGCACCAGCGGCGGGCGGCGGCGCGGCACGCCATCAAGATCGCGGCTGGAACACTGCCGGCGGAGCACCTGGCGGCCCTGCAGCTGCGCGCCGCCGAGAGTACGGGGCGCGCGCGTCTGGCCTTCTTGCGCGAAGCGCTGGCCCTGGCGGCGTCCGAAGGGATCGATCGGACCGCGCGTCTGGCCGCCGCCGCCGCCTGGGTCGAGGCGGGCGGGGCGCCGGCGCGCATCGACGCCTTGCTCGAGGCCGCGGAGAAGGATGGTGGCCCGGTCGCCGACGAAGTGATGCGCCTGCGTCGCGAGATCGACCGGCGCTGGCGCGCGGCGGGTGAGCGCGCCGAGGCGCTGGCCCCCAACGGCGCGCGCGGAGGCGGCGCGAGAGCGGCGCGCGCGCCCGCACGGGCGGCGCGCGGCCCGGCGAGCAAGAAGGCCGACGCCGCAAAGAGCACGACCGCGAAACCGGAGATGGCGACGGTCGAGGCCGGCAAGATCGACGCCGGCAAGCTGGACGCGGCGACGCTCGATTCGACGAAACCGGGGGGTGCGAAGGCGGAGACCGCGAAGCCGGACACGACGAAGCCGGACACGACGAAAGCCGAGGCGGTGAAGAAGCCGGCCGCTCCCGCGCGGGCGCCCGTCGCGCCAGCCGACCCCTGGGAGCGCGCTCTGGTCGCCGCGCGCGCCGGTCGTGGTGGCCTGGCGCGCCGGATCGCCGAACAGGCGCTTCGCTCCGGGGCGTCGTCGTCGGCCGCCCCGCGCCTGGCGGCGGTCGAGGCGGCGCTGCGCCAGGGCGGCCTCGCCAAGCAGGCGCTGCTCCTGCGTCGCACGGTCCTGGAAGACGAGCCGCTCGAGGCGCGCGCCGCCGCGCTCGAGGCGCTGATCGCAGAGGCCCAATCCTCTGGTCATCCAGCGCTCGCGGCGATCTGGCGCAAGGATCTCGCCGAGGGGACGCCACCGCGCCCGGCGCCGGTTCCGGCTCGGCCGCCGAAGACGCCAGCCCAGTACTATCTGGCGGCGCAGCGCATGTTGATCCGCGTCCCCGCCGATGGAGACGTCGGTCCGGTGCTGGCGTTGCTGGCGCACGCCGTGGCCGGCCATGCGGGTTCTGACGCTGCCCTCGCCCTCGGCGAGAGCTTGTTGCGGCGCCAGGCCGCAGCCGGAGGCGAAGGCGGCGCCGAAGGCGAGGCCCCTTCGAAGCCGCTCGAAGCGCGCATGATCGATCTGCTGCGCGCGGCGTGCGACAAGGAGGATCGCCCGTCGCGCCACGCGCGCATCGCCGATCGGCTCGCGGCCGCGCTGGAGCTGGACGGCGACCCGGCCGCCGCGCTGGCGGTGCTCGATCGCGCGATCACCGCTGGCGTGCTCGAGGTCTTGCTGCCGCTGCGACGGCGCCGCGCGCGCCTGCTGCGGCAGCTGGGGCGTTCGCGCGATCTCGCCGCGGCGCTGGCCACCGACGCGCAGGCGATGACCGGCGTCGATCGGCTGGCGGTGCTCGCCGAGCGCGCGCAGCTCTTCGACGCCGGCGGCGAGCCGGAGCGAGCGCTCGCCGAGCGCCTCACCGCGCTCGGTGAGCTCGGCGCTTCCGCGGCGACGCCTCCGATCGGTCCCGACGGCCGGCCGATGCCGGTGCTCGCGCCGGCGCGCCGCCGCCTGGAGAGCACCGGCCGCTTCGACCAGTCGCTGCGGCTGGCGTCGTCGGCGGTGCATCACGTGGTCGACCGTGCCGACCGCCTGAAGCTGCTGCGAGACGTCGCCGCCCTGAGTGAAAAGTCGGCGCGAGATCCGTCCGAGGTCGCGATGGCCTGGCTGGCGGTGCTGGAGCTGGATCCCGACGACGTCGCGGCGGCCGAGGCGGCGGAGCGCGTGCTGATGGCCACCGGTGAGTGGCAGCGCTGCGCCGATCTCTTGTCGTGGGCCGCGGCGCGCGCCGAATCGGGCGCGGGCGCCGGCGTGGCCGGACGCGCGGCGCTGCTGTGGCGGCTCGCCGAGCTGCGCCGGAGCCGCCTCAATCAAGAGGACGAGGCGCTGCGCCTCTATCGCGCGCTCGGCGCGCCGGCGGCACCGCGCATCGCCGGCGCGTTCGGCGCGCCCACCAAGCTGCAGGCGCCGCTGGCGTTGCACACGGCGCGCATCGCGGTCGCGCCCGGTCCCGCCGAAAAAGCGAAGGCGCACATCGATCGCGGGCTCGCGCTCCTGACGGAGGCGGCGCGCATCAACGAGTCAGAGGCCGACTTCTCGGCGGCGCTGGATCTCGATCCCCGCAACGTCGATATCATGACGGCGTTCGAGCGGCTGTGCGAACGCACGCAGCGCTGGGATGAGCTCGGCCACCGGCTGGAGCAGAAGGCGTCGACGCTGCCGCCGCCAGGGGCGTCGCGCCTGTGGTACGGCGTGGGGCGCGTGTCGGAACGGCTCGAGGATCTACCGACGGCCCGCGCCGCGTACGAGCGCTCGGCGTCGCTGGATCCGAACCTGGTCGAGCCGGTGATCGCGCTGCGCCGCCTGGCGAGTCGGCGCGGCGACTGGGGCGAGGTGGCGCGCCTGCTGGATCTCGAGCTGGCGCTCGGCGCACCGGGCGCGAACGATCCGGCGCGGCTCGTCGAGCTGGCGTCGATCGTCGGAGAGCGCCTCGGTAACAACGATCGCGCGCTGGCGCTGCTCGAACGCGCCCACGCCGTCGAGTCGTCGGATGCGGCGGCGCTGGACCTGCTGTTCCGCTTCGCGGTCGCTTCGGACGACCCGGCGAAGCGCAGGTGGGAGCTGGCGGCGCAGGCGCTGGAGCGGCTGCTGGCGGGGGGCGCCGAGGTGCCCGACGCCGCCGACCGCTACTTTCGCGTCGCCGCCGACGCCGAGGCGGCCGGGCGCCTCGATGAGGCGCTGGTCTACTTCTCGCGATCGTACTCGCGCAACGCCAACCATCGCCCGACGCTGGAGCGCCTGTCGTTCATCTGCTTCGAGAAGGGGCAGTGGGACAACGCCTGGCGCGCGACCGAGGCGATGATCGATCGCTATCGGCCGACGTTGAACGAAGGCGAGCTCGCCGAGCTCTTCGTGCGCTCGGCCGTGTGCGACGTGCACATCGCGCAACGGCTGTCGGCGACCGCGCAGCTGACGTCGATGCTGGGCAGCTCGAGCGGCGGCGTGCGCGACCTCGCCGAGACCTGGGCGGCGATGAGCTTCGAGCCGCGACTGCTGGGCGGGCTCGAGGGCGACCGTCGCACGCGCGTGCTCGATCGCCTGCGCGACGCACTGGCGACCGATCGCTGTCCGCCCGCGGCGCGACGTCTGGCGTTGGGGATTCGCGGCGCGCTCGCGATCGTCGAGCGGCGCTGGGCTGAAGCGCGCGACGCGCTGGAGTTCCTTTCGGCCGACGCGGGTGGCGCCGCCAGCGAGCGGTGCGGTTATCTGATCGCGGCCGGCGACATCGCGATTCACGTCGAACGCAACGCCGATGCCGGCCAGCGGTTCTACGCCCGCGCCCGGGCGCAGAGCGCGGGCGACCCGCGGTTGATCGGACGCGGCGAACGCACGGGCGACGCGTTTACCGAAGAGCTGGCGCGCGAAAACACGGACGAAATCGTCCGTTAACAGACCGTTGATTGACCGGACATCCGCGGTATTTTTCGCGAATTTCTCGTCGCTGAGCCGTTGCGGCGTCGTGGCTGCGTGTTACAAGCGTTAGCAACGGAAGCGCAACCAACGTTGTTCGATTCGGATAAATGCGACGAAAGGAATTGGTGGCCAAATATGCTCAAGAAACTGAGAAGGGGTTTTGTGGCGGTGCTGTTCGCGGGTGGGCTGGCGCTCGGTGGCGGAATGGTGATGACGACCGGCTGCAGTAGCAGCAGCAGCGGGGGCACGGGCGGAGCGAGCGGCAGTGACGGCGGCGGGACCGGTGGCAGCGGCGGTACTGGGAGCGGCGGCAGCGGTGGTGCGACGGACGGCGGCACGGGCGGCAGCGCCACGGGCGGCAGCAACGGCGACGCCAAGGCTGATACGACGACGGATACGGCGACCGACACATCGAGCGACACGCCGGCGGATACGGCCCCGACGGACACTGCCGCCGACACGGCGACGGACACGACGTCGGATACGGCGACTGACGCGACGCCGGGTTAACCGTCGATCTCGGCGCAATGCCGGTCGCAATGCCGGTTGCAATGCCGGCTGCAATGCCGGCTGCATGCCGGCTGCAATGCCGGCTGCAATGCCGGCTGGATGACCGCCAAGACGCCACGGACGCCAAGTCCGGACGTTGATGGTCCGGATCTTGGCGTTGCTCAGCGCCTTGGCGGTTTCGCTATCTGATCGGGGTGGATTGGAGTGAGACGGCGACCGGCGCAATGATGCGCGCCAACTCCGCCTCGTCGATGATCTGAGTGCCGAGCTTCCGTGCGGCGTCCAGCTTGGCTTTGCCCACGTCGGCGCCCGCGACCAGGATGTCGGTGCTCTTGCCGACGCTCGTGACGAACTGGCCGCCGGCAGCCTCGATCTCGGCCTGGATCTCGCTGCGCGGCCGCGCCAGCTTACCGGTGACGCACACCTTCTTGCCGGCGAGCGCGCCGGTCGTTGTCACGCGCGCGACGGGCTCCGCCGGTGAGACGCCACGTTCGCGCAATCGCGAGAGCAATCGCGCGTGGTCCGCGTCGCTCACGAACGCGCGCATGGCCTCGGCGATCACTGGGCCGACGCCGTCGATCGCGGCGACTTTCGTCGCCAGCTCCTGCGCGCCTTCGGTTGCCGCCGCGGCCAGCAGCGCCTCGAACGAGCCGAAGCGCGCGGCCACGGCGCGCGCCGCGACCACGCCGACGTGGGGGACGCCGAGGCCGATGAGCAGCCGCGACAGCGTCGCGGTCTCTTTCGCGCGGCGAATCGCCGCGATCAGGTTGTCCGCGGATTTCTGCGCCATGCGCTCGACGCGCGCGGGCTCTGCAACGGTCTCGCTCGCGCCGGGTGCCGCGACGAAGCTGGCCGCGGGCACCTGCGTCTTCGCGCGCGCGCCGCGCGGCGCGCGCGGCGGCGGCGGCGGCACCAGCTTCTCGACCGTCAGGTCGAAGAGATCGGCTGCGTCGCTCACGATGCCCTTGCGCACCAGCTCCTCGGCCAGCACCTCGCCGATGCCCTCGATGTTCATCGCGCCACGGCCGCAGAAGAATTGCAGCGCGCGCCAGCGTTGCGTCGGGCAGGCCCGATTCTCGCAGCGCAGCGCGACCTCGCCCTCGCGCCGCACCAGCGCCGACGCGCAGCTCGGACAGCGCTCGGGGATCGAGATCTCGGTCTCCGTCCCGGTCCGCTGCGCAACCAGCACCTCGATGACCTGAGGGATGATCTCGCCCGCCTTCTCGACCACCACCTGGTCGCCGATGCGCGCGTCGAGCCGCCGCACCTCGTCCCAGTTGAACAGCGAGGCGCGCTTGACCGTCGTGCCCGACAGCTCGACCGGGTCCAGCTCCGCCACAGGGGTGACCGCGCCGGTGCGGCCGACGTTGACCTCGATGCCGCGCAGCCGCGTGGTCGCCTGGTTGGCGGGAAACTTGTACGCGATCGCCCAGCGCGGAAACTTCGCGGTGAATCCCAGCAGCCGGCGCTGGGCGAACGAGTCGACCTTGATCACCAACCCGTCGGCCTCGTACGGCAGCTCGTTCTTGCGATCGGCCCAGGTCGCGATCGCGGACGCGAGCGCCTCGCCGTCGTCGGCGATCGCCACGTCGGGCGAGGTCGGAAAGCCGAGCGCGCGCAGCCACAGCAAGCTCTCCGAGTGCAGCGGCCGGAACGATTCGCCGCCCACCAGCTCGTAGAGCAGCGCCTTGAGCGGCCGGCGAGCGCACTCGCGCGGATCGAGCAGCTTGAGCGAGCCGCCGGTGAAGTTGCGCGCGTTCTTCCACAGCTCCTCGCCCGCTTGCTCGCGCTCTTCGTTGATGGCCGCGAAGTCGCGCTTGTCCATGTACACCTCGCCACGCACGGTGATGGTCACCGGCTCGGCGAGCGTGAGCGGCAGCGAGCGCAGCGTGCGCAGATTGACGGTGATGTCCTCGCCGACGCGGCCGTCGCCCCGCGTCGCGCCCTGCGTGAACCGGCCGTCGAGGTAGTGCAGCTCGATGCTGATGCCGTCGATCTTCGGCTCGACCATGAAGCGCGGCGTCTCGCCGTGCAGACCCTTGATCACGCGATCGTAGAACGCCTGCAGCTCGGCCGGGCTGTAGGTGTTGTCGAGCGACAGCATCGGCACGTCGCGCACGACCTTCGGGAAGGCGGAGATCGGCATCGGCGCCACGCGCTGGGTCGGCGAGCTGGGATCGATCCAGTCGGGGTGCGCCGCTTCGACGTCGCGCAGCTCGCGGTACAGGCGGTCGTATTCGATGTCGCCGATGACCGGCGCCAGCTCGACGTAGTAGCGGCGGTCGTGCTCGCCGAGCTCGCGCACCAGCGCGTCGTAGCGCGCGCGATCGGTCGGCTGCTCGCTCATGGCCCGGCGATCCGCTTCCAGCCCTTGACGCAGCCGCCGACGATCGTCACCGAGAAGACGCGGCCGGCGAAGTAGGTGTCGATGGCCTGCTTCACGAAGAAGAAGATGTCCTGCATCTCGTCGCCGCGCCCGGCGATCTGCTTCCAGCGCGACAGCGGGCCGAGCTGAATCAGCGGCGCGAAGAAGAATTCGCGCGCGCTCTGGAACAGCACCTCCCAGCGATCGACGGTGATCTCGACGTTGCCGAGCCCGGCCTGCTCCAGCCAGCGCGCGCAGGTGTCGCCATCGGGCATCGCGTTCAGGTACGCGTCGAGCGCCGCCAGCGCTTCGGCGCGGCGATCATCGCGCAGCACGTCGCGCAGGATGTCGCGGTAGATGTCGAGCAGCTCGCCCCAGGTCCCTCGCAACGGCACGCTCAGCAGCAGCGCACCGCCAGGCTTCAGCATGTTCGCCAGCTCGGCGACGGTGCGCTGCGGTTCGGGCGCGTCGGCCAGGGCCAGGTTCGAGACGCAGATGTCGAACGCGCTGTCGGGCAGCACCAGCGTGGGATGCAGCGGCGTCGGCGTTTGCAAGATCGTGACGCGGCGGCGCGTGCGCGGCGCGGCCGTGATCTTGGATTGCGCGCGTGCCGCCAGCGGCGCCGACAGCTCGAGCGCGGTGATCTGGCTCGCCTCGTCCAGGCGGCGCGCCAGCTCCAGCGTCAGCTCGCCGCTGGCGCATCCGACCTCCAGCAGCGTCGCCGCCGGTCGCGGAGCCAGCTCGCGCAGCAGGAGCTGGGCGAAGCGACGCCCGTAGAGCGGCCAAATCTCGGCGTCGAAGACCTTGGCCAGGCGCTCTTGCTTTTCGGCCAGGCGGGCGGCGGGCGCGGGGGGACTGCTCATCGCGGTGGACGCCACCCGCGGACCGGTCCCATCGGGCGGCGGCTGCCATCGTAGCGGCCGGCGACGTACTTGCAAGCCAGGAGATAGAGCGCCGACGAGATCCGATTCAGCGCCAGGCAGATGTCGGCGCGCGCGGGCGGCGCGATCGGGCTCGCGGCGGGCGGCGCGGGCGCGCTGCCGTCGTCGCTCGGCCTGATGGCCTCGAACGCGGTCAGCGCCGCGACCTCGGCTTCGCGCGCGATCGCGCGTGCCAGGTTCAATTTCGCCACCACCGGTCCCTGGCGCACGTCGGGGTACATGAACGGAATGCCGTAGAGCTCGTGGGTGTGGTGGGTGGCGTCGCGGACCTCGTCGGCGCTCATGCCGAACAGCTGGATCGGCCCCAGCGGTTTGCCCGTCACCTCGGCGCCGACCAGCTTGCGCGCGAGCTCGAGCAGCTCGCCGAGCTCGCCGACCAGACCGCGCGCGTGGTCCTCGTCGGCGGTGACCTGCGCGTCGAGGATCGCCGACTGCAGGAAATCGATCTTTCCGCGCAGCACGATGCGCGGGTGGGTCTTCACGACCAGCGACGCGTCGTCGACCAGGTGAGTGAGGTGGTCGGGCTTGATGGCGAAGCGCTCGCCGGTCGCCAGCGCCTTGAAGCGGCCGGCGTCGGAAGGGGGGCGCGCTCGCGCGGTGGCCGCGGCTCTCGCGCCCGGATCGCCTTCGCCGCCGCCGCGCGCCGCGCGTTCGGCGATCGGCGCCGCACAGACGTCGGCGATCGCGCTCGCGAACGCGGTCGCCGCCGCCTCGCACGCGGTCTGCTCGCCGACCAGGTAGCCGCCGCCGAAGTTGGTCTCCGACGGCGGGCCGAACCACTTCGCCAGGCGCACGTTCGCGGCCTTGCACGCGGCGTCCAGGCCGACAACCGATTCCAGCGGCGGCGCGATCAGGTACGCCATCGCCGCGCCCACGCTGATCCCCGCCAGCGGCGCGAGGTACCGCCCGGTCGATGCGATGACGTGCGGATAGAAGACGACGTCCTCGCCCGCGCCGCCGACCGCGATCGCATAGAACCAGGCTTCGCTTTCGAGATATGCCAGGCAGGCGCGGACCGCGGCGTCGACCTCGGCGGGGTCGCGGCCCGCGTAGATGCCGATGCATTCGCCGGACAGCGGGCCCGACGGATGCGCGGCGCCGGCATAGAAGGACTTCGCGTACACCACGTCGGCGGGCGATGCCTTGGTTCCCTGGTCGAGCGCGCTGAAGAGCGCGTCGTCGGAGGTCGCGGTGATGATGCCGAGCGCGCGGCGATCGGCGGGCAGCCCCAGCGACGTGGCCAGGTCGGGCGCCGCCTCGGGGATCGTCCGCACCGCGAGCGCGCGTGGCTTCACCGGCCGCAAATCGATCTTCATGCCAGCTCCGGGCGGAAGTCCGGGTGGAAGTCGGGGTGGAAGTCCGGGCGGAGCATCACGGGAAAATCACGCCCGACTTCTTCTCGCGCAGGATGCGCTCGATCGCGGTGGCGACGTCGCCGGCGGCGGCGGCGGGCGCCCGCCCGCGTGGGTTGATATTGGACAGCACTTCGCGATCCGCGTCGGTGGCGCCGGCGGCGGGCTGGTAGATGTAGTAGGCCGAGAGCGAGTCGGCGAAGCCGAGGCCAGGCCGCTCGCCGCAGGTGAACAGCGCCGCCTGCGCGCCGGTGAGCCGCGCGATCTCGTCCATGATCTTCACGCGCGAGTGGCGCACGAAGAACGGGGGCGCGTGGCCGATCCCGCGCGACGCCAGCGCCGGCAGCAGCGCGCCGTTGAACTCGGCCAGGTGCTGGTTGATCGCCGCGGCCGACAGCCCGTCGCCGTAGATCACCACCAGCGTGGGTGCGCGGCCGATCCGTCGTGTCAGCTCTTCGCGCGAGGCGTCGGACAGCGCACGGCCGAGATCGGGGCGCTGCAAGAACGTCGGCTTGTCGGGCGCGCGCGACTGAAGCTCGAACATCCCCAGGCGTTCGAGCAGCGCCGGGTCGACCTCGGACAGCACGGCGTCTTTCGCAGCGGCGTGATCGGCGCGGAAGCGCAGCATGGTGTTGGTGCGATAGCGCGGGCCGCTCCGCCCGACGACGATGCGCGCGGGCGTCGCCGCCAAGATGCCCGGCATCACGCGCGGGTCGTAGGGCTCGCCGATGTTGACGCCGCGGTCGGGCGGGATCAGCAGCGCGCCCGACGATTCGAGCGGCGCGTTCGCCTCGCGCGCGCCGCGGCCCCACTCGCGCGCGAGCGCCTCGCGCACCATCGCTTCGATGCGCGTGCGGTCGATCATCCGAAGATGCTCGCGTCGCCGGCGCGCGCCGTCAGCTTGCCGTTGCGCATGATGCCCATCTCCTCCAGCCAGGCTTCGAATTCGGGCGCGGGGCGTAGCGCCAGCAACTGGCGCAACGTCGCGTTGTCGTGAAAGGACGTCGATTGGTAGTTGAGCATGATGTCGTCGCCCATCGGCAAGCCCATGAAGAAGTTGCAGCCGGCGCTGGCCAGCAGCACTTCCAGGTTCTCGACGTCGTTCTGATCGGCGTCGGCGTGGTTGGTGAAGCAGGCGTCGCAGCCCATGGGGATCCCGTGCAGCTTGCCCATGAAGTGGTCCTCCAGGCCGGCGCGCGTGATCTGCCGCGCGTCGTAGAGGTATTCGGGGCCGATGAAGCCGACGACGGTGTTGACCAGGAACGGCCGGTAGTGGCGCGCGAGGCCGTAGTTGCGCGCCTCCAGCGTCATCTGGTCGGCGCCCTCGTGCGCGTCGGCCGACAGCGCCGAGCCCTGGCCGGTCTCGAAGTACATCACGTT
>CAZNCQ010000210.1:0-12643 GCA_964571275.1 uncultured Myxococcales bacterium
CGGCGATCGAGACCATCGACGCCTGTCTCGGCCGCATCGCCGACGCCGCCGAGGCGGCGGGAGCAGCGGTCTTCATCACCGCGGACCACGGCAACTGCGAGACCATGATCGATCCGTCGACCGGCCAGCCGCACACCGCGCACACGACGAACCCGATCCCGTTCCTGGCGATCGGCCCTGGTCTGTCGGGGCGCAAGCTGCGCAGCGACGGCCGGCTGTGCGATGTGGCGCCGACGATCCTCGAATACCTCGGCATCGCGCAGCCCCCGCAGATGGACGGGGTGAGCTTGTTCGAGGGGCCGGCGCGGTGAGCATCGGCCGGCGGCTCATCGACCTGGCGCGCGCCGAGCTGAATTCCCTGCTCGACCGCGCCGCGCGCGCCGACGAAGACGACGAGTACGGGTCGCCGACCGACCACCTCTCCGACAAGGAGCTCGAGGAGGAGCTGGACCGCCGCCGCCAGGCGCGCCAGGAAGCGGAGCACGCCGCGAACGGCGGGCGCGCGTCGCGCACCGGCGAACCGCTGGGCGATCGCCCGGGCGCGAGCACGGGCTCGTCGGGGTCGGGAAGCCGCCGCCGCCCCGAGTTTCGTCGCGCGAGCGGAGAGGACAGCGTGGCGGTGCGCCGCGCCTACGCCGCGCTGGAGGTTCCACCCGGCTCGGACTTCGAGGCCGTGCGGCACGCGTATCGCACGTTGATGCGTAAGTATCACCCCGACCTGCACACCTCGACGCCGGACAAACAGAAGGCGGCGAACGAGATCGCGCAGAAGCTCACCGATTCGTACAAGCTGCTGGAAAAGCGCCTGCGGCGCTGAAGCCCGCGCCGATAGTCCATTGCCTGCTCGCGTCGTCCGGGCAAAGTGACTATGCTCCCGCTGTTTTTCACAAGAGGAGCCCCCATGACGACGATTCGGATCTCGTTTCTTTCACTCGCGAGCGCGTTCGCGGTCGCGACCGCGGCGCAGGCAGCGCCGCCGGCGCCGGCGGCCACGCCGGGCATCGAATTCAAGGCGCCGACAGCCTATCCCGAAGGGATCGCCTTCAACCCCAAGACCAACGAGTTCTACGTGAGCTCGATGCGTCACGGCACCGTCGGCGCGGTCAAGGCCGACGGCACCTACCGCGAGTTCGCGAAGGATCCGCTGCTGGTGTCGGCGGTCGGCATGCACGCCGATCCCGCGCGCAACCGCCTGCTGGTGTGCGTCTCCGATCCCGGCGTCTCGATGGTGACGTCGCCCAAGACGCAGAAGAAGATCGCGCGCCTGCTGGCCTTCGATCTCACCAGCGGCAAGCGCCTGCACGTGGTCGAGCTCGACAAGCTGGCTGACGGGCAGCACTTCTGCAACGACTTGACCATCGACGACGCCGGCAACGTCTACGTCACCGACAGCTTCACGCCGGTGATCTATCGTGTCGACCCGTCGTACAAGGCCAAGGTCTTCCTGAAGTCCGACACCTTCAAGGGCGAGGGCTTCAACCTCAACGGCATCGTGCACCACAGCGGGAACTACCTGCTGGTCGCGAAGTACAACGACGGCACGATCTGGAAGATCGACGAGAAGGACCCGAAGAAGATGGAGCAGGTCGCGATCTCGGAGAAGCTGCCCAACGCCGACGGCATGCTGCTGATCGGCGACGGCGAGCTGGTGGTCGTGCAGAACGGCGACGTCAACCGCGTGGTGCGCCTGACGAGCACCGACGGCTTCAAGACCGCCAAGGTCGACAAGGTCGTACAGACCACCAAGGATTTCCCGACCACCGTGGTTGCGGGCGTGGGCGGCAAGCTCTACGTCATGATGTCCCGCCTCGGCGAGCTCTTCGCTGACCCGTCGAAGGCGAAGTCCGACTCGTTCACCTTGATGGAGCTGAAGTTCTAACACTCTCTCCACCCACCCATTTTCCTGCTCGCCTCCCCCCGTCGCGGGGGGAGGGTTAGCGAGAGGGGTCCGCAACATGTCGCGACCACCGCTGCCACCCTTCACCCTCGAAACCGCCGTCCAGAAAGTGCGCATGGCGGAAGACGCGTGGAACTCGCGCGATCCCGAGCGCGTCGCCGGTGCCTACACCGAAGACAGCCGGTGGCGCAACCGCGCCGAGTTCTTTCAGGGGCGCGCCGCGATTGTCGCCTTTCTCCAGCGAAAATGGGCGCGTGAGATCGACTACCGGTTGATCAAGGAGCTGTGGGCGTTCCACGAAAACCGGATCGCCGTGCGCTTCCAGTACGAGTGGCGCGACGATTCGGGGCACTGGTTCCGCTCCTACGGCAACGAGCAGTGGGAGTTCGATGACGCCGGCCTGATGCGACGGCGCGAGGCGAGCATCAACGACGTCGCCATCGCCGAGAGCGATCGAAAGCTCCACTGGACGGCGCCCGCGGCGCGGCCGGCGAATCACCCCGGGCTGACCGACCTCGGGCAGTAACCGAACTTTTCATCCAGCCGGGCGCAACCGCGCGCGCGGCGCGCCGATGAACCAGCATGCGGTTTCGCGCCTGCCTGGTCGCGTTCGTCGGCATCCTCATCGCCTGCGCTCCCTCCGTGCCGCGCCCCACGCGCGAGCCACCCGCGCCCGACGCGCACGTCGATGTGTCCACCCCGCCGCCGGCGACGACCGACGCCCGATCCGATAGCCGGCCACCGCCGATCGAGCCCCCGATCGACGCGCGCGCCGACACCGACGTGAGTGCGGATGCGGTCGCCAAGGCCGACGCGTCGAAGTCCGACACGGCGGTCAAGAGCGACACGGCGGTCAAGGGCGACGCGGCCCGCACCGACGCGAACACCGACCTCGTCTCCGACGGCGCAAGCGACGCCGAGACCGCCGACGCCGCTCCCGACGCCGGCGATGCCGCTTACGACGGTCCGGCCACGGTCGTGCCCGCCGCCGGCGACGTCATCATCGACGAGCTCTTGATCAACCCGGCCGGAACCGACACCAACCGCGAGTGGATCGAGCTCGCCAATCTCACCCTGTTCACGCTCGACCTGCACCAGCTGCACGTCGCCGACGCCGCAAGCGACGTCGCCCTCGACGCCGGCCTGCTCGCACCCGGCGGCTTCATGGTGCTGGGCCAATCGCTCGACCCGACGAAGAACGGTGGCGCGCCGATCGCGGTCTCGTTCGGCAACGTCATCTCGTTGAACAACGGCGGCGATTCGATCTCGCTCTGCCTCGGACCGTGCGCGAGCGGCGTCGTGCTGGACCGAGTCGTCTGGACCACCGACCTCGGCACCGCTTACGACGGGCACGCCGCGATCGTCGGCGCGACGCCCGGCCAGTTCTGCCCCGCCAGCCAGCCGTTCGGGGATACGGGCAGCTTCGGCAGCCCGGGCGCGCCCAACCCGCCGTGCGACAATTGATGCAGCCGGCTGCGGAGACGACCGCGCGCGCGGCGCCGGGGATCGTGCTATCCCCTGTTGAACGTACATCCATGGTGACCGAGACCGCACCCCTCGCTGCGCGGCTGGCCGGACAAGAGCTGCCGCTCGGCGGCGACGAGATCCTGAGCCAGTTCGTCGGCTACGTCGCCGACGCGGGGCTCGAGCTCTATCCAGCGCAGGAAGAGGCGCTGCTGGAGCTGGTCGGCGGCAAGCACATCATCCTGAACACGCCGACGGGCTCGGGAAAATCGCTGATCGCGACGGCGATGCACTTCAAGGCGATGGCCGAGCGCAAGGTGTCGTTCTACACCTGCCCGATCAAGGCGCTGGTCAGCGAGAAGTTCTTCGCGCTCTGCGATCTCTTCGGACCGGACAACGTCGGCATGATGACCGGCGACGCGACGATCAACCGCGGCGCGCCCATCATCTGCTGCACGGCGGAGATCCTGGCCAACCTCGCGCTGCGCGACAGCGGCGCCCAGGTCGACTACGTGATCATGGACGAGTTTCACTACTACTCGGATCGCGAGCGCGGCGTGGCCTGGCAGATCCCGCTGCTGGCGCTGCCGCAAACCACGTTCCTGCTGATGTCGGCGACGCTGGGCGAGACCCGGCCGATCGAGCAGAGCCTGCGCGCGATCACCCAGCGCGAGCCGGCGGTGGTGCGCAGCGCGGCGCGGCCGGTGCCGCTCGACTTCGAGTACCGCGAGACCCCGCTGCACGAGACGATCGCCGCTCTCATCACCACGCGGCGCTACCCGATCTACCTGGTGAACTTCACTCAGCGCGCCGCCGCCGAGGAAGCGCAGAACTTGATGAGCGTCGACCTCAGCAGCAAGGACGAAAAGGAAGCGATCCGACACGCGCTCGGCGACTTCTCGTTCGACACACCCTACGGCAAGGATTTTCAGCGCTTCATCCGCCACGGCCTGGGCGTACACCACGCGGGCTTGCTGCCCAAGTACCGCTTGCTGGTCGAGAAGCTGGCGCAGACCGGCCTGCTCAAGGTCGTGAGCGGCACCGATACGCTGGGCGTGGGCGTCAACATCCCGATCCGCACCGTGCTGTTCACGCAGCTCTGCAAGTTCGACGGCGAGAAGACCGGGATCCTGAGCGTGCGCGACTTCCAGCAGATCGCGGGGCGCGCGGGCCGCAAAGGCTTCGACGACCGCGGCACGGTGGTCGCGCAGGCGCCCGCGCACGTGATCGAGAACCGGCGCCTGGCCAGCAAGCAGGCGTCCGGCAAGAAGGTGGTGATGCACAAGCCGCCGACGAAAGGCTACGTGCACTGGGACAAGGGGACGTTCGACCGGCTGACGTCGGGGACGCCCGAGCCGCTGGAGTCGCGCTTCGCGGTGACGCATGGATTGCTCTTGAACCTGCTGCAGAGCAAGAACGGCCAGCGCGGCGGCGGCTACCGGCGGCTCACGCGGCTGGTGGCGCTGTCGCACGGCAGTGAGCGCGCGAAGCGCGAGGCGCGGCGCCACGCCGCGACCTGCTTCCGGTCGCTGCGGCGCGCGCGCATCATCGACATCGTCCCCTACGAGTCGGTGCGCGGCCGACTGGTCGAGGTCAGCCAGGAGTTGCAGCGCGACTTCTCGCTGAACCAGACGCTGTCCATGTACCTGCTCGAGGCGCTCGGCATGCTCGACGCGCAGAGCGAGACCTACGCGCTCGACGTGCTCAGCCTGGTCGAGGCGATCCTCGAAAACCCCGACGTCGTGCTCTACCGCCAGCTCGATCGCATCAAGACCGAGCGCATGGACGAGATGAAGGCGGCGGGCATGGACTACGAGCAGCGGATCGCGGAGCTGGAGACGCTGGAGTGGCCCAAGCCGAACCGCGAGTTCATCTATGAGACGTTCAACGCGTTCTCGGACAAGCACCCGTGGGTCGGCGAGGAGAACATCCGCCCGAAATCGGTGGCGCGCGAGATGTTCGAGACGTTCTGCACCTTCGCCGAATACGTGCGCGACTATGGGTTGCAGCGCAGCGAGGGCGTGCTGCTGCGCTATCTCTCCGACGTCTGGAAGACGCTGAGCCAGACCGTGCCGGCGCCGGCGCGCACCGAAGGCGTCGAGGACATCATCGCGCACCTGCACGCGATGTTGCGCGAGGTCGATTCGAGCCTGGTCGACGAGTGGCAGAGCCTGAAGGACGGAAAGTCGTCGAACGCGGCGACGCGCGCGCTGCTGGCGGCGCGCGCGCCGAAGCCGGTCGATCTGGCCGACGATCCCAAGGCCTTCGGGGCGCGCATTCGATCCGATCTGCACCGCCTGATGCGCGCGCTCGCGGGGCGGCGCTACGACGAGGCGGCGGCGGCGCTGCGCGCGCCCGCGCCGGATGATCTGACGGCCGGCGAGCCGTCGCCGAGCGGCGAGCTCTGGACGCCCGCGCGGCTCGAGCAAGAGATGGCGGCCTACTTCGCGGCGCACGCGACACTGTCGGTGACACCGCTCGCGCGCCGTCCGAGCCAGACGCTGATTCAGGAGATCGCACCGCGCCGCTGGCGCGCGCAGCAGCGTCTCATCGACCCCGAAGGCGACGAGGACTGGGCGATCGATTGCGTGGTCGATCTCTCGAGGGCTCCGGCGCCTGCTGCGGGCGAGCCGCTGATCGAGCTCCAGCGCGTCGGGGTGTAGCGATGGCCGAGAAGCGCCGCCCGCCGATCGTCACGCGCCTGCGTGAAACGCTGCGCCTCTTGCCGCACGTCGGCCGCACGTTTCGGATCCTGTGGCAGACCAGCCCGCTGCTCGGCGTCGCGGTGACCGCGCTGACCGTCGCGACCGGCGTGCTCCCGGCGGCGCTCGCGTGGGTCGGCAAGCTGATCGTCGACAGCGTGGTGACGTCGGCGCGCGCCGGCGGCGCGGGCGCGGCCCGGCCGCTGCGCCTGGTGGCGGTCGAGCTGGGCCTGATGGTGATCCTGACGCTGGCCAACCGCCTGTCGGCGCTGTTGCGCGAGCTGCTGCGCGCGCAGCTCGGCAACCGCATCAACGTCGACATCCTCGAGAAGGCGCTGATGCTCGAGCTGCGCCACTTCGAGGACGCGGCGTTCTACGACAAGATGCAACGCGCGCGGCGCGAGGCCTCGTCGCGCCCGCTCTCGATGGTGCTGGGCGTGCTCGGCATCGCGCAGAGCACGATCACGCTCGGCAGCTACGCTTTCCTGCTGGCGCGCCTGTCGTCGATGTCGGTGGTGATCCTGGTCGTCGCCAGCATCCCCGCGTTCATCACCGAGGCGCGGATGTCGAACCAGTCGTTCCGCCTCAATAGCTGGCGCGCGCCCGAGGCACGACGCCTCAACTACCTCGAGTGGGTCCTCACGCGCGACAGCCACGTCAAGGAGGTGAAGCTGTTCGCGATCGGGCGGCTGATCCTCGACCGCTACCGCGCGCTGTTCGAGAAGTTCTACCGCGAGGACCGCGCGCTCGCGCAGACCCGCTTCATCTATGGCCTCTTGCTCACGCTGCTGAGCCTGGGCGCGTTCTATGCGTGCTACGCCTTCGCGGCCCGGCGCGCCGCGCTCGGCGGCATGACGCTGGGCGATCTCACGCTCTACGTCACCGTGTTCCGCCAGGGACAGAGCGCGTTTCAGTCGGTGCTGGGCGGCGTGGCCGGGCTTTACGAGGACGCGCTCTTCATGTCGAACCTGTTCGAATATCTGGACCTGCCCGCCGACGACCCGCACAGCAACGGCATCGTGCGCGCCTGGCCTGTCGAGCTCGCTCAGGACCCTGAAAGGGTTCCGAACCTCCCGCAGGCGATCGAGCTGCGCAACGTTTCATTCCGCTATCCCGGCAAGCAGACCTGGGCGCTGCGCGAGGTGAACCTCACGATCGCGCCCGGCGAGGTGATCGCGTTCGTCGGCGAGAACGGCGCCGGAAAGTCCACGCTGATCCACCTGCTGATGCGCATGTACGAGCCGACCGAGGGCGAGATCCTGTACGGCGGGCGCCCGCTGCGCGACATGCCCATCGAGGAGCTACACCGTCGCATCGGTGCCGTGTTCCAGGACTTCGTGCGCTATCAGTTCACCGTCGCCGAGAACATCGGCCTCGGCTGGGTGCCGGCGCTCGAAGACCGCGCGCGCATCGAGAAGGCGGCCGGCGCCGGCGGCGCCGAAGCGGTGGTGGAGCGCCTGCCGCAGGGGTACGACACGATGCTGGGCGGCTACTTCGAGGCGGGGCAGGAGCTGTCCGTCGGGCAGTGGCAGAAGATCGCGATCGCGCGCGCGTTCATGCGCGACGCCGAGGTGCTGATCCTCGACGAGCCGACCGCGTCGCTGGACGCCGAGGCCGAGCACGAGATGTGGAAGCGCTTCAAGGCGCTGGCGCACGGACGCACCGCGATCCTCATCAGCCACCGCATGTCGACGGTGCGGCTGGCCGAAAGGATTGTCGTGCTGCGCGCCGGCCGCATCGAGGAGCTGGGTTCGCACGCCGAGCTGCTGGCGCGCGACGGGCGCTACGCGCATCTGTTCCGCCTTCAGGCCGCCGGCTACCTGGACTAATGCACCGGTGGCTGGGCGACGCGGCTCCGTCGCGGCGATCGGCGGGGCAAGGGGGGACGCAGAGGCGCCCTGCGACGTTGGCCGAGGACCGCGTCCCGGAAGGCGCCGGGCGCTCCCGCCTATTGAAAGATCTGCAGCGGCGTGCCGTCGCGCAGGTCGCTGGGCGGGTCGATGATCACACGGTCACCCACGTCGAGCCCCTGACTGATGACGACCTCGTCGGGGTCGGAATCGGCGATCGTGATCGAGCGCGCCTGCGCGACGTTACCCGGACCGACGACGAAGACGCGATCGGTGTCGCCGACGCGAACGACGCCCGAGCGCGGCACGGGAAAGACGCCGTCGTAGCGCACGCGCGCCAACAGCAGCGATTGGCCGAGCAGGATCCCCGCGCTGGGCGGCAGCTCCACCTCGAGGCGGTTGTTCGGCGGCTGCGGCGGCGCCGTCAGGCGGCAGTCGGCGAAGCGCGGACCGGTGTCCGCTGCCGCGCCCGCGTCGGCGGCCATCGCCTCCGCCGATCGAGCGGCGGCGCTCGGTGCCGGCGCCACGCCGACGATCTGAACGCGACAGAAGCCCAGGTGCGCCGCTGCCTCGGCGTCCTTGGCCGCGAGCATGAACTCGCCGTGAATCTGCCCGCTCCCGATCCGCACCGCCGGTGCGTTCGCCTCGGCGATCGTGCCGGGCTTGGCGATCACCTCGACCACCTCGCCCGCCTCGGTGGCGCGGATCACCAGCCGGTCGAGCGCCGCCTCGGCCTCGTCGAGCTTCGCTTGCTTCTCGACGATCGCGATCTCGGCCTTGCGCGTCTCGGTCAGGTTGTTCGCAGCCTTCATGCTGTCGCGGATCTGCTGGTTGTAGGCGACGCGCGACCGGGCGTGGTTCGCCTCGGACTCGTGTGCCGCCGCGCCCTGCAGCTTGGCGATGATCTCGCCGGCGGCGTAGTGACTGCCGGGAGGCAGCACGTCGGCGACCGAGCCACCGGCGGAGAACGCCAGCGTCGTCGTGCCGGCGACGACCGCCGAGCCGGGCGCGTCGAACCAGCGGTAGACCGCCGCCGGGCGCGGCGCGATCACGCGCACGCGACGCGCCTCCATCGACGCCTCGTGCTGCGACCAGAAGTAGTAACCGATGACCGCCGCGATCACCGCGACCGCGACCACCAGCACCACGGCGATCGTCGAGCGATCCGCTGCGTTGACAGGCCGCCGGATCGCCTGCGAAACAGTGCGGCGGCGCATCTCCTCGACCTCGAACGGCGCCATCACCACCGAATCGGGCCGCGGCGGCATGCGCCGCTCCCCGGTCAAAAGCGGCGCGGCCACGACGCGCCCCGATGCGGTGTTCGGCGGCGCCGCGGCCACGCGCCCCGACGTCGCGTTGGCCGCCTCGGCCTCGCGCACCTGGTCCTCGGTCACCGCCGCGAACCCCATCACGGTGCCGACCGCCTCCGACGGCTCGACGGTCATCTCGCGCGGCTTCTGGACCGGCTCGGTCACCGCCGCGAAGCCCATCATGGTCTCGGGCATTGGCGGCGCCGGCTCGGCGCGCACCAGCTCGCGCGTCCCGCTGGGGCGCGCGTTGCCGACGGCGGGGAACTCCGATGACGGGCGGCGGTTCGCCGCCGCGACCACCGTGACCACCGTCGGAGCCGGCGCAACCGGCGCGGCTGGCGGGGAATCGACGACGCGGCTCACGACTTCGCTCAGCGGTCGGCTTTCGTCCTCGAGACGCGGGTCCGGCACGGCCGGCTGTCCCAGAAGCGTCGTGCGCGCCGAATTGTCGGCGGGCGCACCACCTTCGAGGAAGCCGAGCTCCGCCAGCCGCGCCGCAAACTCGCCGATCCCGACCGGCGTGAGGTCCAGACCGTACGTCGCGATCGCCCACGCCGAGACGTCGGCGTGTGGCCGGCCGTCCAGCTGGCGCGCCAGCTCATACTCGAAGTCGTAGAAGCGGAAGGCGGTGCCGAGCTCCGGATCGCGCACGTCGATGTAGCGAACGCCGTCGACTTCGACGGCGGTCGCAAGCAGATCGTGCCGAAACCGCGGGTTCGCGTCACCCATCAGCCGGCGCAGCTTACAGGTGGACTTCGTTCGGGGGCAACATATGAACGCTCGGAACGCCGTTGCAACAGGCTCTTCTGTAAGCGCTTGCCGCGGTCTATAAGCGTGCGGCGCAATGGATACCACGCCTTCTCGCGACGGAGTCCGCCGGACGAAGTCCGGCCCCGTCCTCCACACGTTCAGCTACCGAGCGGGCGTACGCATTCGTGACTCGGTGCTGGCCTGCGACGCGAGCGGCGGAAGCGACCTGATCTTCCTGTCGCACGCCGACCTCATCGACGGAGACGGCGGCGACGCAGGCGCGCGGCGGCGATTGCCGCGCGCCCGCGTGGGGCGGCGCAAGATCCTCACCACCGACGCGACGCTCGCGCTGTCCGGCGCCGCCGGCGAGCGCTTGCGGCCGCATGCCCTGGTCGCTGCTTACGGACGACCCTTCAATCTGGGCGAGATGCGTCTCGAACTGTTCGCGTCGGGCTATGGGCCCGGCGCCGCATCGCTGCTGTGCGAGGACGACGGCCGCCGCATGGTCTACTCCGGACCCGTGGGGGCGAAGGCGGCCGAAGTTCGCGTCGCGGATGCATTGTGTCTCGACGGAACGTTTGGATCATCACGCTTCGTCTTCCCCGCGATCGAGCAGGCTCTGGAGTCGGTGGCGGCGTTCGCGGCCGCGCGCCTCGCGGAGGGACAAACGCCGGTGGTGCTGGCGCACACACGAGGCGGGCTGCTGGCCTGCGCGGATGTGCTCGCGCGCGCCGGCATGGCGCTGCGCGCGCATCGCGCCGTGATGGCGGCCGCGGCCTCCTATCGCGCAGCCGGTCTCGTGGTGCCGGCGCTGGCGCGCTTCGCCGGCGGGCTCGCCGCCGGCGAGGCGTTGCTGTGGCCGGCCCACGCGCGCGACGCGCCGGCGCTGAGGCGGCTCGCCGCGCCCGCCTTCCTGCTGGCGTCGGGCGCGGCGGCCGACCCGGCGACCCTCGAGAGCGCGCGCGTCGATGCGGCCGTTCCGCTGTCGACCATGGCTGACTTCGCGGGCCTGCTCCGCTACGTCGAGGCCACCGGCGCGCGCGAGGTCGCCGTCTTGCACGCCACCGACGCCGAGCTCTGCCAGACGCTGCGCGCGCGGGGTATCGACGCGTACGCGGTCGGCCCTCCCGAGCAGATAAGTCTGTTTTGACTCGACCGCTTTCGACCTGACGTGTCGGGGCCCACGGACACGAAATTGTCACCGGAACCCGGTTTTGACTCGTCGCTTGGACGGAGTCCGGCTTTTGTCCGACGGCGTCAGCTGCCCGGGGGGTTTGGGAACCCTTCGTTTGGGAGCCCTTCGGGGTTGCCGACAAGATGACAGACCCGCTTTCCGGCGCGACTCGGGTTGGCCTTTCCGCTCTGGATCGAGTTAAATCACATCGTCGTGTTCAACCTCGGAATGGGCGAGATCACCGTGATCCTGCTTCTTGCCCTCATCGTTCTCGGGCCAAAGAAGTTACCGGAGCTCGCATCCGGGCTGGGCAAGATCATCCGCGACATCCGCAAGGCAACCGCCGACGTCAAGAACGAGATTCAGCTGGACGACGCGATCCGCAAGCCGTTCGAGGAGCTGCGCGACGCGGTCACCCTGCCGCCCGAGGAGTTGAAGCGGCGCGACCGCATCAAGCGCGATCTCGAGGAAGCCAAGCGCAAGGCCGAGGCCGACATGGCGATTCTCGCGGCCGCGGCGAAGCCTGCCGAAGAAGCCGGGACCGGCGCCGCTGACGAGGGCAACGCCGGCGAAGCGAAACTGAGCGAAGCCAAGCTGAGCGAAGCCAAGCCGAGTGACGCCAAGCCGAGTGACGCCAAGCCAGGCGACACCTCCGCCATCCCGGGGCCGGCCGCGGCCAGCCCGTCGGGGGGCGTTCCCGTGCCGCCACCGCTGGCCGCTGGCTCGGGGCCCGTCCCCGTGTCCCCACCGCTGCCGCCGCCGGGCTCGGGCCCCAACGGCCACGCGGTGCCGCCGCCGTTTCATCCGCCGCACGCCAGCGGCTCTGGCCCCATTGCCGCGGCACCCGCGGCTCCTGCAGGCACGGTACCCGCCACCCGCCCGCGGCCCGCGTTCCGCCCGCCGGTCGCCGCGGCGGCGCCGGTGCACCCGCCCAAGCCGGTGCCGGAACGGACATCGACCACCCAGTTCCTGTCGGAGGCCGACCTCATCCCCCCCGACCGCCCGCCCCCACCACCGGTACCACCGCCGCTCCCCGGCACCACGGGCAAGGTCCCGGCCGTGCCGGGCTCGACCGGCAAAAGCGCCGCGGCGCCCGCCGCGCACGAGGACGAGGCGACCGTCGTCAATGGCGCGCCGGTCGCGAAAAAGGACGACGCCGGCTGACGCCCGCTCGGTCCGATAGCCCCACGATCTCGATTCCGTAACCCAGGAGCCCTCCCTGACCACCGCCCCCCAGATTGAGCCGGAAGTCGACGAGGCTCGGATGTCGTTCATGGAGCATCTGGGCGAGCTGCGCCTGCGGCTGCGCAACTCGGCGATCGTTTTTCTGCTCGCGGTGATCGGTTCGTTCTTCGTGGTGAAGCGCTACTTCGACTTCCTCACGCGCCCGGTGCGGTTGGCCTGGATGGCGGCGCTGTCCGGTCAGGAGCCGGTGTTCCGGTTCGCGAGCCCGACCGAGCCGTTCTGGGTCTACACCAAGCTCGCGATGTACGGCG
>CAZNCQ010000211.1:0-12628 GCA_964571275.1 uncultured Myxococcales bacterium
CCTCGGCGGGGAGGACCCCGCAGCGGCAGGACCCGCACAGCTTCCGTAGCGCCGCATCGCTTTGATCCCGCTTCGATCGACGCCGAAATGTGACGAATCGTAGAGCAGCAGAGGCCTAGCGGCGCGTCCACGCTGGTGGGGCCGCGCGCTGCCGTCGCGCGACGATCATGAACAGCACGCCCGACAGGAAAAAGGCGATCACCGCCGCCTGCAACCCGATCGGCACCGACGAGCGATCGGCAATCCACCCGACCACCGACGCCGCGGGGGTGTTACCGAGTAGCTGCAGCCAGAACATGAAGACCGCCTGGAGCGTCGCCGCCAGTTGCGGCGGCCCGAGCTCGTCGACGATCGCCGCGGCCGGGCCGTTGTACACCGAGAGCAGGAACACGGTGATCGTGGTCAGCACCATGAACGGCGGATGCGAGGTCACCATCAACGTCAGCGCGGCCAGCGGCGCCGCCGCCAGCATCGAGGCGCCGATCGTCAGCGAGTGCCCGCCCGGACGTCTGCGCGTGATCGCATCGCCGACGTAGCCGCCTGCGACCACGCCGCCCGCGCCGGCGATCAGGCCCACCGTGCCCATGAAGACGCTGCCGATGGTCTCGGAGAAGTGCCGTTCCTCCACGATCAGGTAGCGTGCCCAGAAGATGAGGCCGTTGGCTCCGAACGCCGCGAGCGTCCCGCCGGCCAGCGCCATCAAGTAGGTCGGCGACAGAACATACGCCCGGGCCGGCTGCGCGCGCGCCCGGGCGATGCGCGGCGGCGCTGCGATGAAGGCCGCGGCCGTCGCCAGCAAGACCGCCGGCGCGCCCGCGATCCAGAACACGCCGCGCCAGCCGACGACCGGCGCGAGCACGCCGCCCAGCACCAGCCCGCTGGTCCCGCCGAACGCCATGCCCAGGTTGTAGATGCCCAGCGCGCGCCCGCGGCGCGACGGCGGGGCGTCGGCGCAAAGCAGAGCGTTGGCGCTCGGGCCATAGGCGCCCTCACCGACGCCGACCAGCGCGCGGCAGACCAGCAGTGACGCGAACGATCCCGACAGCGCCGAGCCGATCGTCGCGGCAGCCCAGACCAGGATGCCGGTGAAGATCACTCTTCGCGGACCGATGCGGTCGGTCACCGGGCCCGAGATCAGCGATGCGAACGAGAACACCACCAGGTTCACCGCCGCCAGCCATCCCAGCTGGAACTTCGACAGCCCGAACGAAGTGCCGATCAACGGCGACATCCCGTAGACCACCTGGCGGTCGAGGTAGTTGAAGTAGTTGATCAGCGTCAACAGCGGCAGCGGGCGGATCCCGCCGGCTGCCGTGACGGGAAGTGTGGGTTTGATCGGCGCTGGTGCCGGAGCAGAGGCCATCGACGCGCTCATTAATGCAGAGCTCGGAAGATCGGCAAACGCTGATTCGAGCGCCGCGCCGATCGCGCGCGCACTTTTGCGCGCCCGTCACCGCTGGCACATGTCTGTCACCAACGTCATCTCGTTGTCACCATCGCGCGGTCCGTCGCTGAAACGGTGAGAGCGCCGGTTCGCAAAGACAACGCGCGTGCGATCCACAAATGTCGTCGAAGCAACGCGGAGAGTTCACGCAAACGAGACGAGAGCGTGAATTCGCTCGTCTAGCATCCAGATCGTTCGTGAACCCTTACGGGGACGTGCCAATGAACTTGATCGATGTGTCCAGCTCGTCGTTGCGGTCTCCTCTCGCGCCCTGGTCGGCGCTGCCCGAGCCGGAGCCGGCGCTCCGGCGCCTGGTCCTGGTGACCGACGCGTGGAAGCCGCAGACCAATGGTGTCGTCAACACGCTCGTGCGCCTGGTCGAGCACCTGGAAGGGCAGGGGGTCGAGGTGCTGGTGATCGCGCCCGATTCGCATCGCACGCTTCCGCTGCCGTCGTACCCGGAGATCCGCGTCGCCTACGACCCGTGGCGCGCGATCCCGCGCATCCAGGCGTTCAAGCCTGACGCGATTCACGTCGCGACCGAAGGGCCCCTCGGCTTCTGGACGGTGGGCTGGCTGCGCCGCCAGGGCCTGCGTTTCACCACCAGCTTCCACACGCGCTACGCCGAGTACCTGAGCGCGCGCGTTCCGGTCGTGCCGCTGGAGTGGGGCTATCAGGTGGTCCGCTGGTTCCACGAGCGCGCCCATCACACGCTGGTCAGCTCGAAGACGCTGCTCGAGGAGCTGCGCGAGCGGCGCGTGGCGCGCAAGCTCGTGCACTGGCCACGCGGCGTCGACGCGAACCTGTTCCACCCCGACCGCAAGCGCCGAGACGTCTACCAGCTGCCGCGACCCATCTGGCTCTACGTCGGCCGCGTCGCCGTCGAGAAGACGCTCGACGACTTTCTCAAGCTGCCGCTCGAGGGCACCAAGGTCGTCGTCGGCGACGGTCCGTCGCGCGCCGAGCTCGAGGCGAAATACCCTGACGTGGTCTGGCGCGGCTACCGCTACAAGGAAGACCTGGCGGCGCACTTCGCCAGCGCCGACTGCTTCGTCTTCCCATCGCGCACCGAGACCTTCGGCAACGTGCTGCTCGAGGCGATGGCGTCCGGCATCCCGGTCGCGTCGGTGCCGGCGCCCGGGCCGATCGATCTGGTCGAGGAGGGCGTCAACGGCGCCATCGACGACCAGCTGATGCGCGCCTGCTTGCGGGCGTTGCGGTGCTCCCACGAGAAGGCGCGCGCCAGCATCCTTGGCCGCACGCTGCGCGCCGGGCACGAGGTCTTCCGCGCGCACCTGGTACCGATGCGGCCGGAGGCCGGCGTCCGCTTCGCGACGGATGATGGCACCGGCGTCGATCTCGGGCTCGCCGGCGCGGCGGCGGCGCTCTGACGCCGAGGGCGTCGTCCCGACTGTTATCGCGACTTCGGGAGCCGGAGCAACGGTTGGCCGACCTGGATCACCTGCCCATCGGTGATGCCCTCGCACAGCGCGAAACCCTTGGGAGCGAACACGACGATGGTCGAGCCGAGCTCGAACCAGCCGAGCTCTTCACCCTTGCGGAAGCGTGCGTCGCACTCGATGACGTTCGGTCCGCGATGCTTGAGGTGCAGCAGCACGTTCAGGAAGTGCAGCCGGATGCTGGCGACCAGGATCGACGCGACCGGCACCAGCGTGATCAGGTGGTTGCCGGCGTCGAGCCGCGTGCGCAGCACGACGCGCTCGTTCTTGCAGAACAGGCGCTCGACGCGCTTGAGCGCGATCGGGTTCGTGTTCCACGTGTCGCCCGAGACGTAGGTCGCGCGTTCGACGCGCCCGTCGTGCGGGGCGTGGAATCGGTGGTACATGCTGGACGTGAGGCGCAAGGTGACGTATTGACCCCCGCGATAGTGTTGAACCAGCTCTGGATCGATGAGGAGATCTTGCACCGCGTAGGGGAAGCCTTTCGCCTGGATGACTTCGGTCCCGGCGATGTCGCCGCAGGCGCCGACGATCGCGTCGCACGGGCTGACCATCACCGCCGGGTCGAGGTCGAACGCGCGCGCGCCCGGTTTCAGCTCGCGGATGAAGCAGTCGTGCAAGCTGGTGAAGTCGGTCTTGGCCGCTTCTTCCAGGTCGGGATCGGCGAACAAACGCCAGACCCCGATCGAGAGATCGCGGATGATCGGGTTCTCGATCTTGCTGAACCAACCCATGAACTGGGTGGTCAGCTGGCGCGGGATGCGGTTGGTGAGCAGAAAATTGAGATCTTCCTGCGTGGCGACCTGGGCGAGGACCGAGCGAAGGTTCATGGCAACGTTCATGGGATGACGAGACTCCTGTTTGCGATCAAAAGCGGAAGAGCGAGAGCAAGAGCAAGACGAAGAGGAAGAGGAAGAAGACGATGAGCTGGCCAGTGTACATTGCCGGGGCCGCGGCGCTCGCGGGCGCGCTGCCCAAGTTGAAAGCCCGTCTCGAGCTGTCGAAGGCGAAGCACCCGTCGTTGCGCGGACACTCGCGCATGGGGCGCTTCGTCGCGACGCTGGTGCCGTTCTACGAATATGACGAGACACAGCTGTTTCGCTCCGACGACGCGCCCGAGGAGGTCGCCGACCAGCGCCACGCCGGTTTCATGCAGCTCGCGGCGCTGTACCGCGACCGCTTCCCCAAGACCGTGGCGGTCACCGACGACGCGAAGGAGTCGATCTCCGACTTGCAGTTCACGGCCGCCTACCGCGTTCCGTTCCAGTACAGCCGCTACATACGGCAGCACCTGCGCGCCGGCTCGTTCGTGGCGTCGTCGTCGGGCGTGCGCGTCACCGATCTCGACGGAAACAGCCTGTACGACTTGACCGGCTCGTACGGCGTCAACGTCTTCGGCTACGACTTTTACAAGGAATGCATCGACCGCGGCGCCGAGCGCGTGCGCGCGCTGGGTCCGGTGCTCGGTTCGTTTCACCCCGTGGTGGCGGGGAACGCGAAACGGCTGTGCGAGATCTCGGGGCTCGACGAGGTGTCGTTCCACATGTCGGGCACCGAAGCGGTGATGCAGGCGGTTCGCCTGGCGCGCTACCACACGCGGCGCACGCACCTGGTGCGCTTCTGCGGCGCTTATCACGGCTGGTGGGGCGACGTGCAGCCCGGCGTGGGCAATCCCTCGCGGCAGCGTGAGACGTACACGCTCAAGGAGATGGATGACGACACGCTGCGCGTGTTGCGCAAGCGCAAGGACATCGCCTGCGTGCTGGTCAACCCGCTGCAGGCCCTGCACCCCAACGCCAACGCGCCCACCGACTCGACGCTGTTGGATAGCGGTCGCGCCGCCGGCTACGATCGCCAGCGCTACACCGAGTGGCTCGAGGAGCTGCGCAAGGTGTGCACCGAGCGCGGCATCGTGCTGATCTTCGACGAGGTGTTCGTCGGCTTCCGCCTGGCGCCCGGCGGCGCGCAGGAGTACTTCGGCGTGAAGGCCGACATGGTCACCTACGGCAAGACCCTGGGCGGGGGCCTGCCGATCGGCGCGCTGTGCGGCAAGCAAGAGCTGATGCGCCGGTTCCGCGACGACCGGCCCGCCGACATCTGCTTCGCGCGCGGCACCTTCAACTCGCACCCCTACGTCATGGCGGCGATGCAAGAGTTCCTGCAGCGCATCGAGACGCCGGAGATCCGCGGCCTTTACCGCGATCTCGACCGGACCTGGAACGAACGCGCCGAGCGCCTGAATCAGCGGCTTCTCAATGAAGGACTGCCGGTTCACGTCACCAACCTGTCGACCATCTGGACGGTCAGCTACACGCAACCGTCTCGCTACAACTGGATGCTGCAATATTATCTGCGCGCTGAAGGGCTGGCGTTGAGCTGGGTGGGCACGGGCCGCTTCATCTTCAGCCTGAACTACACCGAAGCCGACTTCGAATCGGTCGCCGATCGCTTCGTGGCCGCCGCCCGCGCCATGCAGCGCGACGGCTTCTGGTGGTCGAGCCCCACGCTGACGAACAAGTCGATCAAGCGCCGGGTGCTGAGAGAAATGCTCGCGCATCGCTGATTGGGGCGACCTCTCCCGCGGAGCGCGGGAGAGGTGCGGGAAGCGAGCGCCTCTACGCGTTGTGGGCGGGCTCGACCATTTCGCCGCGGAGCAGGTACAGCGGCGCCCTGTGGTACAGCATGATGTCGTGGAACGGGTCGGTGAGGATCTTGGTGAACCACACCACGCCGGTCAGCACGCTGCGCAGGAAGAAGAGGTGGATCGTGCGAAACACCAGCGCGCCGGCGGCCAGGCCGATCCAGAGCCTCGCCAGGTTGTAGAGATACCCGGATAGATCGTGCCACGGCGAGAACAGGCCGAAGAACGACGGTACGAAGTAGAGGATGATCGGCGTCGCGCCCCAGATGGAGTGCAGGATCACCTTGCGGCGCAGGTTGTAGCCAACCTTGACCTTCTCCTTGTAGTCATGCGTCGCCTGGTTCTTCTCGTCGTACCCCTTGGGCTCGAAGAAGAAGTGGCCGACCTGGCGGATGCACATCGAGAACGTCCAGCCAAACAAAGCCGCCACCACCGGATGCGTGAACAGCAACGCGTACGTCGCCAAGAAGCTGATCGCGCTGATCAGGTGCAGGGTCTGATTGATCCGGCTGTGGTGATAGAAGCGGTGGTCATCCCACCTCTGTTCCTTGAGCTCGCTGAGAAATCGGTTCATTGGGCCTCCCTGCCGAAAAACCCTATCACCATCGTGTAGACGCTCGTGGCACCGCCGTGCAACAGTCTCGCTTCATTTTTGCGGCGAGAACACCACTGTTGGCGGCCATGAGCTCGGCCTGGTGCCAACTCATTGGACAGCACGCGACGATGGCCTTACGGTGGTCGGCCAGAAGGATGGACATTGACGACGCCAACTGAGGGGCAGTCGACCGGGGTGCTGGTCTGGTGGGCCCTCCTGACCGCTGCCAGCGCAGCGAACATCGTCTTCTGGATCGTGGTTGCCCGCAATTTCGCGCGCAAGGCTCCGTCGATGGAGCCGAGTGTCCGTCGCGCACGACAGTGGCAGCTGGCGCTGTCGGCGCTGTTCGTGCTCGGCTGCGCCTTTCGCTCACTGCTGCCGCGCGCCGAGGGACAGCGCATCTGTCTCTACGGTTCGTGGATCTCCGCCGCCGTCATCAGCCGTGCGGTGGCGACCGTCGCGGAGCTGGCGCTGGTCACGCAGTGGACGATCTTCCTGCGCGAGTACGCGCGCGGCGTGAATGCTCGCGTCGCGATGGGGCTCTCCGTTCTCTTCATCCCGCTCATCGTCAACGCGGAGATCTTCTCCTGGTACACGACGCTCACGACCAACTTCATCGGCAGCTGCGTCGAGGAGTCGACGTGGGCCGTGAACGCGTTCCTGATCGTCGTCGGCTTCTCGACGCTCTGGAACCGCTATCGGGGCGCGCGGCGTCGCATCATTGGCGTCTGTATCGCCTCGCTGACCTGCTATTTCATCTTCATGTGCTCGGTCGACGTACCGATGTACCGGGCGCGCTACCGGGCAGATCAGGCGCGCGGCAAGCACTATCTGTCGATCGCCGACGGCTGGCACGACGCCAGCAACCGCTGGGTGGTGACGCGCGCGTGGGCCGATTGGCGCGACGAGATGCCGTGGATGTCGCTCTACTTCACCGCCGGCGTCTGGATCAGCATCGCGATGGTGCGGGTCCGGCCATTCCGTGATGCAGCGCTCGCGAACAAGACGGCAGTGCTGAACGGCCGCCAGAGCGGCGCGTCGCCCCCGCCTGTCATGCACCAATCATCGATCTGACAAGGCTCGACACCGAACCGTCACGCAAGCGTCGGCGGTTCGTTGCTTTGGCCCTCGGGCCTGTGGGGTAGGTTGCGGCGGCTCGGAGCCCGGCTCGGAGCAACAACGGAGGATCTGTCATGTCGACCACTGGCGCCGCGCTCGAATCGAATGCACCCACTTCCCGACTCGATGCGAAGCTCGGCGGCGCGTCGGGGCCGGGAAAAATCGGAATCGCAGTCTTTGGAACTGCCTTGGCGGTTGGTCTCGGCTATGCGGGCATTCAGCTCCTCCGCGATCTATCGCACGTCCACACCACCTCGATCTTTCCATTCATTCTCCTCGGCATCGCGCTGCTGGTTGCGCTCGGCTTCGAGTTCGTCAACGGCTTCCACGACACCGCCAACGCGGTCGCGACGGTGATCTATACCCACGCGCTCGAGCCGCACGTCGCGGTCGTCTGGTCGGGCTGCTGGAATTTCATCGGCGTATTGGTGTCCACAGGCGGCGTAGCCTTCGGCATTATTTCGCTGCTGCCGGTCGAATTGATCCTGCAGGTTGGTAGCGGCGCCGGCTTCGCGATGGTCTTTGCGCTTCTGACGGCGGCGATCATCTGGAACGTCGGCACCTGGTACTTTGGTCTGCCGTCGTCGAGCTCGCACACGCTGATCGGCTCGGTCATCGGCGTCGGCCTCGCGAACCAGTTCATGGCGGTGAAGACCGCGACCAGCGGCGTCGACTGGAAGCAGGCGTCGAACATCGGCAAGTCGCTGCTGTTCTCACCGTTGATTGGCTGCGCGGTGGCGGCGGTGCTGCTCCTCACCTTGAAGGCCGTGGTGAAGAGCAAGCATCTCTTCGAAGCGCCGGTCGGCACGCGCCCGCCGCCGTTCTGGATCCGCAGCCTGCTGGTGCTGACCTGCACCGGCGTCAGCTTCGCGCACGGTTCGAACGACGGGCAAAAGGGCATGGGCCTCATCATGCTGATCCTCATCGGCACCGTGCCGACCGCCTACGCGCTCAACCACGCGGTGACCGCGCGCGATTCGCAGGACTTCGTCGCGGTGTCGATCGTCGCGTCGCAGACCCTGAACAAGTACGCGACGCCGGGCGTGACCCTGCCGGCCGACCCGCACGACGGCGTCACTGCCTACGTGCGCAGCCGTACCATCGCGCCGGACACCATCGGTTCGATCGCGACGCTCGTGGGAGCCGTCGGCCAGGACATGTCGCGCTACAAGGAGCTCAAGGCCGTTCCTCCCGACCAGACCCGCAACTTCCGCAACGACATGTACCTGGTTGGCGAGGCGCTCCGCCTCATGGAGAAGTCGGGCCAGCCGACGATTGGGCCGGAGGATGCCGCAGTGTTGAAGAACTATCACAAGCATATCGACAAGGCGACGAAGTTCATCCCCTCGTGGGTCAAGGTCGCGGTCGCGATCGCGCTCGGCCTGGGCACGATGATCGGTTGGAAGCGCATCGTGGTCACCGTCGGTGAGCGCATCGGCAAGGATCACCTGACCTATGCGCAGGGCGCCGCTGCCGAGCTGACCGCGATGGCGACCATCGGCGCCGCCGATGCGTTCGGCCTGCCGGTGAGCACGACGCACGTTCTATCGTCGGGCGTCGCGGGTACGATGTGGGCCAACAAGTCGGGCCTGCAGTGGAACACCGTCCGCAGCCTGCTCGCGGCGTGGGTGCTGACGCTCCCCGTCTCGATCCTGCTCTCCGGCACGCTCTTCTGGGCCTTCAGTCACATCGGGTGATCACTCGCTCGGCGTGAAGCGACGCCGCGCGAGATCGGTTGGAGGCCGCCCGGCCTTAGCTTGCTTGTATGGCCGGGCGGGATCGAGGGTGGCGGCGGGTTGTCGCGATCGCGCTGGGGTGCATCACTGCGGGGTGCTCCGGAGGCGGGGCGAACCGAGATTCTTCGACGCCGCCCGGGAGCGACGCCAGCCCGGCGCACGATTCGGGCGCAGCGGTGACCGACGCGGGGGCGCCTCCACCTGTCGACGCTGGCCAACCGCAGCCAACCGACGCGGGCGAATCGGCTTCCGCAGACGCGGGCCACCCGTCGCCGAGCGACGCGGGCCCGCCACCTCCCGGCGACGCGGGCCACCCGACTCCCACTGACGGTGGCGCCGCCGACGCGTCGGACGCCGGTGGCGCGCCCCCATCGGTGACGAAGCTCGACGTCGGTGCGCCGGACGCGGACGGCGCGGTGGCGCTGGAGGTCGCGGTCAGCGGCGGCCGCGGCGGACCGCTGGCGGCGGCGTTCGCCGTCTCGCGCGCGGGCGGCGCGTTTGTGCCCGCGACGCTCGCCGAGCCGAGCGCGAGCGCGGGCGCGGGCGGCGGCCAGCTGACCGTGACCTGGCGGCCCCTTGCCGACATCGGCTTTCGACCGGACCCCACCGTGATGTTGCGGGTCTCGGTGGCGGACGCCGTGGGCGCCGGCCCGGCGGCGACATTCGCGGTACCGCCGTTCGCGAACCGGCACGGGGCCGCGCGCCACGTCGATCACTACATGGCGAACTACGGCAGCTGGACTGCGGCTGATCTCGTGACCGCCCAGCACTACCAGCTGGTGATCGCGCATCCGGGACAGGGCCAGCTCACGCGCGCGGCCGTGGCCGGCCTGCAGGACGGGCAGGACCCGAGCGATCCGCGCGACGACATTCTGGTTCTCTGCTACGTCTCCGTCGGCGAGGACCTGCGCACGAACAGCCTCAGCGACGATCAGATTCGCGCCGATCCGCGCTTCCGCGGAGACGGCACGGGGCCGCGCATCGACCCGCGCGGCTGGATGGCTGACGGCACGTCGCTGGCCGGCATCGATCCGAGGGGCGTTCCGTCGACGGGCGGCACCGGCTTCGCGTCGTATTACCTCGACGACAATGACGTGCACGACAGCGCCAACCACGTTGGTGACGGCTTTCCGGATCGGAACCAGATCTTCGGCGGTCTGTTCGTGAACGCCGGTGACCCGAACTGGTTCGGCGTCGTCGACGGAATGACCCTCGACGGCGCTGACCAGCACGCGGGGCTGCGCGAGCTCTTGACGCCCAGCTACGGGCGCGGGCTCGATTGCGACGGCGTCTTCCTCGATACCATCGACACCGCGGCGCCGAACTCGTACACCAGCGCCAGCAGTCCCAACCAGAGCGAGTTCGAGTGGACGGCGCCCGGGTTCGGTTCCTTCATTCGCCAGGTGCACCAGGCCTACCCGGACCGGGTGGTGCTGCAGAACCGCGGGCTGTTCTTCTTCGATCCGCGCCACACGCAGTATCCCTACAACGCGCGCGGCGCCATCGACTTCGTGCTGTTCGAGAGCTTCCGCCTGAACTCGGATACGTATGAACAGTGGGATCCCATCGATTACCCGGACAACCGCTACAATGTCGCGCCCAAGCTCATGGCCGAAGCCAACCGGCCCGACGGCTTCAAGGTGCTGTCGCTCGGATACGCCGAGGGACCGCCGGACCAGATGTCGCCGCTGACGCTGGTCGGGCAGTCGACGCTGGGCCTGGATTCGCTGCTGGAGGACATCCAGGTCACGCAGGATCTGCAAGGCTTCCGCCACTACCTCACCGACGCGGCGGTCAGCCTGGTGAACGACTTCGTGCTCACGAACGCCTCGCTCGATGACCACGATCCGCCCTGGTGGACCAGCACCTACAACGATCACTTCGTGACGCCGGCGGTGGCGCCGACGGCGCGCGTCGGGATCCAGCAGGCGGTGGGCGGCGGCGGGCAGATCACGGTGCTCTGGGACGTGGCGCTGGACAAGACCGGCGTGCGCTACGCTCTCTACGCGCAGCCGACTCCGTTCGACTTCGCCGGCGATCCGGAGCTCGCGAAGAGCCGGCGCATCCCGCTCACGCCCTCCGTGCCCGATGCGTATCTCGGTGGCGTCGGTCCGGGGCGCTTTCCCTACCAGGCGACGACCGCCGACCTGCCGGCCGGGCAGCTCGAATATTTGCTGATCCGCGCCAGCGACGGCGCCCAGCCACCGAACGAGGAGACGAACACCGTCGTGCTGACCGCGACGCCGTAACGGCTCGCCGGGGGGCGCCCGCGTGCGCTATCCTGATCGCGCGTGGTCGACCAGCCGACGGTGCGGACGGTGCGCACCCTGCGCGACGCCGGCGACGAGCCGGTGGTGGGGACGCGCGAGCGCGATCTGCTCTACGTCGCGCTGTGCGGCGATCAGCCGCTGGCGGGCGGCGTCGCCGTCGAGGTGACGCCCGGCCAGGTCGTCGTCATCGCCCGCGGCCCGACGCTGGCTGTCGAGCCGCGCCCCGGCGAAGGTGAGGTCTGGCTGCGCCTGCCCGACGCGCGCGTCTCCGAGCGGCACGCCGTCGTCGAACTTCAAGGTGACGAGCTGCTCTTCGAGGATCTCGATTCGCTCAATGGATCGTTCCTGGGGGCCGAGCCGATCCGCACGGCCGCGATCGCCGACGGACAGACCATCGTGGTCGGCCGCACGGTCCTGCTGTTCCGGCGGCGCGTCGCGCGCCCCGCAACCCACGACGCCTTCGACGTCGCCGGTGCCCCCGAGCTGCGCACGTTGTCGCCCGAGACCGCGCACATCCACGACCTGCTCGCGCGCGCGGCCGGCAGCCCGGTCGCGGTGTTGCTGCGCGGTGAGACCGGCGTCGGCAAGGAGGTCGCGGCGCGCGCGCTGCACGCGCTCTCGCGGCGCGCGGGCTCGTTCGTCGCGGTCAATTGTGGCGCGCTGCCCGAGAACCTGGTCGAGAGCGAGCTCTTTGGCTACCGGCGCGGCGCGTTCTCGGGCGCGACGCAGGACCGGGCCGGCGTGATCGCGGCGGCCGCCGGCGGAACGCTGCTGCTCGACGAGATCGGCGAGCTTCCGGCCGCGGCGCAGGTCAAGTTGCTGCGCGCGGTGCAGGAGCGCGAGGTGGTGCCGCTGGGAGCGGCGCGCGGCGAAGCGGTGCGCGTCGATTTTCGCCTGGTATGCGCGACGCACGCCGACCTCGACGCGCAGGTGGCGCGCGGCCGCTTCCGCGCCGATCTGCTGGCGCGCATTCGCGGCCTCGACGTCGAGCTGCCTGCGCTGCGCGCGCGCCGCATGGACATCGGCATCCTCATCGCCGCGCTGCTGGCCCGCCACGCGCGCGCCGATGCCGCGAGCTACCGCTTCGACCGCCGCTGCGCGCAGGCATTGGTCGCGCACGACTACCCGCTGAACATCCGCGAGCTCGAGCAGGCGCTGCTGGCGTTGCTCGCGCTGGCCGGACCGGATCGCTTGTTCCGCCGCGAAGCGCTGGCCGAGACCACCATCGGGCGGGCCGGGGCGCAGCAGCCGGCGGGGCGCGATCCGGATCGCGTGCGCGCCGACCTGCTCGAGCAGCTGGCGCGCCACCAGGGCAACATCAGCGCGGTCGCGCGCGCCATGCGGTGCACCCGCATGCAGGTGC
>CAZNCQ010000212.1:0-12514 GCA_964571275.1 uncultured Myxococcales bacterium
CCGCGGCCGACCGCAGGGGAGAGGCTTTCGAGCTCTTCTCCAGTCACTTCCCGATCTGGCAGCGATCCCTGAACACGCCCGACGCGCGGATCTTCCCCGCGCCGTCGTAGACCAGGTAGTCGAGGTTCGACTCCGGCCCCCACGACGCTGCGTTCGCCCTGGCGAAGCGCTGAAACATCGCCAGCCCTCGTTCGGTGTCCGCGCCGTACACCAAGATGTTATGCCCGGCCGACAGCGGGTTCGGGCATGCCACGCGATACGCGCGATCCGCGTCGGTGATCGACACCGAACCCGCGACCAGGCGATCGGCGCGGTCGTCGACGGGCAGCGACGGTGCCAGGCGCTGCAGGATGGCGTTGCTGCGCGCGCTGCCGATCAGCACCAGATCCAGGTTGGCGATGTCGGCGTCCGTGACCTCGCCGTCGGCCTTGACCGCGAACTGGGCGCGCACACCGTGTCCCCAATCGCCGAGAGCCCGTGCAAGCGCGCGATTCGCGGCGGTGATGGCCGGCGGTCCGCGCGTGCCGTAGACATAGACGTGCGGTCGCTCGCGCGCGAGCGCGCGGCTGAAGAGGCCGCTCGAACCGTGGTCGGGCATGGGCGCCGCGGGCGGCGGCGCCGCGACCGCGCGCCAGCTCGCACCCGTGCGCGCGAAGCTGAGCACCGGGCGCGCCGCGCCCTGGTAGATCGTCGCGCCGCCCGCGACGACGGTGATCGCGCGACCCGCGGGGACGTGCTTCGCGTCGAGCAACAGCGAGAACGCGCTGACGTTGTCGGCGCGCACGGCGAACTTCGCCCCGTCCTCATCGCCTTCGATCGTGGACATGGCCAGGCCGTGGTCGAACGCGTCGATGCGCAGCCAGTACGCCTGGTTGTAGCGTAGTGAGTACGTCTTGTAGATCACGTGGCGCGGAAATGGATCGCGCTTCACACCGTCGAGCAGCTTGAAGATCGCGGCGTCGCGATACGCGGGCTCCCAGGCGAAGTGGTTCACACCCGGCAGCTCGTTGTAGCGCACGTTCTTGCCGAGCCAGCCGAGCTGGCGATAGCGCTCGGCCATCGCGCGCGACTGCGCGACCTTGACCGTCGGGTCCGCGTCGCCGTGAAAGAACGTGACCGTCAAATTTGAGGCGTTCTCCGCCACCGCCTGCGCCGTGGTCAGGCCGAGCAGCGCCGGGTCGAACAGCGCCGCGGTCGCGCCACCGATCCATTGTCGCGCGTCGGTGATGCCGCAGACCGGGACGATCGCCGCGAAGAGATCCGGGTGGCGCAGGCCGATGTGCCAGGTCCCCTCGCCGCCCATCGAGAGGCCTGTCAGATAGACGCGATCGGGATCGACGTTGTAGGCGCGGCGCACGTCGGCCATCACGCGCAGCACGTCGCGCTCGCCCAGCCCCTGAAAACCCATGAATTCGCCGCGGCCGAACGGCGAGACGACGATCATCGGCGCGTCGGGCAGCGCCAGCTCGTTGCGCGTCGCCTCCTCGTCGGATTCGCCGGGGCGATTCGACTTGCCGAACACCCGGCGCATGTTCAGCCGGTGGTTCGAGTAGGCGCCGTGCAACGAGACCAGCAACGGCCACCCCCCCGCGGGCGCTTCGCCGCGTGGCAGGTAAAGCGCGTACGGCTGCAGCGTCTGATCGAAGTCATCGCGGTACGCTTTCACGACGACGCCGGTGCCGCGCCCCTCGCGATAAGGATCGTCGCCGGCGGCCAGCCTGTCGGCGAAGGCACGCGCGGTCTCCAACTGGCGCTCCACGAATGCCTGGTCGCGCGCCGGGTTGGTGATCGCCGCCTGGCGCCGATCCGCGTCCTCGATCAACATCTCGATCGAAGGGAAGCTGATGGTGCGCGCGACCTCGTCGAGCGACGACAGGCGCGCGCGCGCCCGCTCGAGGGCGCCGACCGCGACAACCCGCAGCGCCCGACCGTCCGCGGCGGCGGGCGGCGACGGCGCGACCGGTGCAGCCGGCGCCAGCGGTGCCGCGGGGGCCGAAGGCGGCGCCGGTGACAGGGGCGACGCCGGCGACGCCGCCCAGACCGACGCAGCAACGCCGCCGATGGCAGCGAAGAACAGCGCGCCTCGCACGCCGTTCATCTGTGAATGTGGAACAGGCTCGGGCGTCCGGCGGGCGTGCGATTCCTCTTCAACACGACCGCGACTTTACGATCTTTCGCGCCGGCGCCGGCAATGGTGACGCGCTTGACGGCCTGCGCGTACCCCTGCTTGATGAACACCAGCTCATACGTGTTGCCGCCGCGAAAGTGCAGGCTGATCGGCGTCCGCCCGAGGACCTTGTACTTCGTCCGCACGACCGCGCCCACCGGCGTGCTGGTGATGTGCAGCGACACCGTCTCGGGCTTGGCCGCCTTCGACGCCGTCGCCGCGCGCCCTGACGCTTTGCTGCCCTTCGCGGGAGTCTTCGTCTCGGCCGACGGCGAGTCGGCCTCTTCCTCACCGATGACCGTGGTCTCGGCGTTGGGCAGCGCCTGGCGCAACAGCGCCTCCTCGTCGGGCTCCGCCGCCTCGCCCGCCGCCACGCCGCCGCCCGCGTCGGGCTTGCGCGCAGCGGCCACCGCCGCCTCGGTCTCGGCCGGCTTCGCGGCTGCAGCGTCGGGAGCGCTGGCCGTCACCGCGGGCGACGGCTCATCTTTCGCCGGCGCGCCCTTCCCCTCGGCAGCAGCGACGCGCGCGGGCTTTGCCAGCGGCGCCGCCGGCGCCACGACCACCGGGGGCGCGAGCGCGGTCGGCGGCGCGGGTGCCGACACATTGCCGAGCACACGGCCGAAGAACGGCTGCGTGCGGGCCCACTCGATCGCGTAGCGCGCCCCGATCACCGCTGCCAGCGCGAACATCGCGCCGAACCAGAAGCCGCGCAGTCCGCGCGATTTCTGTTCGACCGCGCGCATCGCCGCCGTGTCGCGCGGCGGGGCCGCCATCTCGGGCGGGATCGGCGCCAGACTCGACGGCGTCCCCTGCGGGATCGGCGGCGGGCCTTTTCCACCTGGCCCAGCTTGGCCGCTCGGGCCGCCCGACACGATCGCCCCGGGCGCGAACGCCGCGTCGCTGTGGCTCACCGCCACGTCGTCGAAGTCGACCAGCTCGAACGAGCTGCCGAGGACGTTGACGTCGGTGCCGCCGCCGTCGGCGATCGTCGCCATGCTTCCCGGGCGCGTCTTGCCGATCGATTGCGATCCGTCGCGCCGCGCCAGCTGCGCCATCCACAGCTTCAGCTCGGTCTGCCCCGCCGACTGATATTCGGTGCGCAGCACGCGCTCGACGTCGACCAGCATCTCGTCGGCGGTCTGATAGCGCTCCGCCGGCGCCAGCCGCATCGCGCGCATGATGATGCGCGACACCTCGGGCCCGACACCGGGCCGCGCCACTTCGGGAGCGGTGAAGTCGGCGCGCTGCACGCGGAAGATCGCTTCGAGATCCGTCGCCGACTCGAATGGCAGCTTGTCGGTCGCCATCAGGTAGAGCATCGATCCGACGGAGAACAGGTCCGACCGGCGATCGATCGGCGCGCCCGTCGCTTGCTCTGGCGACATGAAGGCGATCTTTCCTTTGATCACGCCGGCCGCGGTCTGCTCGCGCTTGCGCTGCGCCTTGGCGATGCCGAAGTCGGCCAGCTTCACCTCGCCCTGCTCGCTGATGAGCACGTTGTTGGGGCTGATGTCGCGGTGGACGATCCCCAGCGGCTTGCCGTCATAGAGCTTGCCGTGGGCGAACGCCAGCGCGCGGCAGACCTCGCCGACCACATACAGCGACAGCGCCGGCGGCCAGACCATCGAGGCGGCCTTCGCGCGCTGCAGGATCTTGTCGAGGTCCCAGCCGTCGACCAGCTCGAGCACGAGGAAATAGCGGCCTCTCGAGACGCCGAGGTCGAGCACCTGAACCACGTTGCTGTGGTTGAGGCTCATCGAGATGTGAGCCTCGTCGAGGAACATGTTGCGGAACTGCGGGTCGGCGGAGAACGCGGTCAGGATCCGCTTCAACACCACCGGTTTCTGGAATCCCTCGGCGCCGTGCTGGTTCCCGAGGAAGATCTCGGCCATGCCGCCATCGGCCAGCTTGCTGACGATGGTGTACCGACCATGACCCGCCATCTGCGCCGGCTAAAGTAGCACGATCATCAGCACACCGGAGACCGGGCAACCGTCGCGAAACTCCCGACATCGACATTCATTTGCCGCGACGTTCACCGACAGGGTCGCGGGCGATCGCGCTCCCGGGTTAGATTGACTCGAACATGACCGACCAGTGGGGGATCGACGACCGGTACCACGACGCGCTGGGGATCGAGCACGTGACCAGCCGGGCGACCCGCGCCGCGCTGCGGGCGGCGATGGGCATTGCCTCGGAACCGCCGCTCGCGGCTGAAGCGCACTCGCCGGAAAACCGGACACACGGACACCACGGGTCGCCAAGCCCGGCCGCGCTGCCGGCGATCGACGACGACGTCCATGGCCGCGTCAAGGTCGTGCGCGCCGGCGACAGCCCATTCATCGCGGCGCCTGGACGCCTGACGCTGGAGGACGGCACGGTCATCGGTGTCGAGCGCGCGCTGCCGCCCGACCTGCCCATCGGCTACCACCAGCTGGAGCCGCGCGCCGGTAGCGCGCAGACACTGGTGATCGTCACGCCGGGCGCCTGTCACTTGCCGGACGATCTGCGCACATGGGGCTGGGCGGCGCAGGTCTACGCGGCCCGTTCGCGCGCAAGCTGGGGCATCGGCGACTTCGCCGACCTCCGGCGGCTCGGCCGCTGGTCGCGCGAAGCGCTGGGCGCCGGCGTGATCATGGTGAACCCGTTCACGGCGCCGACGCCGGTGCGTCCGATCGAGCCGTCGCCGTATTACCCGAGCAGCCGGCGCTTTCGCAACCCGCTGTTCCTGCGCATCGAAGAAGTGCCGGGCGCCGCCGAGGCGCTGGGCGCGAACCTGCCGCGGCTGGCCGAGGCGGGGCACGCGCTCAATCGTGCGCGGCGCATCGATCGCGACGCGATCTTCACTTTGAAGATGGAAGCGCTGGAAGGAATCTTCGATCAGTTCACGGGCGACGCCGGCTTCGACGGTTTCTGGAAGGAACAGGGCGAGGCGCTGACCCAGTTTGGCACGTACTGCGCGCTGGCAGAGCGGCACGGCAAGGACTGGCGCCGCTGGCCCCAGGAGTACCGCCGCCCCGACGGCGTCGAGGTCTCGCGCTTCGTGACGCACGAGGCGCGCCGCGTGCGCTTCCACGCGTGGTTGCAGTGGCTGATCGACGAGCAGCTCGCGCGCGCCGCCAAGGAGATCGCGATCATCAACGACCTGCCGATCGGGCTCGACGTCGCCGGCGCCGACGCCTGGTGCTGGCAAGATCTGCTGGCCAGCGATGTGTCGGTGGGCGCGCCGCCCGACGAGTTCGCCGTCGACGGCCAGGACTGGGGCCTGACACCGTTCATCCCACATCGCCTGCGCGCGACCGGCTATCGATCGTTCCGCGAGACCATCCGCGCGATGCTGCGCCACGCGGGCGGCCTGCGCATCGATCACGTCATGGGCCTCTTCCGCCTGTTCTGGATCCCGCGCGGCCTCGGGGCGAGGGGTGGCGCCTACGTGCGCTCGCGCGCCGACGAGCTCTTGTCGATCGTCGCGGTCGAGAGCCACCGCGCGCGTGCGTTCATCGTCGGCGAGGACCTGGGCACCGTCGAGGAGGGCGTACGCGGGAAGCTGGCCGAGCAGCGCATGCTGTCGTATCGCTTGATGTACTTCGAGCCGGTGCCGGCGAGCGCGTTCCCCGAGATGGCGCTGTCGGGTGTGACCACGCACGACCTGGCGACGATCGCGGGCCTGTGGACCGGCGGCGACGTCGCGGGCAGCCTGGCGGCGGGCCTGGCGCCCAACGAAGCCGGCATGGCTGCGCTGCGCGACAAGATCGAGCGCGAAGCGGCGATCCCGCCGGGCGCGCCGGCCGAGGTCGCGGTCGAGCTGACCTATCGCGCGCTGGCGACGGCGCCCTCGCGCGTGATCCTGGCGACGCTCGACGATGCGCTCGCCGTCGTGGAGCGCCCCAACATGCCGGGTACGACCACGGCGTGGCCCAACTGGTCGCTGGCGCTGCCCCTGCCGCTGGAAAAGCTCGAAGAACAGGAGCTGCCAAAGCGGATCGCGCGCGTGATGAAGCGCGAGCCGTAGAGGCACTGCGGGTCAGAGAAGTTCGCGGCCGTCCAGGTCAACGGCCGCCCCACGGTCCGTCGGCGGGGCAGCCGTTCTGCGCCAGCCGCCGCGCGCCCGACGCCGGGCCGCTGCGCCAATCGATCGGCGGCGGGCGGATGCTGCGGTCGATCACGCTGGTATCGGCGGTCACGTCGCGGCCGTGCACGTAGAGGCCGTGAATCTCCGGCCAGAGAAACAGCACGTGCTTCTTGAACGGCTGCAGCGACGCGTGCGGACCGTCGGCGATCGCGACGTCGAGCATCGCCGGATCGCTCTTGTGCATGCCGATGGTCATGCGGGCGAACGGGTGAATCTCGTAGTCGCGGTTGCCAAAGATCGAATAGGCGTCGTCGCGGTGCGCGTAGGTCGCGGTGCCGTCATAGGCCATGAGCAGCCGGCCCTGCCCGGCGAGCAGGAAGCGCATGTGCACGGGCGCGGCGGGCGGCGCGGGCGTCACCGTCGGCGGAAAGATCGTGTGCAGGTCGAAGACCTGGTCGAGCACGCTCAGCGTCGCGGGATCGAGCAGCACCGCCAGCGGCGTCGCGCTGCCGGCGCGGAACAGCGGATCGGTGAAGAATTGCGCCACGCCCAGGCGCGCGGCGGCGACGCGGCCGAGCACACACTCGAGCGCCTCGATGTGCGCGACACGCACGTCGTCGAGCCGCACGTGCTCGGCGCCCGTGACGCGGTCGGCGTACGGGCCGAGCGCGCGCAGCACGCGCGCCGGGTCGCGCTCGAGCCAGCCGCGCTGCTCCAGCCAATGCACCTCGGCGGCCGACAGCAGCGAAGGGCTCGCCGGCGCCGGGTCGGCGGCGGCCAAGCGCGCGGGCGCCGGCACCAACGCGAGCGCGACGAGCAGCACGTTCCCGACGGTGCGCGCGCGCCGTCCCGGCCACGAGCCCGTTGGAGACTGGAGGGACATCCCTCGGAGATCTACCAAGATCAGCGCGGCCGAATGGCGACCGCGCGCACGCCGGCGTCGCTTTTTTGGCGGGCCGCCTTCTCGCCGCCGGTCTCGCGCGCCGACAGCGCGGCGTGGATGATATTTCGAGAGCGGTGCACTAGAGTTCGGGCCATGCCGCAGTCGCTGTACATCGTCCAGGTCCAGGTCCACGTGAAGCCCGACGCGGTCGCGGCCTTCCGCGCGGCAACCCTGGCCAACGCACAGGCGAGCGTGAAAGAGCCGGGCATCGTGCGCTTCGACGTCCTCCAGTCGCGCGAGGATCCGACGCGCTTCGCGCTGGTCGAGGTCTACAGGCACCCCGACGCGCAGGCCGCGCATCGGGAGACGGCGCACTACCTGGCGTGGCGCGACGCGGTCGCCGACCTGATGGCCGAGCCGCGCGCCGCCGTGAAGTACGAGAACGTCTTCCCCGACGACGCCGGCTGGTGAGCACCGCCTTCGAGCTGGCGGCGCCGACGCGGATCCTGTTCGGCGCCGGCACGGCGGCGCAGATCCCGGCGATCGTGCGCGCCTTCGGATCGCGCCCGCTGCTGGTCGGCGGCGGTTCGCCGGCGCGCCTGGCGCCGCTCGAAGCGGCGCTGAAACGCGCGGGCCTGACGCCGGCGCCGAACGCGGTCGCCGTCGCCGGTGAGCCGACGGTGGCGCTGGTGCGCGACGCGACCGCGCAGGCGCGCGACGCTGGCTGCGACGTCGTGATCGCGTGCGGCGGCGGCAGCGCGCTCGACGCCGGCAAGGCGATCGCGGCGCTGCTGGGCAACGGCGGCGATCCGCTGGACTACCTGGAGGTCGTGGGCAGCGGGCGCACGCTCGAGCGGCCCGGGTTGCCGTTCCTGGCGGCGCCCACGACCGCCGGCACCGGTTCCGAGGTCACCAGGAACGCGGTGCTCGCGTCGACCGAGCACCGCGTGAAGGCGAGCCTGCGCAGCCCGCTGATGCTGGCGCGCGCCGCGATCGTCGATCCGGATCTCCTGGTCGGATTGCCCGCGACCGTGGTCGCCAGCAGCGGGCTCGACGCGCTGTCGCAGCTGATCGAGCCGTTTCTCTCGTCGCGCGCCAACCCGGTCACCGACGCGCTGGCGCGCGAGGGGATCGCCCGCTCGGCGCGCGCGCTGCGACCCGCCTACCACGATACCGTCGGCGGCCGCGGCGCGAACGCGGCCGAGCGCGAGGACCTGGCGCTGGCGAGCCTGCTCGGCGGGCTGTGCCTGGCCAACGCCGGGCTCGGCGCGGTGCACGGATTCGCTGCGCCCGTCGGCGGCAGCTGGCCCGCGCCCCACGGCGCCGCCTGCGCCGCGCTCTTGCCGCACGTGATGCGCGTGAACCTGCGCGCGCTGGAGACGCGCGCGTCCGAGCATCCGGCGCGCGCGCGCTTTCGCGAGATCGCCGTGCTGCTGACCGGACACGCGGACGCCGTCGCCGCTGACGGCATCGCCTGGCTCGACGAGCTCTGCGCCGCGCTGGCGGTGCCGGGCCTCGCGCGCTACGGCATGACCGCCGCCGACATCCCCGACCTGGTGGAAAAGGCCAGGGTCGCCAGCAGCATGAAGGCGAATCCGCTGCCGCTCACCGACGCCGAGCTCACGGAGATCGCGGAGCGGGCGCTGTAGCCGCGGGGGCGCTGGTCGCCGCTGCGCTGCCCGCCGGCTTCACGTTCCAGAGCACGAAGACGTAGTCCTGGAACGCGTCGTCGCCGGCGTCGCGAAACGCGACCAGGTAAGCGTTCGGCACCGCGGCGCCGCCGCGCGCGCGCAGCGGGAAGACGCGCGCCGCGTGCTTGTCGCCGCCCGTGTTGCGCTGGTCCTCGGTGTACATCGTGCGCTTGCCCGCGCGCACCCACAGGCCGAAGACGCCGGCGCCGGGATCGAAGCTGGCGTTGCCGCCCGGCTCCAGCTCGGGGTTCAGTGTCTGGTGCTGCCCGTCGACGAGCGTCGCCAGCGTCTGGGGCGCCACGCCGGCTGCATCGATGGTGTAGGGGCCGAAGGGGCGCGGACCGTCGGCCGAGAAACGCGCCACCGGGTTCACCGCCACCACCGACGGAGCCGCGCGCGTGAAGAGCTGGACGGCAACCTCGTCGCCCTCGGGCCGCGCGGTTGCGGCGGCCGCCGGCGCCGGCCCAAAGGCGCGTGCGGTGCGCACGTCGACGGCGTAGCCCAGCGCCTCGATCACCTCCGCCAGCGTCGGCTCGTGATCGCCGGGCCGACCCAGCGTCGCCAGCGCGGACAGATCGGTGCCCGGACCGTCCTCGGGCGTGGGGCCGGTCTGGAATCGCAGCAGCGCGCGGTGCACGCCCAGCACTGCGCTCGCCGACGGCGCGAACGTCACCTCGACGGACAGCTGGCCCTTGGGCGGCACGATCGCCGGCAGCTTCGGCGGATTGCGCAGCTCGAACGGCGTCGCTCCGTCGGCGAGCACCGGCAACGCGCGCACCGTCACCGGCTCGCCGGTCAGATTTCGCGCCGTTACCATCTCGGTGGCGATGCCGGTCCCCCGCACCGCCGAGAACGCGAGGTCCCAGGGCGCGAGCTGCAGCTCCTCGCGCACCTTTTCAACCCGCGAGCCCGCTTCGACCGCGGGGCGCGCCGGCGCGACCGGTGGAGGCGGGCTCTGCGTGGCCGCGGACGCACAGCCAAGCACCAGCGCACCCGCAGCCAGGAGCGCGAGACGCCCGGGCCAGAGCCCGTTACGCGATGAGCTGGCGAGCCGCATCGCTCGAACTCTAGCACTCCGCGCGGCCGCCGGAGCAGAACGACGAAGCGGTCAGGGATGCGCGTCGCGCGACTGCGCCTGCTCGAAGCGGCGCTTGCCGATCCGGACCGCGCGCCACATGTAGTCCGCCAGCGCAGCGAGGCCAAGCGCGAACGCGATCACCGCGAAGGGCGCGAGCGACGGGTGATCCAGCATGAGCGCGGTGATCGCGAGAAACTGCGCCACGGTCGCCGCCTTGCCGAGGATGCTGGCGCGGAAGTCGTAGCGCAGCCAATGGCGCAGCGTCGGCATGAACCGATAGGCGATGCCCATCGGCAGCTGGATGAGCTCGCGCGTGAGGATGAGGACGACCAGCAGCGGCGGCGGATGGCGGCGCACGATGATCGCGCCCAGCACGGCGCCCACGAAGATCTTGTCGCAGATCGGATCGAGCCAGGCGCCGGTGCCGCCATCGGGTTCGGGCGGCCCGCCCGCGCGGCGGGCCTGGCGGCGCGCAAAGTAACCGTCGAGCACATCGCTCAGCGCGGCGAGGGCCATGAGCACGAAGGCCCAGATCGAGCCGCGCGCAGTCGGACCCAGCACCAGCCAGAACGCGCCGCCGAGCGGGATCCGCGACAGGCTCAGCAGGTTGGGCAGCGACAGGAGGGTTGGGAGTCGCGGAGGGGACATCGAGCCTTTGCCAGCGTACCATTACCCGGCGTGATGCTTTCGACAATGCCGGGCGAGATTGCGCGCTGTATTTTAGCTGACGGCGCCGCGCGGTTGATCGTGGCTCTGACGACACCGGCGGCAGAGGAGGCGGCGCGACGGCATCAGTCGGAGGGCGCGGCGGCGCTGGCCCTGGCGCGCGGCACCACCGCGGGGCTGCTGCTCAGCACGCTCACCAAGGACGAAGAGCGCGTCACGTTGCAGGTGCTGGGTGATGGGCCGCTCGGCGGGCTCACCGTCGACGCGAGCTCGTCGGGGCGGGTACGCGCGTACCTGCGCCACGCGGGCTCGCGGTTGCCCGCGCTGCGGGCGGCGACCGCGATCGCGCCCCAGCGCTTGAGCCTGGCGGCGGCCGTCGGCCGCGGCGGTATCGTTCACGTGGTGCGGGACCTCGGCCTGCGCGACACCTTCAGCGGCGAGACACAGATCGTCAGCGGCGAGATCGACGACGACGTCGAGCACTACCTGATCGCGAGCGAGCAGATCGACAGCGCGCTCGCCTGCGATGGGTTGCTCGACGGGGTGGTCGTGGGCTCGGGCGGAATCGCGATCTCGGGCGGGGTCCTGATTCAAGCGCTGCCAGGCAGCGCGGGCGCCGAGATCGTCGCGTCGGCGCGCGAACGCCTGCGCGCGGGCTCGCTCACGCGGGCGCTGGAGACGCGGCCGGCAACGGCGGAGGAGCTGGTCGAGGCGGCGCTGGGCGACGTGCTGCCCGCCCTGCAGGTTCTGGATCGACGCGCAGTGAGCTTCTTTTGTCCCTGCTCGCGCGATCGGGCGGCGTCCTCACTGACGCTGCTCGGCGCGAGCGAGCTGCGGTCGATGATTCTCGACGAGGGCAAGGCCGAAGTGACCTGCAACTTCTGCCGCGAGCGCTACGAATTCGACGAGGTGGAGCTGGAGGCGATCAGAAGAGAGGCGACCCCACCGTCGGGGCCGCCGAGCTAGACAGTCCTCCCCGCGCTTATCCGCACTGCCCGCGCTGGCGGAGGGCGTGGTCTGCGAGCACGAGCGCGATCATCGCCTCGACGATCGGCACCGCTCTCGGGAGCACGCAGGGATCGTGGCGGCCCCTCGCCTTGATCGTCGTCTCGTTGCCGTCGACGTCGACCGTCTCCTGTTCGCGCAGGATCGTCGCCGTCGGCTTGAACGCCACGCGCACCAGGATCGACTCGCCGTTCGAGATGCCGCCCTGCACGCCGCCCGAGCGATTCGTCCTGGTGCGGACCTTGCCGTCCGCGCTGTAGAACGGATCGTTGTGCTGGATCCCCGAGAGCAGCGTGCCGCGAAAGCCGCTGCCGATCTCGAAGCCCTTGGCTGCCGGCAACGACAGCATCGCCTTGGCCAGATCCGCGTCGAGCTTGTCGAACACGGGGTCGCCCCACCCGGCCGGCACACCGCGCGCGGCCGCCTCGACCACGCCGCCCAGCGAGTCGCCCGCCTTGCGCGCGCCGTCGACGAGCGCGATCATCCGCTCGGCCATCGCCGCCTCGGGGCAGCGGATGATGTTGGCCTCGACCGCCGCGCGCGTCACCGTCTCGGGGTCGACCGTCGCCTCCAGCGCCTGCACTTGCTTGACGTAGGCGACGATCTGCAGCCCGGGCGCCAGCGACTCCAGCACCTTGCGCGCGATCGCGCCCGCGGCGACGCGCCCGATGGTCTCGCGCGCGCTCGCGCGTCCGCCCCCCTCCCAGGCGCGGACTCCGAATTTCGCCTGGTAGGTGTAGTCGGCGTGCGACGGGCGGTACTTGGTCCGCATCTCTTCGTAGTCGCCACCGCGCTGGTCTTGATTGCGCACCACCATCGCGATCGGCGTGCCCAGCGTCAGCCCGTCGTGCACGCCCGACAGGATCTCGACCGCGTCGGCCTCGCGCCGCTGCGTGGTGATGGCGCTTTGCCCGGGCCGGCGGCGATCGAGCTCGGCCTGGATCTCCTCGAC
>CAZNCQ010000213.1:0-12480 GCA_964571275.1 uncultured Myxococcales bacterium
GCTCGTAGAGTACGGTCATGTAGACGATGACGACGACGGGCTTACCGCCGCCAGCGGCATCGAGTGCCATGCGCATTGCCTCGCGTCCTGCGCGGGCTGCCTCCGGCATCACAGACCATCCGACCCCAGCTCTCGATCGCCGCTCCGTCATTGTGAACCTCCCTTGTTCCTAAGATCCCAGCCCAACAGGCGCGACTGCACGACGGCGCGCGCCCGGCGGGAAGATCGACTCTCGCCACCATTTTTTGAGAACGCGTGACCAAGCAGACGGTGGTCGAGATCCGGCACCATGACTCGGAATCGAGGGTGTTCGATGATGCAAAAGATGCGGTTCATTGGGGACCTCGTCGAAAAAACGCGGGCGAGTGTTCTCAACGGCAGACCAGCTGGTCGTACATAATCAGGAACGATCCGATTCCATGGTTGTCGTTCGTCGCCTTCGGCCGCTGGTAATAGAAATTGGGAGTCGTGCCAACGCCCGTTCCCGGGCAGATGTCGTGAATCTGTGGGCTCGTCGGGTTGGACACCTCTTGCATCTCGCCCCGGAAGCCCTTGATCGCGATCGGTGCATACGTTGCGGCTTCGATGTAACCCCGCTGCGACGCCTTCGAGAGGAAGTAGGTGTGCATCGCCGTGCACGAGGTCTCGAGCCAATTGCCGGGGTCTCTCGGGCGGTCCATCACCTGCCACCACCGGCCGGTCGCCGGATCCTGGGTGGCGGCGAGCCCTTTCGCGAGACGTTGCACGACGGTCACGAGTGCGGCGTAGTTGGGGTGCGTGGGCGGAGTCTGATCGAGGATCATCAGGCTCGACATCTCGTACCAACCCTCGGCGCGGCACCACTCGCAGCACGACTGCATCTTCGTGCTCTCGTCCCATTGATGAATGTGGAGATCGTTCGGTGCGGCGAGGTGGTCGTCGTAAACCAGGAGCTGCTTCGTCGCGATGTCGACGGTCCCTGCATCTGCGAACAACTCGCCATAGTTGACGAGGGGCGGTAGTTCCATGAACACGCCGTCGCCCCAAAGCTGTCCCTTGAGGGTGACGTTGTGCCAGAACCCACCGTCGCTAGTGGTCGGGTAAGAGCCGTTCTCGAGGCGGGTCGCGACCGCTTTGGGGGCGGTGCCGTACGTCGCGTTGTGCGTCTCCCGGTACATGTCCTCGAGAACCAGCGTCGGCTGCATGCTGTCGAGGCTGTCGTACGGAGCGGCGCCACCGACGTGGGCGTCGGCCCATCTTTTGATATATGCGAAGTAAGTCGGATCCCCGAGCCGCTTGTACGCGAGGTATGCGCCGTGTAGAAAGAGTGCGTCGGGGTACGCCCAGCCGAGTCCAGGGTCGGCACGGATCCGGGAGTCGACGACGGCCTTGCCCCAGTCGATGGCCATTGGCTGCGCGCTGATCGGTAGGCACCAACTCACTCCGGCCGTCGCCCCGCCCGCGCCGCCGCCGTTTCCGGTTGCGCCGCCGCTGGCAGATCCGGTTGTCCCGCCGCTGCCGGACACGGCGCCACCGTCCATCCCGGCGGTTCCCAAGCGGTCGGCGTCCGCCCCGCCTGCAGCGTCGATCGTTCCGCTAGCGCCGCCCGTCGACCCTCCGGATGCGCTTCCGGCGGTTCCGGTCGGTCCCATGCCCGCCATACCGCCAATGCTTCCCGCGGCACCGCTTGACGGTGAACCGCCCGATGAGCCGCTCCCGCCGCAGGCCCCGTTCAGGAAGCCCGATGCGACGCAGGCTAACCCAACGAGCGTTCGTTTTGATCCCACCCGCACTAAGGGGAACGCGAGCGCGGATCTGATGCAATTGGCGTAGCTCACGAGGAGATTAATGCGGGGAAAGGCCACCGCGGTAGCAACGGGAGTTCTTTGGCCGCTCGTAAGTCGGGGAGCGGCGGGTAATGGCGGTGCTGGCAAGCTGCTCTCCTAGAACATCAGGTTTCCTTGCCCGAGTTGGAACGTGATGTTGACGCCAATTTGATCTCGGGCGTTCTCGACCCGCGAGACCGCGTTCGAGATATGACCAGCGCGCGACGAGGCGGGGGCCTTGAGAGCCGCCGCGATCTCACCCTTCGCGAGCCCGATGCGGTTCACGGCGACGGGGTAGAACGGGATGGATGGCAGGGGGTCTCCCATCGCCGTCTCTGTGGGTAACGCCGTGAGCACTCCCTGGGCGTCATCGAGCTCGGCGGCACCAAGGTTCAGGAGCCCGAGCTGAATATCGACCCGAGTATTCGGAAATTGATTCGCGAGCATCAGTGCCGCTTGCAGGCGTTGCTTCGCCATGTCGAGATTCAGCGCGACGTTGAGGGCACGGAGGAACCGGCCAATGTTCATGATGTCCAGATCGGACAGGTTGATGAAGTTTCCGCCGAATCTGGCCTGCAGCTGCAGGAATGCCGGCGATGCCCCGAACGGTACACAGGCATAAAAATTGATGGCGTCCTCGAGACCCGTGACCGGACTCGCCCCGGGAAGGAACGTGCCGCCTTCTTGATTGTTGTGGAAGAAGGGACTGGTGTCAGCCGCCTCGATCAGCGGCGGCGTATTGAAAGTATTGTTGCCGAAACCATCGTTGATACCCTCGTCTGACCCATCGAAAAATGGGTCCACGCTGACATTGGGATTGGCCAGTCCCTGCCCGCCAAAACCCGCGTCGAAGAGTTGCGCTCCTTTGAACGTCGAGGCTTCCAAAAAGCCCAGTTGCCTGGTCCCCGTATCGAAGTTGCGGTTCTTGCCTGTATCTTGAAAATTCGCACCAGCATTGAAATGACACACATTGCATCCTCCCCGGGCAGGAACGATGAAAGCTTGTCGGCCTTGCTCGCCGTTGGCGTCGAAGATTCGCACCTGGGTCAGGTCGAGCTCGTTCAGACGACCGAGCGCGAGCTGGAAAGCCAGCACCAAATCGAGCTCTTGTGACGTAGGAAGGCGGAAGTCGATCCCAGGCCGCCTCTTCAGAGTCTTCGTGTAGTGCTGCGTAACCGCACCGGTAAGAAACGATCGAAGCGATCCGTCGCCCGGCGCGCCGTCGCCCCCCCACCCCGTCCGCTCCACCGGCGGGTTGGCGGTGCCATCACCCGTGTCCGCGGCAATGCTGGTCTTCATCGAGAGCAGGTGGGGAACCCCGCGCGATACGAACTTGTGGACCGGGTCCTCGAAGCCGTCGACGTTCTCTCGGATTCCGCCGCGATTCAACGCGTCCGTGTTGTCGAGCTCGGCGAGCTGTGGATTTTGTTCGAAGACGAACAGCGGGTCCGCCGGATTGCTCGCGCGCCGCGCCGCTACCGAGGCTGGGTCGAGGGTAAAGTTGTTGTTCGCCGGGTGGCAAGTGGCGCAGGTACGACCATTGCCGTTGAAAGTCTCGCGAAAAAATACGTCGGCCCCCGCGCAGATGTCCTGAGACACGAGCCCCGTGATCACGCGCGGATCCTGAGCGCAAGCGCTGAGCCGATCTTGAACGGTCAGGGCGCTAGACGAAACCAAGATGCTCTCTGAATCACCCGCGTCGGGTGAGCACGAGATTATCAGCACAATGGCCAGCACTCCCGCTACCCTCAAAAACCTATCCTCCCAAGTGACCATGATGTCCCCTTTTGTTTGTTCCAACCCCACCAAGGAGTCCGAGGATGCTGTCGGTGGCGGCTCCCCTCTTTGAGGCTGGGTCGTGTAACCACGTCCAACTAAGAGGAAGCCGGTCATCATTCTGGGTCTTCCGAACTGAAACCTCGATCCTTACGGCAGTAGCGCGGATTGCCGGTCGTGTTGGTTCCTGTTAATTCCCTGAGAACCGCTCGAGATGGCTGTTTGGTCCTTTTCGCCGACGCCAGGCGACTGAATGCACCTCATGTTGAGGCATCATCGGACAACGGTGACGCAGCCACCTGGAGTGCGCTGTGCGCAGCTCGACGTTTCGCACGCGCTTGAGAGCACGTCCGTGCGCCTCCGGCGCATTGCTTCGCTAGGGCCCGCCCCCCGTGCTAACGCCGTCAGGGCATCGGATAGCCCTGCCAGAGCCAGACGAGCTCGTCGGGCAAGGTCTGCGTGATGACGGCGCCGTTGGCGTGACCGGCATCGGCCGCGTACACGTAGCGGGTGTGATAGCACTTGGCCTCGAGTGCGGCAGCCATGTCGATGTTGGCTTGCAGCCAGTCGTAGAAGCCGGACAACGCCGGATCGAGGCCGTGCGTGACGTTGGCGACCGTATCGTCGTTCTGCGCGGCCTCGAGAAACACGCGCAGCGGCTTGGCCCCGTTCTCGGCGATCAGGTGCTCGTGGTACTCCCATGCCCCGTGCGGATAAGCGGCCGTCACCCCCAGCGCCACGAATGAGCCGGAGTAGGTCAGGATCCGGTGGTAGAGGTCGGGCCGGAACCAGCCCATCGTGAACGCCGCGGCGCCGCCGGAGCTCAAACCCACGGCCGAGCGCCCCTCCGGGTCGGTGGTCAGCGTGACGCCGTACCTCGTCTGCACCGCCGGCAAGATCTCCGTCTCGATGAACGTCACGTAAGCGTCGGAGACGGTGTCGTACTCGAGCCCGCGCTCGCTACCGATGCCATCGCCAGGTCCCGGGTTGATCAGAATGGCGATCGTCACTGGCAAGCGCCCCTCGTCGATCATGGTGTCCAGGGTCGGCGGTATCCACGTCGTGAACAGCCCGCCGTCCTGGACCACCATGAATGGCGCGGTCGTCCCCGCTACGTACTGCGCGGGCACGTACACCCAGATGCTGCGGGTGAACGCTACTCCGGTGGCGACGTCGCTCGGGTAGATGGCGCTCCCACTGGAGCTGAGCGTGAACATGCTGAGCTGCCCGCGCGGCACGCCCGCCGCCACCGTTAGCTCCGGCGCCGCCTGATACGGTGGTGCGATCGTGAAGTCGCCGTCGCCGGCCGACGCGGGATCGGTCCGGCGGGTCTCGCCCGCTCCGCCGCAGTCACTCCCCGAGGCTGCGTCTGGTCCGGTCGCGCCGGCGCCCGCGGTCCCGCCCGCGCCGCCACCGGTCCCAGCTGAGGGATGTGACGCGCAGGCGCCGGAGAGGGCAGCGAGCACCAACCAGCGAGATCCTGTCGATGGGTCCATGGGCCTCCTCCCCACCAGTGCTTCGAACCGCCTCGACCGGCTCACCCGCTCCCCCCGCCGTCCGCTGCTCCCCTCTTCGAGAGTCTCCGAAGTAGTGTCGGCGAGCGCCGCCCGGCAACGAAAGTCCTACATTGGAACGGAACGCGGGACCTAACGGCGTGTGCGCACGTCGGACGAGGGCGCGAAAGCGTGAGCCGCCGGATCGCGCCGTTCGGGCTTCCGACCGGCGGGCGAGTGGCCCACTGGTCGCCCAACAATAACTCGAACGCGCCCGAATCCGCTAGCGCGCGCCTCGCGCATAGGCGACCAGAGCGGCCTCTGCACCTGCCATGTCCTTCTCGACGATCAGCTTCAGGAAGGCATCGTCGAGTGCCGTGCTGTTGGGCGACGGCATGCGGATGCGCGCACGCTCGAAATCGGTCAAGGCCTTCTGCGCGACGGGATCGAGCGTCGTTCGCGATACGTCGGGTCGGACGGGGATCGAGCCTTTGATCGAATTGAATGCGACCTGACCTTCGGGCGAGACGGCCATGGCCAGGAAGTCGCGGGCACCAAGGCCATTCTTTGCGCCTGTAGGCACGGCGAACGCGTCGACCACGTAAAGAACCAGGTCCGACGTCCCCGGCGCGGCGATGGCGTCGAAGTCGATGCCGGGGCGCCAGCCGAGCTTCGTGAGGTAGCCCTTTGCCCAGTCGCCGTGCACGAACATCGCGGCCTCGCCGTTGAACAGCGCCTGCGCGGCGTTGGGCCAGCCGAAGCCCGCCTCACCCGCATCGGGGTTGGCGCAGTTTCCCGCCAGCGACGAAAAGATCGCCAGCGACTCGCGTACCTTGGGTAGGCCCTTCGGATCCGCGCCGGTGAAGAAATCGCGAAACGCGGCACCGCCCATGTGGCCAGCTGCGATGGCGTTGAACATGATCCGCAGGATCCACCCCTGGTGCGCGGTCGCGAACGGGGTGACTCCTGCTGCCTTGAGCTTCGCGCACAATGTGATGAGATCGGCGACGGTCTCGGGTGGTGTCAGCCCGTGCGCATTGAAGATCGCTTTGCTGTAGATGAGGGTGTTCTCGCGGTGGAAGTTGATCGGTACCGCCAGGACCTGGCCCGCGGAGGTGACCGCGGCAAGGGCCTCGGGAAAGGCGGCGCGCCGCAGGCCCATGGCGTCGACCCAGCCGTCCATGCTGTGAAGCGCGTCCGGGAAGAGCGATCGGAGTCGCCGGATCTCATGGACGTTAAGTTGCAGAAGGTCTGGTGGGTCTCGCGCCTCGAGGCGATTCACTGCCTGGGCGGCTGGGTCCATGCTGGAAAACACCTCGGGGAAGCGCGACGGCACCAGTCGGACCTCTTTGATGCCGAGCTGCGCCGGATCAGGCGGCTCGCCCCCTTCGAGGGTCTCGGTCAGGACCCGCTGCAAGACGTCGGCCCGTCCGGCCGAAGCATTGAAAACGCGCGCGTTGGGGTGACGGGACATGTGGAGGCGCGCCAGTTCCTTCAGGGCGTCGATCTCGCCGGGCGCTTGCCACCAAGTCAGCAGTTCCAGCAGCGGCGTCGGCTCGCTGGCGGCGCTCGAGGTCGTCGGTCCGGAGGCGCGGTTCGAGCTGCCACAACCGGCCAGTACCGCCGGGAGCACAACCGTCCACAGAGCCGACATCGACTTGCAGTCCACGCGACGCAGGAACCTCCTGATCATTCAACGGCGCTTGGTTGCGAGATCTAAAGGTTCGCGGCGACCGAGCCGTTGATCGGTCGGAGCCCATGCGGCAGCGCACTGTAGGAAGAGCGGAGAATCGGACCGCGTCGCCTATTCTTTCGGCGCGTGCACTCCGCGTCGCCCTGCGCCTGCTCGGGACGGCGCTGGCGGTCATCGCCATCATCGCCCTGACCTGGCTCTGGAAGATGACGAAGAGTGTGGTGCCGGAGGAACACGCGGACTTCGACTCGGCGTTGCGCGAGCTGCGCAGCCTGGACCGGACCCTCAACCAGGACGTGCTCAAGAGGCGTTTCCATGTCATCCGTGGTTACGACCCGGTCCGCCGCAGCTATCGCCGCATCGAGGAGCTCGAGGCGCGCATCGCCGTGCCGCCGCGCTACCTCGACCCGGAAGCGCGCCGCATGCTGGTACAGGCGCTCGAGGCTTACCGGGCTGCGGTCACCACCAAGCAGCGCCTCATCGAGGATCACAAGTACCTCGCCGGTCGGCTCGAAGACCTGCTCGCGTATCTGCCAGGCGCGGGGATCGGTGTCGCGCAGACTGCGGCGAGCAATCGGCAAGAGCACTTGGCGGACCAGGTCAAGCGGGTGCTCCAGCTGGTGCTGCTCTACAACCTCACTTCCAACGGAGAGTACGCGCTATCGATTCGCCGCCTCCTCGATGACCTGGAAAAGAGTGGAGAGAGCGCGCGCTCCGCTGTGGTACGGCGCGGGGTCCGGACGCTCACCATCAACATCCGCGCGCTGCTCCAGGTCAGACCGGACGTCGACGGCTTGCTAGTGGTGATCCTCAATCAGCCCGTGCCAGCGCACGAGGACAGTGTCGCCCGCGTGTATGGGGCCGGATACGCCGCCGCAGAGCGCGCCGCCCGCCGCTACCGATTTCTACTCTATGGGCTTTCGGTGGCGTTGCTGGGCGCGGTCGGCTACGCGGTGATCAGGCTGCGCCGCACGGCCGCCGCCCTCGCGGCGAGCAAGGCTGACCTCGAGCTACGGACCCGCGAGCTTGGTCGGCGCAACCTCGCGCTGGGTACGGTGCTCGACAACGTCGGCCAGGCTCTGGTCACGGTCGATCTCGCTGGCTGCATGTCGGAAGAGCGTTCGCTCGCCCTCGACCAGTGGTTCCCAGAGGGGCGCCCCGGTGCGCACATTGCGACCACCCTCGGCGGTGGCGACGCCGAGCAGGTCGAATGGATTGCTTTTTGCTGGGAGCAACTGCAGGCCGACTTCTTACCCATCGAGACCGCGCTGGGGCAGCTGCCCACCACATTCGCGCGTGGAGACCGCTTTTACGACGTCGGCTATCGTCCGATCGATGGTGCTGCTGGACCCGAGAAGATTTTAGTCGTCATTTCCGACGTCACGGAGGCTCGAGGGCGAGCTCGCTCCGAGGTCGAGCAGCGGGAGCAGCTGATCGTGTTCCAGGACCTCATGAAAGATCGCGCCGAGCTCCTGGAGTTCTTCGCCGAGTGTGAACGCCTTGCGGCGACGGCTCTGGCTGATCCACCCAGCGACCGCCGCGATCTCTTGCGCGCCATCCACACGCTCAAGGGAATCATGAGCATGCGCGACATCGACTCTGTCGCGGCGGCGTGTCACGCGCTCGAAGAGAAAGTGAGTGAGCCCGGGGCGGAGCTGACCGCGGGTGATCGGGCCGGCCTCGTGGAAGCGTGGGAGGCGTTCGCAGCGCGTGTCCGCGCGCTGACCCGGGCGATTCCGGAAGATCGCGTCGAGCTCGCGCGCGCGGAGTTGCAGGCGGTGCGCGACCCGGCCGCGGCGGGAGCGAGCGGCGAGCAGATCGCGGCCATGCTGTCGATCCTGGAGCACGAGCCGGCGGTCCACCGGCTTGAACATATGGCAGCGGATGCGCGTCGGCTGGCGCAGCGATTGGGCAAGGACGGGTTGGTCGTGACCGTCGAGGCCGAGGAGCTGCGATTCGAGCGCAGGCGTTGGGCCCCGTTCTGGGCGGCGCTGGTCCACGTGGTGCGTAACGCGATCGACCACGGAGTCGAGCCGCCGGATGAGCGCGTGGCCGCGGGTAAGCCGAGGGCCGGGCAGCTCGTGCTACGGGCGCTATGGGCCCAAGATAGAGGCGCGGTCATCATCGAGATCAGCGACGATGGGCGAGGCATCGATTGGGACGCCGTGCGGGAGCGCGCCCGGGCGCTCGGCGGCGATACCGGCGACGAAGCCGCGCTGGCCCGCGCGCTTCTGACCGGTGGCATTTCCACCAAGGCAGTCGCCACCGAGACCTCCGGCCGTGGCGCCGGTGTCGCGGCCTGCCACGACTCCTGCATGGAGCTGGGAGGCCAGATCACCATCGAGAGCAAGCGCCATCGTGGGACGACGTTCCGTTTCACGTTCCCTTCCTACGGCGTGGGACAAGCGGGACTCCCGGAGGTGGTGACCAGGGAGCATCCGGACGGTCCGTCGCGTTTGTCCGCCGCAACCTAGGCGCTGCCCGCCCGAGTGGACTTCGGACGGCGTACATGGACGAGGAGCTCGACCGCTTCAAGCGGATCAATTTCTGCGAGTATGCGGTAAGTCGTGGCTATCGACTGATTCGACGGGAGGCCGCGCGCGGCGGTGGTTCGCGCGGTTCAACGGCGTCAAGCCTTCTCCTGCGTCATTCGTCCACGGACGACAAGATCGTCGCTCGGCTCGACCGCGACGGTCACTGGACCTACTTCAGCGTCCGAGACGATCGCGATAACGGCACGATCATCGACTTCGTTCTGCGCCGAGGCGCCAGGACGCTGTCGGAAGTGCGGCGAGAACTGCGCGCCTGGACCGGGGAGATCCACTCTCCGGTCCCGTCCATCGTCCGCACGAAGGCCATGGACCCAGACAGGACGACGATTCGACAGGTGTTCGCGCGTGCGTCGATGGTGGCAGACCATCCGTATCTCAATAACCGCGGGCTCCGGCGGGAGACGTTGACGAGCGCGAGATTCGCCGGCACGTGGCGGGTCGATGCGCGCGGGGACCTCCTCTTCCCACACTTCGATGGGCCGCGTCCCGAGGGCCTCTGCGGGTTCGAAAGGAAGAGCGCCAGGTTTTCGGGGTTCTCGGCAGGTGGACGGAAGACGGTCTGGGTGAGCAACACGCTGCCTGGCGACAACGCGCTTGTGATCACAGAGGCCGTCATCGACGCCTTCAGCTACCACCAGCTCCAACCCAGCGAGCGTACACGCTACCTCAGCACCAGCGGCTCCATTGGCGAGCGCCAAGCTCGACACGTGGCCGCAGCGATTGCGAAGCTTCCGCCGAGATCTCTCCTGGCGCTCGCCACCGACAACGACGAGGCGGGGGACAGGCTCGCGGATAAGATCGGGAATCTCGGGGCCGACGCGCGGTATGAACGGCACCGTCCTCCCGCCGGCAAGGACTGGAACGAGTGGCTGCAGCGCTGCGAGCGCGACTACATTCGGTCGCTCGGTCATTCGAATCCTGGACGTTCAAGATGAAACCGGCTCCGAATCTGGCCTCGAAGCCGGATCCCCTGACGGCGATCCAACTTCGGGGCGACGGCGAGCTGACCGCCCGCCTACTCTCTGGGGGGCCATTTTCGAGCGTTGGCGGCGTGGCGGGCGAGATCGTGCTGCTGCCCCCCGGGCGGGTCGCTGCATATCTCCTAGCGCGCCGGCGTACGGCGAGCGTCTACGTCTTTCGCACCGCATTGGATGGTCGTCGCACGACGATCCCGGGCGTGAGCCAGCCCGTCGCCTTGCTGATGTCTGGAAGTCGGCCCGGTCTCGCGAGGCGGATCCGCAACTTCTTCCGAAAGCTGACGAGCTACGGCTATGACCCCTCCCAGCTCACCGACGAGTTCTGGATTCGCGCGGGCGGAGCATTGCTCGCCCATCGCCGCCCCAACCAACATTTGCTCTCGTCGCTCTTGGTGCGCGAGGCTCCGGGTTAAGGCGGTGCTCTGTGCGGCCGCGGTGGCTACTTTGACCGTGACCGCATCGGCGATGCTTGCCTCGCGCTTGACCCGGAACTACACGCCGAGCCTGCCTCTCGGCCTGTACTGGTTGCGGCCCGGGCTTCCCGTGAGGAGAGGCACTCTGGTCGATTTCCCGATTCCTCCCGATGCACGGTCTCTGATCGCCGACCGCTATCTGCCCGTGCGTTTCCACCTCCTCAAGCGCGTCGTCGCCCTGCAAGGCGACGTCGTCTGCTTGGCGGGAGGCCAGTACATCGTCAACGGCGTATCCATCTCGGAGATCGCGCGTCAAGACTCCATCGGTCGGCCCTTGCCGGCGTTCGGGTTCTGCGGTCGCGTCGCCGCGGGTACGGCCTTCGTGGCCACGCCCGTCGCCTCCAGCCTGGACTCACGGTATTTCGGGCCAGTTCCGATCTCCACTCTCACCGTTGCGTGCCCACTATGGACCTCCTGACGGTCATCCTCGCCTGCAGCCTCCACCCGGACGACCGGCTCGTCGAGGCGTTCATCCGCAAGGTGTCTGGCGCGAACCCGCTCTTCGTCGGCGACTACGTCTCTTTGGAGACGCACGATGATCTGACATCGACCGACCAGGTGCTGGAGCTCGCGGCATCGATCTCTGAGAAGGGCGGTCGGCCCGCACTGGGCCTGATGGCAATCCCCATCTCCTGGGCGGCTCGATTCAACCGAACGCCCATGGATCTGCTCGACGCCTGCACGAACGTCTCGATCGGGACCGCCATGATGGCGTCGTTCGCCGCCGATTGTGGGCCACGCCGCCAACGCGGGCGAGGAAGGCTGTCCAACCATCCCGGTGCACGGCGACTGGAGGCGGCGAGGTCGTGCGTGCTGCAGCGATTCGAGCGCGAGGTCGGTGTCCAAGGCTTCACGAAGGTTGAATCCGAGATCGGTCGGCTGCCGACTCGCGATCCCGATCTGGATCTGCCACCGGAGCGGTCGAATGTCTTCGATGCGGATTCTCCCGCGGCTCGTCCACAGATGCCGCTCGAGTCGCCAGGCTCTTCTATCGGCGGAGCGCCACCGCCAGCACGGCCAGCGCCGCCGCGACCAAGCCGATCGAGGTCGCCAGCAGCAGCCATCCCACCGCCCGGACCCGAAGGTCCTCGTTCCAGCGCACTGCCGCCCAACCCGCCCGCGCCCACGCCACCGCCGCGGGGAGCAGCAGGAGAAAGATCAGCCAGCCGGCCGGCGCCGCCAGCACCGCCCCCAGTGGCCCGGCGGCTCCCCACGGCTGCCGGCCGCGGCCGGCCATAGCCCACCCGGCGGCGATGCAGATCGCGCCGAACCCCACCGCGGCCGCGTAAAGCAGAGCGGCTGGCCCACACCAGGTCCAGACCGGCACCTTCCGACCGCCACCAAGGGCGCCGACCTTTGGTGTGCCGTTCGCACTCCCGCCCGCTGATTCCAACAGAGCACCCAGCTCCGCCACCAACTTCTCCCTCTCGGCCGCGAGTTGCTTCGGCACAGCGGAGTAGAGCTGCAGGTGATAGTCGAGGGCGATCATCACGTCCCACACCGCGTCGTTCGCACGGATGCCGAGCGCGGCGCGAATCTTCGCGAGGCGGTCACGATCTTCCCGTCGCAGCGCTCGACCGAGCAGGGCATTGAAGCGGTCCTCGGGGAGATCCGAGCCGTCAGCCATCGATGATGTCCGCCCACATACGAGCCACCGCGTTCTTCCATCGGCGTAGCTCGGCGCGGTTGCCGAGCGGCAGCGTCTCGGCCG
>CAZNCQ010000214.1:0-12380 GCA_964571275.1 uncultured Myxococcales bacterium
GGCGACGACAACATCGCGATGTCGGGCACGAACCTCTACATCGGATTCTCGACCTTTGGCGTCGGCCACGGTTGCTCGATCGGCAGCATCACCGAGAACGGCGTGTCGAACGTGACCGTCGATCACCTCACGATGAACGGCACCACCTCGGGCATCCGGATGAAGTCGGCGCGCGATCGCGGCGGCCTGGTTCACAACCTGACCTACTCGAACATCACGATGACCAACGTACAGAACCCGGTGTTCATCACCTCGTTCTATCCGACGCTGCCGACCGATCCGACGACCGACGCCACGATGCCCATCACCGCGACCACGCCGATCTGGCAGAACATCACGATCAAGAACCTGACCGCCACCGGCTCGACCAACGCTGGAATCCTCTGGGGGCTGCCCGAGGAGAAGATCTCGATGCTCACCTTCGACAACGTGAAGATCTCGGCCAACACCGGCATGGAGATCTTCCACGCGTCGGGGATCTCGTTCATCAACGGCTCCAGCGTGACCGCCAAGTCGGGCGCCGCGGTGACGATCTCCGACGCGGCGGTCACCGGCGTGACGACGACGCCGTTCTGAGCTCGTGCACACCCGCGCGCCACACTAGCGGGCGCGCTCGGCCACCACGATCCGGATGTGGCCGAGCCCGCGGGTGGCTTTCCACGCGCGCTCGGACAGGCGGCGCGCCAGTGCGGGCAGACCGTCGTCGCGGGTGACCGCGAATTCGCGCGTGGCCAGCAGCGCACTCATTTCAGCTTCCGTGTGGACGGAGCGAAACGGCTCGCCGACTCGACGGACGAACAACCGCACCAGCGGAAGAATCACGGCGGGAGCCGCATACGCGATGATCAGGCGGCTGCGCGGCGCCGATCGGCGCGCGATGATCTCCAGCGTCGCCTCGACCTCGGCTCGCGTCAGGTACATCACCACGCCCTCCCAGATCCAGCACGTGGGCTGCCGGGGATCGTGACCGGCGGCCGCGAGCTTGTCGTCGAGCCGGTCCTTCGTGAAGTCGACCGGCACGAAGCGGACTTCGCGCGCGACCCGCGCGAGCGACGCGGCCCGCGCCACCTTTTCTCGCTGCGTGTCCGGATGGTCGACCTCGAAGACGATCGCCTCGCTCAGCTCCGGCATTCGCCAGGCGCGCCCGTCGAAGCCCGCGCCCAGGATCACGACCTGGGGGGCGGCGGCCTCGCGCACGGCGGCGTCGATCGCGACCGTGCGCACGGCCATCATCTGCGAACGCCGCTCGAGGAACTTGTCCGCGAGCCGCTCGCGTATGGTCGCCGGCGGCGGGCCGGTCCGGAATCGTTCCACGCGCGCGCGGTCCGCCGGCGCAAGCAGCGCGATCGCCGTCGGATCCGAGAACCCCGGCACCGTCGTCTCGATGTGTGCGACCGCGCGCGCCATACAAACCATCACGGCCGTCTGACTCGCCTGTCCCTCTCGCATGCGGCGAGAATAATGCCACGGCCGGGCGCGGCGCTGTCACTCGGTCGCAGGAGCGCGTCGATCGTCGTCGAGACGTCAAGTCTTTGGCGATGGGACGGCGCGCGTGACGGTCTGTTGCCCGCGGCGCAACGCGCGCGCCGACGTTTCGTGCGACAGAGGCGCCTCTCGATTACGCGTTGTGCACCAGAATCGCCTGGGCCGGTCAAGAGTGCCGTGCTCTCGATCGATGATCACACCATGGATGGGATCGATCGGTTGCCGGGAGCCAAGGGTGGTGAGCGACGGGAAGAGCGCCGGGTGCCGGTCTCGGGCATCGCGCTCCTGCAGGGGGGCGGTCAGGCCCCTTCGGCCTGGCGCTTGACGAATCTGTCTTCGGGCGGCGCGGCGCTGATCGGCGACGGCACGCTGCCGTCGGTGCAGTTCGCGCTCGGCTTGCACGTCGCCGGCTTCGCGGCTGTCGAGCTCGAAGCCAAGGTGTTGCGGCGGCAGCTCGTGGTGCGCGACGGAAAGTGCGCGGTGAAGTTCGTCGCCGTCGCGGAGCCGCAGCGGCAGGCGTTGCGGGAGATCCTCGCCGCCGATCACACGCCGGCCATCGGCGGGCGGCGGGCGCTGATCGTCGATCGTGAGGACCTGAAGACGCCGGCGCTGTCGAGCGAGCTCGTATCGCTGGGCTTCAACGTGCGCCGCGAGTCTTCGCCCGAGAAGGCGGCGGCATGGCTGCAGCGCGAGGAGACCGAGGTCGTGCTCGTCGGCGAGCGCGTCGTCGCCGGCCACCGCTGGAACCTGCTGGAGTTCATCCGCGACACCGCGCCCGAAATCCGGCGCTTCGTGCTGGCGAGCGACGTGCGCGGCTTCCGCCTCTACTACGCGATCAAGGCCGGTCTCGTCGAGGGACTGATCCCGCCGGACCTCGCGGGCGAAGCGCTGGCGCGCTACCTGCTCGGCGCGGTCGCGCCCGCGGCGGGCAAGGCGCGGCGCGCGGCGCGCAGCGGCTAGCGCCGCAGCGTCTCCAGGAACGCCTGGCATGCAGCGGAGAGCTCGCGGCCGCGGCGGTAGATGATTCCGATCGGGCGCGTGAGCTTCGCGCCCGCGAATGAGCGCGCCACCAGCGTTCCGGCCCTCACTTCGTTCTCCAGCGCGGGGCGCGGCAGGATCGAGATGCCGAGACCGGCCTCGACGGACCGCTTGATGGTCTCGATGTTGTCGAGCTCCATGGTCACGACGACCGTCGTCTTGGCGGCGCGCAGAAAACGATCGACCAGGCGGCGCGTCGGGATGTCGCGGTCGAACGCGATGAACGGCTGATTGGCCAGGTCGGCCAGGTGGACGGCGTTGGCGGCGCCCCGACGCAGCCGGCGCGCGAGCGCATGACCGGGCGGGCAGACCAGAACCAGCTCGTCGGGCCGTAGCGGCACGATCTCGATCTGCGAGCGGCGCCCGGGGATCGCGACCACCCCCAGATCGACCCCGCCGTCGAGGCAGGCCTGGTAAATCTCGTCGGTGCGGCGGTAGACCAGGCGCAGATTCACTTGCGGGTGAGCGCGCAGAAAGATCTTCATCGGCGCGGGCAGGGTGTGCAGGCCGACGCTGTACACCGAGGCAATCGTCACCGAGCCTGCGACGACGCCGGGGCGCTGGCGCAGGCGATCCTCCAGCGCCTTGAGGCGCTCGACGACGGCGCGCGCCTCGGCGAACAGCTGCCTGCCGGCGTCGGTCATCTGCAGGCTGCGGCGCGCGCCGCGGTCGACCAGGCGCCGGCCGTAGTGTCGCTCGAGCGTGCGCAGCTGCTGGCTGACCGCGGACTGGGTGACGAAGTTCAGGCGCGCGGCGCGCGAGAAGCTGCCGGTCTCGACCAGGTCACAGAAGGTCTTGAGGGTTTCGAGCATCATTAGAAATCTTCATCCAGAGAATCAGTTTATTAGAGTTGTCGGTGGGTGCGCCATCCCGTAGTTCAGATCCCCGGAGGTTCGTCGCATGTCGAGGTCGCGCATCGTCGTCCTTGGTCTCGCCCTCGGTCGCTCGACCGTGGGGAAGAAGGCTGTCAGCGCCGCGAGCGGCCTGGTGCTGTGCGGGTACGTGCTGGTCCATATGCTCGCGAACTTGCAGATCTTCGCCGAGCGGGCTCGGATCGACGCCTATGCGCGCAGCCTGCGCGCGTCGCCGGTCTTGCTGTGGTCGGTGCGCGCGCTCCTGGTTGCAGCGTTCGCCGCGCACGTCGTGGTCGCGCTCCAGCTGTCGGCGCGGCGGCGCCGGGCGCGGCCGACGAGCTATCGCTGTGGTGCGCCGCGCGGCCCAGGCCGGGCGGCGCGCGCCATGCTGGCGTCGGGCGTCGTGCTGGCGCTCTTCGTCGTCCTGCACCTCGCGAACCTGACCTGGGGGATCCTGCACCCGCACTTCGTGCGGCTCGCGGTGCACGACAACGTCGTCGCTCTCTTCCGGGTCGCGCCCTGGAGCGCCGTCTACGTCGTCGCCATCGCGGCGCTGGCGTTGCACGTCGCGCACGGCGCCTGGAGCGCACTGCAATCGCTCGGCCTCACGCCCGAGCGGGGGGCGCCCGGTTTGCGGCGCCTCGCGCTCGGCGCCGCCATCACCGTCGCCGCGGGTCTGTTGGCGGTGATCATCGCCGTCGTCTCCGGAGGTCTGCGATGAACGCGCCGGCGACGCTGGACGCGCGGATCCCGCCCGGGCCGCTCGAAACCAAGTGGGACACCTTCAAGGCCGAGATGAAGCTGGTGAGCCCGGCCAATCGCCGGCGGTACAGCGTCATCGTCGTCGGCGCCGGGCTGGCCGGGGCGTCGGCCGCGGCGTCGCTCGCCGAGCTCGGCTACCCCGTGACCTGCTTCTGCTTCCAGGACAGCCCGCGGCGCGCGCACAGCATCGCCGCTCAGGGCGGCATCAACGCCGCCAAGAACTACCAGAACGACGGCGACAGCGTGCGCCGCCTGTTTCACGACACGATCAAGGGCGGCGACTTCCGCTCGCGCGAGGCCAACGTCTACCGCCTGGCGCAGCTCTCGGCCGGCATCATCGACCAGTGCGTCGCCCAGGGCGTGCCATTTGCGCGCGAGTACGGCGGATCGCTCGCCAACCGCTCGTTCGGCGGCGCGCAGGTGTCGCGCACGTTCTACGCGCGCGGCCAGACCGGGCAGCAGCTGTTGCTCGGGGCGTATCAGGCGCTGGAGCGCCAGGTCGCGCTCGGTCAGTGCCGGATGCTCGCGCGCCACGAGATGCTCGACCTGGTCGTCGTCGATGGAGCCGCGCGCGGCATCGTCGCGCGCGATCTCGCCACCGGCGCCATCACCGGCCACGCCGCGCACGCCGTGGTGCTGGCGACCGGTGGCTACGCCAACGTCTTCCGCCTCTCGACGAACGCCCTCGGCTCGAACGCGACGGCGATCTGGCGCGCGTACAAGCGTGGCGCCGCGTTCGCCAACCCGTGCTTCACGCAGATCCACCCCACGTGCGTCCCCGCGACCGGCGGGCACCAGGCCAAGCTGACGCTGATGAGCGAGTCGCTGCGCAACGACGGCCGCGTGTGGGTACCGTGCGTCCCCGGCGACACGCGGCGGGCCCCGGAGATCCCCGAGGCGGAGCGCGACTACTTCCTCGAGCGGCGCTATCCGTCGTACGGCAACCTGGTGCCGCGCGACGTCGCCAGCCGCGCGGCGAAAGCCGTGTGCGACGCGGGAGGCGGCGTCGGGCCGGGCGGCTACGGCGTCTACCTCGACCTCGGTGACGCGATCGCGCGGCTCGGGCGCCCGGCGATCGACGAGCGCTACGGCAACCTCTTCGAGATGTACCAGCGCATCACCGACGAGGATCCGCATGCGGCGCCGATGCGGATCTATCCCGCGCCGCACTACACGATGGGCGGGCTGTGGGTGGATTACGCGCTCATGAGCACGATCCCCGGTCTGTTCGTGCTCGGCGAGGCGAACTTCTCCGACCACGGCGCCAACCGACTGGGGGCCTCCGCGCTGATGCAGGGGCTCGCCGACGGCACCTTCATCGCGCCGCTCACGGTGGGCGACTACCTGGCGTCGGCGAAGCTGGCGGACGTCGAGGTGGGCGTGACCCACCCGGCGTTCGCCGAGGCGATGGCAGGCGTCGCGCGCCGGGTGGAGGCGCTGGTGTCGGCGCGCGGGCGGCGCCCGGCGGCGGCGTTCCATCGCGACCTCGGCACGGTCCTGTGGGACGAGTGTGGAATGTCGCGCTCGGCGGGCGGGCTGCGCGCGGCGCTCGAGAGCGTTGCCGAGTTGCGGGCCGAGTATGAGCGTGACGTGGTCGTTCCCGGCCGCGGCAGCGAGCTCAACCAATCGCTGGAGCGCGCCGGGCGCGTCGCCGACTTCATCGAGCTCGGCGAGCTGATGTGCCGCGACGCGCTCGAGCGCGAAGAGTCTTGCGGCAGCCACTTCCGCGTCGAGCATCAGACGCCCGCCGGCGAGGCGAAGCGCGACGACGCCCGCTTCGCGCACGTCGCCGTCTGGGAGCACGCCGGCCCGGACGCGCCCGCGCGGCGCCGGGTCGAACCGCTGGCGTTCACCACGGTCACTCCCAGCGAGAGGAGCTATCAATGAAGCTCGATCTGCACGTGTGGAGGCAGCGTTCCGTGGCGGACGCGGGGCGCTTCGAGCGCTACCAGGTCGTCGATGCCTCGGCGGACATGTCGTTCCTGGAGATGCTCGACGTGCTCAATGAACGCCTCGCGCGCGAGGGCGGCGTGCCGATCGCGTTCGAGAGCGATTGCCGCGAGGGGATCTGCGGCGCGTGCGGCTTCATGATCGACGGGGTCGCGCACGGCCCACGCGCGCGCACCACCGTCTGCCAGCTGCATTTGCGTGCGTTTCGCGACGGCCAGGAGCTGTGGCTCGAGCCCTGGCGCGCGCGGGGCTTTCCGGTCGTGCGCGACCTGGTGGTCGACCGCGGGGCGTTCGACCGCATCATCGCGGCCGGTGGTTACATCACGGCGCCCACGGGCCGCGCACCCGAGGCCAACGCCGTCCCGGTCGCCAAGCCCGAGGCCGAAGCCGCGATGGACGCGGCGGCCTGCATCGGTTGCGGCGCGTGCGTGGCCGCTTGCCCGAATGCCTCGGCGTCGCTGTTCACGGCCGCGAAGCTCGCGCACCTCGGCCACCTGCCGCAGGGGCAAGCCGAACGCGCATCGCGAGCGCGCGGCATGATCGCCGAGGCTGATCGCGCGGGCTTCGGCGGCTGCAGCAACGCCGGCGCCTGCGAGGCGGTCTGCCCGAAAGGGATCCGCGCGTCGACCATCGCGCGCATGAACCGCGACTACCTGGCCGCGGTCTGGAGGGGTCGCGCCGATCCGGTCGACTCATGACGCGATTTCGAGCACGCCGTGAATCAGCGCCTCGCGGACGGTCGCGAGGATACTTTCCCGCGTAGTACCGGCCAGGCCGGCGGACGCCGCTCCGGAGAGTCCGCGCAACGCGTCCCCCAGCGACGCGGCGTCGTCGACGGCCTTGAGCAGCGTCAGGCGGCTCGCGTCGGCGCGCCAGTCGGCACCCACGCCACGACCCCCGATGCGAATCAGCTGCCGCTCGCCAGGCGCCGGCGGTGCGTCGTTGCTCTCTGCCGCGACCGTGGCGTGCGGCGACACTTGCAAGCAGGCTCGCTCGAAGTCTTCCGGCGCCAATGACAGCAAGTCCAGGCCGCGCAAGTAGCGATCCAGCGACACGGCGTCGTAGTCGGCGTGCGCGACCTGGATACCGATCGTGTAGCGCCGCGGCGGTTGGTCGGGCGCGTCGGCGCGCGCGGCGCTGCGGCGGCCGAGGACGACCAGGGCTCCGTCGAAGCGCGCGATCCCGCGCGCGGCGACGTGGTCGAGATAGCGCTTCACCGCCGCGTCGTAGCGCGCGCCGAGCGCGGGATCCTCGAACGACGCGAACACCGACGCCTGCGTCGCCAGCGACGGCGCCTTCGCTCCGACGGTGAGCAGGTCGACCGGTGCCCCGCCGAGCGCGGCGCGCATGCGGGTGACGAGAGGCGAGTCGTCGCGCGCGGGCGACTGCAGCAGCACCAGCGCCTGGCCGCCCGGAGCGAGGACCGGCGCCATCTCACCGAGCAGGCGGCGAGGCAGGTCATCGCCGTCGGGGCCGCCGAACAGGAAGGTGCGCTCGGCCTCGCCGCCGGGCTGCACGACGAAGGGCGGCTGTGAGATCGCCAGGTCGAACATCTCGCCCGCGACGGGCGCGACACCGTCGCCCGCGCGAAACTCGACGGCGAGCCGGTTCAATCGCGCGTTGAACCGCGCGATCTCGATGGCGCGCGCGTTGATGTCGACGCCCACCGCGCGCCGGGCGCCGGCCCGCGCCGCGATCAGCGCGAGCGATCCGGCGCCACACCCGACATCCAGCGCCGTGCCGGCGAAGGGCCTCGGGACCAGCCGCGCGAGGTGCTCGGTTCCGCCACCGGGCCCCATCACGGCGTCGCGGCCGGCGGCCAGCGAATCGGAGAGCAGCCAGAGCCGCGGCGCGATCGGGGTGATCATGAAGCGGGCGGCGATCTGGGTGCCGTCGGGGGTTGGCTCGAGGATCCCGGCATCCGTGAGCGCACCCGCGAGATCCGCGCCCAGGGCGCCGCGCGCGTCATTCGTCGCGAGCGGCTCGTCGTATTTGAACAGGCGAGCGAGCCGCGCGCCCGGCTCGGGCCTTCGCGCGAGCCACCAGCGCAGCAGCGGCAGGCGCGGCGCGAGCAGGAGCCCGGGCGCGAACCGCTCCGCCTCCGCGAGCAACTCGGGGACGAACCCCGCTCCTTCGAACCGGGTGATGAGCGCGGCGCAGACGGAGTCGGGCAGGGCGGTCAGGCGGTCGACCGGGGCAAGGCTCATGTCCGCCACGCTATCTCACTCCGGCGGCGAAAGGATCGCGGCGTCCAGGGACGAACCGTCACCGGACGCCCGAGCCGGCGAGCCATCCGAGCACGGCGGCCACGCGTGCGTTCCCGCGCATGTCGGCGTGCGTGACGCCCCACATATCGCGCGAGGGGCCCAGCAACCGTGGCAGCAGGCGCTGCAGTCGGGGCTCTCCGGACGCGACGAACGCCGGCAGTAGCGCGATGCCGTGCCCCTCCGCGCACGCAAGCACCTGCGTGACCGTGGTGTTGGCGCGGACGACGTAGCGCGGCGCCGCCGTCACTCGCCGCAGCCACCGGGTCTGCGGAAGCTGGTCGAGCGACGGCTCGAACCCGATGAAGTCGTGCGACGCGAGCGCCGCGAGCGTGCGCGGCACCCCGGCCCGATCCAGGTAACCCTGGCTGGCGAACAGGGAGAAGCGCATCTGCCCGAGCCGTCGCGCGATCAGGGCCGGCTCCTTCGGCCGCAGCAGTCGCACCGCGACGTCCGCCTCGCGCCGCGACAGGTCCAGGACGCGCGTGTCGGCGCGCAGGTCGACAGAGAGCCGAGGGTGCTCGCGCCGGAGCTCGGCCAGCGCCGGCAGCAGCACGTAGTGCATGAATCCGTCGGGCGCGGTCACGCGCAAAGAGCCCTCGACCCCATCGCCGGCGGCCAGCAGCGCGCGCTCGGCCGCGATGGCTTCGGCCTCCATCCGCTCCGCGTGCAGCACCAGCTTCAAACCGGCCGACGTCGCCTGCACGCGATCGGGCGTCCGCGAGAAGAGGCGCGTTCCCACGGCGCGTTCGAGCGCGCCGAGGCGCCGGCCCACCGTCGTCGGATCGACGCCGAGCTGTCGCCCAGCCCGCTTGTGGCTCCCGGTTTGGTGGACGGCGAGGAGCACGCGCAGGTCGTCCCAGAGCATGGGCTGCATTATTGCACGTGCGAGCTGCGATATATCGCATTCATGCAGCCCGCAAAGGCGCGCATCTTCGCTCGTGGAAGGAGGACCGAATGCAGACCCTGAACGGATTGAAGATGTGTGTGGGAACCCTGGCCATGGTGGTCTTGCTGGCGTCGCTGATGATCGGCTCGGGCTCGAGCCGGGCGGCGCCGGAGGCAAGGACGCTGCGCGCACTTTACGGTCTTGGGCCGCCGACCTCGTTACGGGCCGCGAAGACCGCGCTGGTGCTCGTCGATTTCCAGCAGGAGTTCGTGCGGGGCGGCTTGCCGCTGCCGTCGAGCCGGGCCGCGATCCGGAGCGCGGTCGACCTGGCGGCGTGGGCGCGCCGCTCGGGCATCCTGGTCGTGGTCGTGCACAACGTGATCGACCGCCCCGGCACGCCGCTGTTCCGGCGCGGCACGGCGGCGGCGGCCCTCGTGCCGGAGCTCGCGCCGCGCGCGGGCGATCTGGTGATCGAGAAGGCGACCGGCGGTGGATTTTCGCGCACGGACCTGGACGCGGAGCTGCGGAGTCGCGGCATCGACACGTTGATCGTGGGCGGGTTCATGACCCACCTGGCCGTGCTGATCACCGCCAGCGACGCCTCCGTGCTGGGCTACCACGTCCTGGTTGCGGGCGACGCAACGGCGACACGCACCCTTCCGGGCGCGGCCGGCCACGACGGGGTCGACGCGGCCGAGTTGCAGCGAGTCGCGCTCGCGGCGATCGCCGATCGCGTCGCGGACGTCATGCCCGGTTCGGCGATCCGCGCGATTCCCGTGCAGCGATGAGGCGCGCTCAGACCACCTTGCCCGGGTTCATCAGGCCGCGCGGGTCGAGCGCGTCCTTGATCCCCCGCATCAGTCGGTGGTCGAGCGCGGAGCGATAGTGCCAGAGCTCGTCGCGTTTCAGCTGGCCGATGCCGTGCTCGGCGCTGATGCTGCCCTCGTGGGCGGTGACCACGTCGTGCACGGCGCGCCAGACGCGCGCGTGGATGTCGGGCGGAATTCGGTTCTTGCCCTGGCCGGGCGGCACGACGTTGAGGTGCAGGCTGCCGTCGCCGAGGTGGCCGAACAGGATGATGCCTGCGCCGGGCAGCACCCTTTCGACGGCGGCGCGCGTGGCGTCGACGAAGGCGGGGATGAGGCCGGGGCGCACGCTGACGTCGTGCTTGATCGCGCTGGCGGCGCGCCGCTCGGCCTCGGGCACGTCCTCGCGGATGCGCCACAGCGCCGCGGACTGCGTGTCGTCGCGCGCCACGATCGCGTCGTCGCAGAGACCAGTTTCATTGGCGCGCGCCAAGCTGTCCTCGACGGCGTCGGCGGCGGAGAAGCCGCGCCAGAAGCTCGCGACCTCGAGCAGCACGGAGAATGGGGGCGTGCGCGGGAAGGGTGGGGCGTGGCCGGGAACCAGCCGCAACACCAGATCGAGCGCGACGTCGGCGATGAGCTCGAACGTGATGACGTTGTCGCCGGCGTCGGCCTGCAGGTGGCGGAGCAACTGCACCGCCGCCGATAGAGTGGGCACGGCGACCAGGGCGGTGATCACCTCGCGCGGCTGCGGGAACAGCTTCAGCGTCGCTGCCGTGACCACGCCCAGCGTGCCCTCGCCGCCGATGAAGAGCTGCTTGAGATCGTACCCGGTGTTGTCCTTGCGCAGCCCGCGCAGCATCGACAACACCTCGCCGGTCGGCAGCACGACCTCGAGCCCCAGGACCAGGTCGCGCGTCATTCCGTAGCGCAGCACCGCGGTGCCGCCCGCGTTGGTCGAGATGTTGCCGCCGATCTGGCAGGTCCCTTCGGCGGCGAGCGACAGCGGGAACAGCCGGCCCGCGGCGCTCGCGGCTTCCTGCACCTGTTGCAAGATGCAGCCCGACTCGACGGTGATGAGGTTGTCGAACGCGTCGACCGAGCGCACGCGGTTCATACGGGACAGCGACAGCACCACGGCTCGTCCGGTCTCGTCGGGCGTGGCGCCGCCGCACAGGCCGGTGTTGCCACCTTGCGGGACCACGGGGATCCCACGCGCGCAGAGCAAGGCCAGCACGCGCGACACTTCGTCAGTGTTCGCCGGGCGCACCAGGCAGACCGCTCGCCCCTTGAAGCGGCCGCGCCAGTCTTGCAAGTACGGGTCGAGATCGTCGGGTGCCGTCACCACGCCCGCCGGGCCGACGATCGCGGCCAGGGAGGACGTGAGCTCGGCGGTGTCCACTGTCGCCGCCGGGGCGGCCGCGCTGTCGGTGCTCATGCCGGCATCTTGTCAGATGCGCCGGCCTTGCCAAGTCGATTGGGCGCGACGAGCGTCACGACACGTCGCTGCGCCGGACGCGCGGCAGGTGCCGGATCTCTTCGCCGGTCAGGATGAAGATGACGCGCTCGGCGACATTGGTGGCGTGGTCGCCGACGCGCTCGATGTACTTGGAGATGGCCTGGATGCGCGTCGCCCGGAAGATGTTGTCAGGGTCCTCGCGCATGCGGCTCAGCACGTCGTTGAAGATCTGGGTGTAGTACCCGTCGACGACGTCGTCCTTGGCGATCGCGCGCGTGGCGCGCTCGACGTTCTCGGTCTCGAGCGCGCCCAGCGCCTCGGCCAGCATCTCGCGCGCCGTGGTCAGCATGCGCACCAGGTCGTCAGGCGGCGTCAGCTCGGGCTCGCTCGCCAGCTCGACGACGCGCGCGGCGACGCTGACGCCGAGATCGCCGATGCGTTCGAGCTCGATCACCAGCTTCATCGCCGACGTCAGCAGGCGCAGGTCGTCCGCCACCGGTTGCCGGCGCGCCAGCGTCTCCAGGCACATATGATCGATCTCGAGCTCCATCGAGTCGGTCTCGTCGTCGCCGAGGATGATCCGGTTGGCCAGCTCGGTGTCGTGCGTGCTCATCGCCCGTGCCGCCTGGTCCAGCACGTCGCCGACGTGCCGGCCCATCGCGAACAACCGCTGGCGCACCAGTTCCAGCTCCGCCTCGAAGTCCTGGCTGGTGTGCTGCTGGAGGCTCACCCGAACCTGCCCGTGATGTACTCTTCCGTCTGCTGGTGGGTTGGTTTGGTGAACATCGTCTTGGTGTCGCCGAATTCGACGATTCGTCCCAGGTACATGAACGCAGTGTAGTCCGAGACGCGCGCCGCTTGTTGCATGTTGTG
>CAZNCQ010000215.1:0-1929 GCA_964571275.1 uncultured Myxococcales bacterium
TCCGCGTCGACCACGGCAAGGAGACGTTCTGGGCGCTCGACGAGGCCGACCGCGATCGCATCGTGGGCGCGCTGCCCAAGAACGCGAAGCCGGAGATCATGCGGTTCAAGGGCCTGGGTGAAATGCAGCCCGAGGAGCTGCGGCGCACGACGCTCGATCCGGCGACGCGGCGCCTGCTGCGCGTCACGATCGACAATATCGAAGAGACCGACCGGATCTTGACGGAGTTGATGGGCAAGGACGTGGAAGCACGCTTCAAGTTCATCATGGAGCGCGCCGCGCAAGCCGACCTGGATCTGTAGGGCCGCTTCTGCGATCTGGGATCGACGAACGCGACCGGCGACGAGCACGGGTACGAGTCCGAGTCCGAGGTAAGGAGATATCCTTGCCCTTCCCTTGACGTCCCGGCAGACATGGCCAGTTTCTGCCGGGAACCATGGTTGGTGAGACCTTCGGGAACTACGAAGTCGTCGCCACCCTGGGTAAGGGCGGCGTGGGCGTGGTCTATCTCGCCCAGCATCACACCATCGCGCGGCGCGCGGCGATCAAAGTTCTCGCGCCAGACCTGAGCAAGGATCGCGATGTCGTGAAGCGCTTCTTCCTCGAAGCGCTCGCGACGTCGTTGATCCACCACCCGGGCATCGTCGAGGTGTTCGACTACGACGTCGAGTCGAGTGGACGCGCGTACATCGTCATGGAGTATCTCGACGGCGAGACGCTGGCCGCGTGCCTGGAGCGCACCGGCTCGCTGCCCTGGCAGACCGCGTGCGCGATCGCGCAGCGGATCGCGTCGGCCGTCGGCGCCGCTCACGGACACGGCGTCGTTCACCGCGATCTGAAGCCGGGAAACGTCTTCGTCTCCCGGGTCGTGGCCTCGTCGAGCGTGACGGAGCGGCGGATTAAGGTCCTCGACTTCGGGCTGGCGAAGCTCTTGACCGACGATCGGGGGAACGAACCCATCACGCGCGCCGGGATGCTGCTCGGCACGCCGATGTACATCGCGCCAGAGCAGTGCAACTCCGCCGAGCAGGTCTCCCCCAGCGCCGACGTCTACGCGCTTGGCTGCATCCTCTTCGAGATGATCTGCGGCAAGCCGCCGTTCGAGCGCGACGGCATCCGCGCGATCCTCGCCGCGCACATGTTCGAGGCGCCGCCGCGCGTTTCGGAGCGCGTGGCCGCGGTCCCGGCGTGGCTCGACGACCTGGTCGCGCGCATGCTGGCGAAGAAACCCACCGACCGCCCGTCGTCGATGGCCGAGGTGGCCGAGACGCTGGCGACCGCGGGCCAGGACGACGCCGGCCTGACCTGGCTCATGCCGGGGAGCGCGACGGCGATGTTGCCCAGCGTGGTGCTCCCGACGCCGCCTCCGCGACGGCTTCGACGGCGTCACCTGTGGCGGTTGCCGCGTCTTCCGCCTCTTCCGCGTCTTCCGCATCCTTCGCTGCTCTCGCGCCTCGCGACGCTCGACCGGCGCGTCGCCGGCGCGGCCGCGGGGCTGGTCGCGCTGGTCGCGGTCGCCGCCGTCGCGCTTTCACGTGCGGGACGTCCGCCGCAACATGCGGCCGCCTCGCTGGCGGCGGCCAAGGCGCGCGTCGTCGCCGCGGCGGCGCCCACGAAGATCGGCGACTCCGGGCCCCTGGCGGCGACCGCGGTCGACTCGGTCCGCGCGCCCGAGCCACTCGCCGCGCCGCCCGCGGCGGCGGTGCCCGAGGTTCCTCGGATCCCGCTCCAGGCCGCGCCTTCTGAACAGCCCGCGCCCGCGAAGCGGCGAGTCGGGGAGGCTTCCACGCGCCGGCGCACCGATGCGCGCCGTGCGCGCCCCTCTGCCGGAACGGATGGAATCGTTGATCTCTGAACGGCATGCGTGGGGCGGACGTGCCATCGCGCCGGCGCTGTTGTTCGTCGTCGCGTTGCGCGCGAGCACGGCAC
>CAZNCQ010000215.1:2029-12349 GCA_964571275.1 uncultured Myxococcales bacterium
ATCTTCTACGACCGCGGACTGGCCTATCAGGGCCTGGGCCGTGATGCCGACGCGATGGAGGCGTTCGACGCGTTCCTCGCTCACGCCGATCACGCGCCACCGGGCACGCGGGAAAAAGCGGAGCACGAGCGCGAGCTGCTGCGCGCGCGCGTGGCGACACTGGCGGTCACGAGCGATCCGCCGGGCGCCGAGATCTCCGTCGACGGACGGCGGCGTGGCGTCACGCCGCTCAGCGGATCGGTCTATGTCGACGCCGGGCCGCACGAGGTGGGGGCGCGCAACACCGGCACCGGCGTGGTCACCACCGAGCGGATCGTGGCCGCGCCGCGCGAGACCGTGCACCTGACGCTGCGCCTCGGCGCGGCGGACGCGCGTGTGCCCCCGCGCGCCGCCGAGGCGAGCCCGCAGCCCGTGCTCGTCAGCGCGCGCAGCACCGGCGAGCCGCGAACGAGATCGCGCTTCGACGTTCCAGCGCTCACGGTGGGCGGCATTGGCGTCGCGTTGCTGGGCGCGGGACTCACGTTCGGGATCCTCGCGCGGAACGCGAGCAACAGCGTGGAGCAGGCGTCGAAGAACGGCTCGCCGGGCAACCCCGGCACTTACTATCCCCAGACTCAGACGGACGGCCTGCGCGACCAGACGCTGGAGGAGATCTTTCTCGCCGTCGGCGCCGCGGCCGTGATCACCGGCGGGATCCTCTACGCGGTCGGCCACTCGCGCGAACGGGCCGAGCGCGCGAGTGCCGCGCGCCCGCGGTCGCAGGCGCGCGTGACCGTCGGTGGCGGTGCGAGCGTGGCGCCGGGGTTCGCGGGCGCGCGCCTGCGGCTGACCTTCTGACGAAAGGGACGTCATGACAGCATCGCGATGGTCGTCGAACCGCAGCGCCGCCGGGCCAGCGGCCTTCGTGAAGGTCGTGGTTTTTCTCGGGTGCGCGCTGGCGGCGACGGTCGTCGCCTGTTACGACCCGTCAATCGAGGACGGGCACCTGGCGTGCGCCGGGGGACAATGCCCGCGCGGGCTCGCTTGCGCCTTCCCCTGCCAGCGGTGCTACCACGAGCCGTTCGAGGGCCTGCCGCCGGAGTGCGTCTCCGACGTGGTCGGTGGTGTCGGTGGCGACGCTGGCAGCTCCGGTGAGGGCGCGGGAGGTTCTCATGCCGGCGGCGCGGGCGGCGGAGGCGGTCAGGCCGGCGCCGGCGGCGGACCGGTCTCGGGCGCAGGCGGAGGCGGAGGCGCCGGGACCGGCGGAATCGGCGGTGGCGGCGGCGCCATCGTCGGCTCGGGCGGGCACGGCGGCGCGATCGTCGGGGGCAGCGGGGGCTCGACGGGCGTCGCCGGCATGACTGGCGCGGCGGGCGCGACGGGGACGGGCGGCCACGCCGGCGCCGGTGGGGCGGTCGGCACGGGCGGTCGAACCGGTGCGGGCGGCGCGATGAGCACCGGCGGTGCGACGGGAATGGGCGGCGCGCAGGGGTTGGGCGGCGCGACCGGAATGGGCGGCGGCGCAGCCGGGACGGGTGGCGCGCCGGGCCTCGGAATCGGTTCGGTTTGCACCGCCGGGACGCAATGCCTCTCGGGCTTCTGCGTCGACGGGTTCTGTTGCAATGTGGCCTGCACCGGACAGTGTCAGGCGTGCGACATCTCTCCCAGCCGGGGGGCGTGCTTGGCGGTCAACTCGGGGCCGCCGCACGGATCGCGCGCACCCTGCGGCGGCACCGGCGTCTGTGCCGCCCAATGCGCGCCCACCGCCGCGACCACCGCTGCCTGCGTGCCGGCGAGCCCAACCGTCAACTGCGCCGCGCCAAGTTGCAGCGGCAGCACGCTGACGTCGGCGCGATTCTGCGACGGGGCTGGTTCCTGCGCGGCGGCCGCAGTGAGCGCGTGTCCGCTCGGCCTCAACTGCAACGCCGCCCAGACGGCCTGCCTCGCGACGTGCGCAACCAGCGCCGACTGCACCGCCGCGGCGCCGAACTGCGATCCGACCACGCACCTATGCACCACTGCGCGGCCGATGGGATCGTCCTGCACCGTCGCTGCCGACTGCCAGAACAGTCTGTGCATCGACAACTTCTGCTGCGACCGAGCGTGCAATGGTACCTGCCAGGCGTGCGATGTCATGGGCCTGGAGGGGCAGTGCACGGCTCTCAACTCCGGCCAACCTCACGGTCAGCGCGGAGCCTGCGGCACGGCCGGCGATCCGTGCGGTGGCCAATGTAACGCAGCGGATCCCATGCAGTGCAGCTTCCCAAGCGGCAATGCCTGCTCGTGCCCCGGTATCAGTCTGGCTGGTTCCTGCAACGGCGCGGGCGGATGCCAGACGCTGCTCAACCTCTGCCTTCTCTGACGTCCGGAGCGTGGTCGCGCCAGGCTGTTAGACTCCGGCGGGTTGCAAGCAAAGTGGCTGCGGCGCCTCTGCGTGCCTTTCGTCGTGCTGATTGCTGGAGAGCGGCTGCACGCACTGGTTCGCGCACCGCCCACCGACTTCGACGACGCGTACATGTTCCTGCGCTACGCGCACAACCTGCTCGCCGGGTTCGGCTTGCGGTGGAACCGCGGCGAGCCGCCGGTCTACGGCGCGACCAGCCTGCCGCACGTGCTGGTCGTGGCGCTGGTGCGCTGGACGCGGCCCGCGTTGGGCGGCGCGGCGGTTTTACGGATCAGCTCCGTCGCCGCGGCGATCCTGCTCGTCGCGGCGCTGGCGCTCACCTGCGCGCGCTTTGCGCAGCAGCCGGCGCTGCGGCGGCAGGGGTGGGTCTGGGCGGCGTTGCTCCTGCCGCTGCTCGCCTACACCGACATTTTTCAGTTTCACGCGCTGACCGGCATGGACACCATGCTGGCGGCGCTGGCCAACACCGCGCTGGTCTTTGCCGCGCTCGCGTTGGCTGACGCGCCGACGATCCGGCGCGCGATCGCGACCGCAGTCGTCGCGTACGTCGCCTACCAGGTGCGTCCGGACAGCGCGATCGACGCGCTGCTGGTTCCCGGGTTGTGTCTCGCGTCGAGCAAGCCGCTCGCGGTCAGCCGCCGGCCGTTGCTCGCATTCGTCGCGACGCTGGCAGCGCTGGTCGCGATCGATCTTGCGCTCAAGGCGCACTGGCTGGGCACGCCGCTGCCGCTCGGCGCCTACGTCAAGCGGCCGAACTACTACCTTGGCTTCGCGGGCGAGTTCACCTGGAACCCGTTCTGGTTCCTGCGTGTCTTTCTCGGCGGGCTCGCGCCGTTCATCGCCGCGCTGATCCTGTTCACCACACGCCGCAGCGGACGTCTCGTGCTGGCGTTGCTGGTGCCGGCGGCCGCGACCTCCGCGGTGTTGTTCGACGTGAACCAGATCATGGGACATCTGGGTCGGTTCTATTTCCCGTCGCTGCCCTTCATCGTCGTTGCCGCCGCGCTGAGCTTCGATCGATTCCTCGCGTCACCCATGCAGGTGACCGCGCCGGCGATCGTTGCGCGCCTCTGCGCTGCGCTCGTGCTTCTTCTTGGCGGCGGCTGGGCGCTGGGCGCCGCAGGCACGCACTACCAGGCGCGGGCGGCCACGCAGGCGCTCGCGCCGCTGGGCGGCTACACCATCGCCGCTGGCGAGCCGCTGCCGGACCTGGACTCGTGGACGTCCTCGCAGGAGATGGCTCGCTTCGCGCGCGCCGCGCCGGCGGGCACGCGCTTCGCCATGTCCGAGCACGGCCTCCCCGGTGCGGCCGCGCCCGATGCGGTGATCGTCGACGTGCTCGGCCTGCACGACCCCGACTTCGCGCGCCACGGGTTTCGCGCCGCCGAGCTCTGGCGCCGCGCGCCCGACGTGATCTGGCTGCCTCACCCCGACCACACCCAGATGATTCGCGACATCCTCGACAGCCCCGAGCTCTGGGCGCACTACGATGTCTTTCCCGACGTGTTCACCTACGGTGTGGCCCTGCGCCGCGACGGACCGCACGCGGCCGAGCTGGCGGCGCTGTTTCGCGCGCGATGGCAAGCAAGCTATCCCGGCCTGCCGCTCGACGCGTATCGGGCCGAGCCCGCTGTCCCGCGCTGACCGCGTACGCGATATACTGATGGCGATGTCGATCTCGACGCGCGCATGGGTTCCGGCGCGCGCGGCGTGGGTCGCCGCCGCGGCGCTCGTCGGCACGTTCGCGCCGTCGCGATCGGCGGCGGCCGAGCCGGCCATGTGGCAGCACATCGCCGATCCCCAGCGCGACCAGTTCGATCGCCTGGTGCAGAAGGCGCGCGACCTGCTGGCCGAAGGCGTGACGCCGTCGGGAGATCGCGGGCGCCCGCAGCTCTCCGAGCGGTTGGCGTCGAGCGAGGCGCGCTTGCGCGAAGCGCTGGCGCTGTCGCCGTTCGACTTCGCGACGCTGTTTCTACTCTTCGAAGTGCAGTCGTTGCGCGGGCACCCCGCCGACGCCGTGGCGACTCTCGAGCGCGCCGAGCCGCTGGCGCGCCTGCCCGGGCAGAAGGCGGCGTGCTGGTTCCGGCTCGGGCTCGAGCGCTCGCGTCTCGGGCGCTATCGCGAGGCGCTCGCCAGCTACGATCAGCAGATCGCGCTCGGCGAAACCGAGGCTGGGGCCTACGCGAACGCCGCCGAGTTGCTGATGGCGCTCGGGCGGTTGCGCGAAGCCGCGGATCGCTACCACGAGGCGATCCGCATCGACGAGCACGCCGCCGATCGGCGCGGTCACGAACAGGGCCTGGCGTTCAGCTACTACGGGCTCGGCGTGGCGCTGGATCGCGATCGGCAAGATGTGGCGGCTCACGAGGCGATGGGCCGCGCCGTCGCCATGGACCCGAGCGGCTCCCTGCTGCGGCTGGCGCAGCAGCCGGGCGCCGACTTTTCGTTCCTGCCCGAGGGCGACGTCTTCTACTACATCGGCCTTGCGAGCGAGGTCGGCGGGAAAACCGACGACGCGCAGGCCGCTTTTCAAGAGTTCATCGCGCGCCAGCCCAGGAGCCCCTGGCTTGCTCGAGCCCGAGCCCACCTGACGGCCCTGGCGCTCTCCCCGTCGCCGTCCTCGTCGCCGTCCGTGCCGCCTCCCCCGCGTTACCATTGGCACGCGGTCGCCACCGCGACCGTCTCCTCGCAGGGCCCCCTCGCCGCGCCCGTGATCGACGCCGCGCTCAAGCAGCGCCCGCCGCCCTGGGACGCGTGCTTCGTCGACGCGATGCCATCGCGCGGCCACGACACCGTGCGCTTCGTGGTCGAGGCCGAATTCGACACGCGCGGGGCGGTGACGCGCGCGACCGCGCACCTGCCGCCGCCGTTCGACGCCGGCGCGACCAGCCGCTGCGTGGCAGCGGCGCTGCAGGGAAGCTTGACCGTGCCACCGCCCGCGCACGCGCGGCCCACGAACGCGCGCATCGAGGTGCTACTAGCCAACGGGGACTCCGGCGGGTTATAGGGGATCGTCTTGCGCACGCAGCGTCCTCGGTACATCGCCGTCGAGGGGCCCATCGGGGCAGGCAAGACCAGCCTGACGGACCTGCTGGGCGAGGAGCTGCACGCGCGCGTGATCCACGAGAGCCCCGAGGAGAACCCGTTCCTGGGGCCGTTCTACAAGGACCCGCGGCGCAACGCGATGTCGGTGCAGCTGTTCTACCTGCTGGCGCGCTACCAGCAACAGGGCGAGCTGTCGCAGGGCGATCTGTTCGCGCGCGGCGGCGTCGTGTCGGACTATCTCTTCGCCAAGGACCGCCTGTTCGCGTCGATCAACCTCTCGCCCGACGAGATGGCGCTCTACGACCGCATCTACCAGATGCTGAAGCCGCGCACGGTGACGCCGGATCTGGTCGTCTACCTGCAGGCGCGCACCGGCGTGCTGGTCGACCGCATCCGCAAGCGCGCGCGCCCCGAGGAGAAGCCGATCCGCTCCGAGTACGTCGAGGAGGTCGCGCGCGCCTACGCCGAGTTCTTCTTCAACTACAACGACGGGCCGCTGCTGATCGTCAACGCGTCGGACATCGACTTCGTCGGGAACCTCGAGCACCGGCGCGAGCTCTTCAAGGTCATCCTCGAAGCGCCGCCCGGCACCAGCCACTGGAGCCGCGGTTAGCGTGCTACGGTAATCGGATGTCCGATCCCGGCGGCCAGGCCCCGACGACGACACCGGCGAAGATCACCACCGCGACGCTGCGCGCGCGCAAGGCGACCGGCGAGAAGACCGCGGTCGTCACCGCCTACGACGTCGTCTTCTCGCGCCTGGCCGACGACGCCGGCATCGACGTGGTGCTCGTCGGCGATTCGCTCGGCATGGTGGTCCAGGGCGAGCGCTCCACGTTGCCGGTGTCGCTCGACGACATGGTCTATCACACGCGCCTCGTGTCCCGCGGCGTTCGGCGCGCGCACCTGGTCGGCGATCTCCCGTTCATGAGCTATCAGGCGTCGATCGAGGACGGCATGCGCGCCGCCGGGCGCCTGATGAAGGAGGGACGCGCCGAGGCGGTGAAGCTCGAGGGCGGCGTCGAGGTCGCGGAGCTGGTGCGGCGCCTGGTGCGCGCGGGCATCCCCGTGGTGGGGCACGTCGGGTTGACGCCGCAGTCGATCCACGAGTTCGGCGGCTTCAAGGTGCAGGGCCGCACCGACGACCAGCGCACGCGCATCCTCGAGGACGCGCGCGCGGTCGCGGAGGCCGGCGCCTATGCGATCGTGATCGAGGCGGTGCCGCACGCGCTGGCGGCGGAGATCACGCGCATCGTGCCGGCGCTGACCATCGGGATCGGCGCGGGCCCAGCCTGTGACGGCCAGGTGATGGTGATGCACGATCTGCTCGGCCTCGAGCCGGCGTGGAAACCGCGCTTCGTGCGCCGCTACGCCGAGATGGGCAAGGCGGTCGGCGACGCCTTCGCCGCCTACGCCGCCGACGTGCGCGCGGGCCGCTTCCCGTCGGACAAGGAGAGCTATGACTGAGCGCGCGCCCGCGGTCGTGCGCACCGTCGCCGAGATGGCGGCGTTCTCCGAGGCGGCGCGCGCGCGCGGCGAGCGAATCGCGTTCGTGCCGACGATGGGATACCTGCACGCCGGGCACGTCGCGCTGCTCGAAGAGGGGCGGCGCCGCGGCGATCGCCTGGTGCTGTCGATCTTCGTCAACCCGACGCAGTTCGCGCCGACCGAAGATCTCGCGCGCTATCCGCGCGATCTCGAAGGCGACCTCGGCAAGGCGGCGGGCGCCGGCACCGACGTGGCGTTCGTGCCCGCGGACGCCGAGATGTACCCGCGCGGCTACCAGACGTTCGTGCAGGTGCGCGAGCTGGAGAAGGGCCTGTGCGGCGCGCACCGTCCCGGCCACTTCGTCGGCGTCGCGACCGTCGTGTGCAAGCTGTTCAACATCGTGCGACCGCACGTGGCGATCTTCGGCGAGAAGGACTACCAGCAGCTGGCGGTGATCCGCCGCATGGTGGCCGACCTGGACATGCCGATCGAGATCGTCGGGCTGGCGACGGTGCGCGAGCCCGACGGGCTCGCGATGTCGTCGCGCAATAAATACCTGTCGTCCGAGGAGCGCCAGCGTGCGCTGGCGCTGCCGCGCGGGTTGCGCGCCGCGCGGTCACTCTTCGACGCCGGTGAGCGCGACGCCGCGAAGCTGATCACGGCGGCGCGGGCCGAGATCGCACCGGCCGCGACTCGCGTCGACTACGTCGAGCTGCGCGACGCCGCCACGCTGGCGTCTGTTCCCGAGCGCATCACGACGCCGGCGGTGCTCGCGGTGGCCGCGTTCGTCGGCACGACGCGCCTCATCGACAACCTGCGCCTCGGCTGATGGCGCGGACCGCTCAGCGCGCCGCGCGCGCGATGTGCGCCAGCTTGTCTCCCAAGCTCAATCGGTAGAACCTGCGCAGCTCCCCGAGCATGTCGTCCAGTCGATCGGGCGCGACGAACTGGCGTTCGAGCGCGCCGGCGTAGCGATCCGCTTCGTCGTTCGCGGTTCGATAGCGCTCGCGCTCGTGCGGCTCGAGATCGTCGGCGAAGCGCACGTCGCGAAACAGCCGCCGCCGCAGATCCTCCGCGCCGGGGTTCAGCAGCACGCAGCAGGCGAACTTGTCGACCTCCGCCTGTAGCTCCAGCTCGAGCGCCGACACGCGGCGCTCGCCCGCCGCGCACAACGCGAGATAGACGAAGTGGCTCACGCCTTCGAGCGCCACGCAGAAGTCGGCGAAGTTCGCCGCGTGCAAGCCGCCCGCCGGATCGTGGCGTTCGAGATTTTCGATCGCCTTCGCGTCGACGAACAGCGCCATCGACAGCTCCTCACCCGACTCGCGCACCAGCAATTGCTCGCGCGGCGTGCGCGCGACGCCGCTGTCCTGGCGCTGCTGCTCGTCGATCATGAACGACTCGACGTCGAGGCGCGTCTCCACGCGATAGAGCGCCTCCAGCCCCAGCTGCAGGCGCGTGAGAATCGAAAGACGGCCGCGATGACGCTCGGCCGGTACCTTCACTGAGGCCTGCCGTCGCCGCGCGCCGGAATCACGCCCAGCGCCGCGAGTCGCGCCGCCGCCCAGCGGCTCTTGGTTCGCTGCCAGCGCTGGTACAGGCGCACGACGTCTTCGTTGCTGGCGACGTGACTCGTGCGCCGGCTGATCAACATCAGCACCTCGACGAAGCGTGTGAAGTTCGCCGCCAGCTCACCGAAGACGTCGCCAAAGGGATCGCCGGTCCAGCCGGTTCCGCCGCGCGCGAGCTCGCCGTACGCCGTGCCGCCGAGATCGATGTAGTAGTCGACGTCGACGAGCTTGTCGGTGAGGCTCTCGGTCCAGAACCCCGACACGTAGAGCGACGTGTCGCCGACCTCGCGCAGCTGCGTGCGCCGCTCGCGCGGCGCCGCGTCCACCGCCTCGAGCATCTTGAGCGCCAAGGGCTTCTCCTGGATCGGCTGGGCCGCGTAGGTCGCCAGCAGCTGGACCAGATAGTGCTCGGTCAACGCCCCGGGGGTCAGCCCCTTGTCCTTGAACGCCCGATCGACCTCTCCCCGAAAGAACTCTTCGATCGATCCACCGAGGTCCATCTCTTTCACTTATTGGCATTCATCGGCACAAGTCAAAAGATTCTTGAATGATTTCCGAATGATATCTTGTTTCCGCGTTAGCAAATCAGCTCCCGCACTGCCAGAACCCCGGCCGTAAGGCGTTGACAGAGAAGGACTTGGGATTAGAGTCCCGGCCTGGCAGTCGTCAGGGCCGAGTGCTAAAGCCTCGACCACCCCAAAACTCTTCCGGAGGAAAGCTCATGAAGGTCCGCCCGCTACACGATCGCATTCTGGTTCGACGCATCGCCGAAGAAGAAAAGACCAAAGGCGGAATCATCATCCCCGACTCCGCCAAGGAAAAGCCCGCCGAGGCCGAGGTGATCGCTGTCGGCAACGGCAAGGCCAACGACAAGGGCGAGATCCGGCCGCTGACCGTGAAGAAGGGCGATCGGATCCTCTTCGGCAAGTACACCGGCAACGACATCAAGATCGACGGCGTCGATCACCTGATCTTGCGCGAGGACGACGTCCTCGGCGTGATCGAAAAGTAAAAGGAGCTCAAACACATGTCAGCCAAAGAGATTCTGTTCGACGAGGCGGGCCGCGCCCGCATCCTCTCCGGCGTCAATCAGCTGGCCGACGCCGTCAAGGCGACGCTCGGTCCGCGCGGCCGCAACGTCGTGATCGAGAAGTCGTGGGGCTCGCCGACGGTCACCAAGGACGGCGTCACCGTCGCCAAGGAGATCGAGCTCGAGGACAAGTTCGCGAACCTCGGCGCGCAGATGGTCAAGGAGGTCGCGTCGAAGACCTCGGACATCGCCGGCGACGGCACGACCACCGCGACGGTGCTGGCGCAGGCGATCTTCCGCGAGGGCGCGAAGATGGTCGCGTCGGGCCACAACCCGATGGAGATCAAGCGCGGCATCGACAAGGCGGTCGGCAAGATCGTCGAGGCGCTCAAGAAGATCTCGAAGCCGACCAAGGGCCAGAAGGACGTCGCGCAGGTCGGCACCATCAGCGCCAACGGCGACGAGTTCATCGGCAAGATCATTGCCGAGGCGATGGAGAAGGTCGGCAAGGAAGGCGTCGTGACGATCGAAGAGGCGAAGTCGATGGAGACCTCGCTCGACGTCGTCGAGGGCATGCAGTTCGATCGCGGCTACCAGTCGCCGTACTTCGTGACCGACACGGAGCGCATGGAGGTCAAGCTCGACGATCCCTTCATTCTGATCCACGAGAAGAACATCTCGAACATGAAGGATCTGTTGCCCGTGCTGGAGCAGGTCGCGCGCGCCGGCCGCCCGCTGCTGATCATCTCGGAGGTCGAGGGTGAGGCGCTGGCGACGCTGGTCGTGAACAAGCTGCGCGGCAC
>CAZNCQ010000216.1:0-12341 GCA_964571275.1 uncultured Myxococcales bacterium
CGAGGAACTGCGACACGATCTTGTTGAGGCGGTTCACCTCCTCGACGATGATGTCCAGGAACTCGCGCGTGTTGTTGTCGGGCGCGGGACCCGAGGCCGGCTGCAGCAGCTGCGCCGCGCCCTTGATCGAGCCCAGCGGGTTGCGGATCTCGTGCGCGAGACCGGCCGCCATCTGCCCCAGCGCCGCCAGGCGGTCGCGCTCCTTCATGCGCTCGTAGACCTGCGAGTTCTGCAGCGTCACGCCGATCGTCGTCGCGACGCCGCGGAAGAGCTCGATCTCGTCGGACGAATACGCTTCGCGCAAGCGCTCGTCGCGCAGCACCAGCCCGCCCAGGAGCTGGTCCTCACCGTTGAAGCCGAGCGCGACCGAGCCGTTCATCTGCTCGAGCGTGCGCAGCATCAGCTGCAGGCTCTCGCGCTCCTCGGTCGAGACCGTGCGGCGCGCGGCGATCTCGCGCTCGAGCCCCTCGAGCGAGATCACGCCCGCGCGCCGGAGCCGCTCGAAGAACGCGCGGTGGGTGATGGCGTCGAACCGCCCCTCCGGGCGCGGCCCGACGTGTCCCGCCAGCTCGTAGCCCGATCCGTCGGGGTCGACCAGGTAGATCGACGCGTGCGTGATGCGGCGCGAGTCCTCGAGCGCCGACAAGACGCGCGGCACCAGCGCCCGCATGTCGATCACGTTGGCGAGGTCGGCGCGCAAGCTTTCGATACGCCGGGTGAGCTCGTACTTCTCCTGGAACATCCAGCGGTTGATCGAGCCCTCGACGCGGCCGCGCAGCGGCTCGAGCAGGATGGCGATCGCCGTCGACGCCAGCAGCGTGTTGAAGAAGAAGAGGCCGTGCTCCTCGGGGCCGACCCAGATCACCAGCAGGCCGTAAATGATGGTGAGGATCGAGACCAGCGTCCCGAGCACGACCATGCGGCCGAGCAGCTCGTTGAGGTCGAGCAGCCGGTAACGGACCAGGTTCTGCGACAGGAAGTAGAGGTAGACGATGATGAAGATGTTCCCGAAGCGCGGCCCGTGCGGCAGCGCCTCGAGCAGGGCCGACGTCACCGTGGCGAAGCCGCCGACCACCAGGTACAGCAGGCGCGTCTTCTCGACGCGCGACGGGGTCACGCGGTAGCGCTGGTAGAGGTAGAAGACCGACAGATACAGGCCCGCGAACACGTAAGCCAGGAAGGCGATGCCGAACCAGGTGGTGTTGTGCAGCGGTTCGATGAACCGCGAGAAGCAGAGCACGGTGTAGAACAGGCCCGCGCCGACCACGGTCGAACGGCTGAGCGGCGGCGGCCCGGCCTCGTCACCCAGGAAGGCCTGGAAGAACCGCTGCGCGGTCGCCGGCAGCGACACGGCGACCAGCAGCGACGCCCAGTAGAAGATGCCGGGGTCGTAGCGCTTGGCCAGGAACGCCAGAAAACAGTAAAGAGCAATGTTGAACGAGAAGGTCGCGAACAGGACGTGCGCCCGGCGGCGCGGCTCGCGCAGCAGCACCGAGCCGCCGATGGCGAAGCTGACGATGGCGGCGACGAGCGCGGAGACCGGCTGGATGCTCAAAGCAGCGGGATTTTACCCTGGATTCGTTGCGGATCCGTCACCGCTGCGTTTTGCCGTAGATGGGGGCATTTGCTACTCTTCAAAGGTTGGCTTTGACCGAACATAGCAGCGGCGAAGCAAACGGTACTCCGAACGCGCCGCCTCACGAAGCGCTGCACAAAAACGCGGCACTGCGGCAGCTGCCCTCGGTCGAGGACGTGCTGAGATCACCCGACGGGGTGGCCCTGCTCTCCGATCACCCGCGGTGGGCGGTCGTCGCCGCGGCGCGCGCGGAGATTGCCCATCGCCGCGCGGAGCTGCTCCGGGCGGAGTCTCCACATGAGGTGGACTCGCCCGCCGCGCCGAGCGATCCCCTGGAGATCGCGCCGATCCTGCGGCCGGCGCTGGCCGCGCGCGTGACCGCGTTCCTGCGCCCGTCGCTGCGGCGGGTGATCAACGCCACTGGCGTCGTGCTGCACACCAACCTCGGTCGCGCGCCCCTGGCAGCGCGGGCGCTGGCGCGCGTCCAGGACGTCGCGCGCGGCTATTCCAACCTCGAGTACGATCCGGCGCAGCGCGCGCGCGGGTCGCGTCACGCACACGTCGCCGATCTCCTGGTCGAGCTGTGCGGCGCCGAGGCGGCAGCGGTGGTCAACAACAACGCCGCCGCGGTGCTGCTGACGCTGGCCGCCGTGGCCGGTGGGCGAGACGTGATCGTCTCACGCGGCGAGATGGTCGAGATCGGCGGCGGATTCCGGATTCCCGATGTCATGCGCCAGGCCGGCGTCACGCTGCGCGAGGTCGGCACCACCAACAAGACGCGCCTCGCGGACTATGTGGGCGCCGCCGGCGCGTCGACGGCGCTGTTCCTCAAGGTCCACCGCTCGAACTTTGCGGTCGTCGGCTTCACCGAGGAGGTCGGCGTCGCCGCGCTCGCGGAGGCTGGCCGCGCGCGCGGCATCCCGACGATGATCGATCTCGGGTCGGGGTCGCTGATGGATCTTGGGCCGCTGGGATTCGCGGGCGAGCCGACGGTGCGCTCGCTGGTGCGCGAGGGCGCGGACCTGTGCACGTTCTCGGGCGACAAGCTGCTCGGCGGTCCGCAGGCCGGCTTGATCGTCGGGCGGCGGGCGCTGGTCGCAGAGGTTCGCGCGCACCCGCTGATGCGCGCGGTGCGCCCCGACAAGATGACGCTGGCTGCGCTGGAAGCGACGCTGGAGATCTATCGCGAGGGCAGCGCCGCCGAGGAGATTCCCGCGCTGCGCATGATCGCGAGCGCGCCCGACGTTCTGGCCCGCCGCAAGGATCGCCTGCTCGCCGCGCTGGCGGCGCGCGCCCCGCGCGTGTCGGCCACGGCGCGCGCCGGACGATCGGCGGTGGGGGGCGGCGCGCTCCCCGGCGTCGAGCCGGAGAGCTGGATGGTCGAGCTCGCGGCACCGCCCCTCGGCGCCGATGCGCTGGCCGCGGCGCTGCTCGCCGGCGATCCGCCGGTGGTCGCGCGCATCGGCGGCGACCGAGTGCTTCTCGACGTGCGTACCTTGGCGGACGACGAAATCGACGAAACAGCGACGGCGGTAGCCCGCGCCGTCCAGCGGGTGAGGATATGACCGACAGCGCCGTTCTGGTTCTCAATCGACATTTCCAGCCGATTCACGTCACCAACGCGAAGCGTGCGTTCTCGCTGCTGTACCTGGGCGTGGCGCGTGTGATCGATCGCGAGTTCAAGACCTTCGACTTCGACAGCTGGGCGCAGCTGTCGGAAGAGATGGCCAGCGGCGACGTCATCAAGACGGTGGGCGGAGCCATCCGCATCCCGCGCGTGATCGTGCTCCAGCTCTACGATCGCATCCCCAAGACCAAGGTCCGCTTCTCGCGCCACAACATCTACATGCGCGACGGCAACACCTGCCAGTACTGCGGGCAGGAGCTGCCGCGGTCGGAGCTGAACCTGGACCACGTGGTGCCGCGCGCGCAGGGCGGCCGCACCACCTGGGAGAACGTGGTCTGCTGCTGCATCGACTGCAACCTGACCAAGGCGGCGCGCACGCCCGAGCAGGCGAGGATGAAGCTGCTCAAGGTTCCGGTGCGTCCGCGCTGGACGCCGACCTTCCGCACCAACGGCGGAAAGGTCCGCTACCGCGAGTGGCTTCCTTTCCTGGGCCTGCCCGACGCCTCCTACTGGAACGTCGAGCTCAAAGACGACTGAGGTAGACTCCGCCGCGGATGAAAGGCTTCTTCATGGGGCTGCTGGTCGCGGCCCTCGCCGTCGGCGGCTATCTCTACTGGAAGCAACGGAACGCCTCCCCGCCCAAGAACGCCGTCGCCGATGCCGGCGCACCGGTCAAGGAAGCCAAGGAAAAGAAGAAGCGCCGCCACCGTGGCGCCGCGCGCCTCGCGCGCGCGTCGGCCCCGGGCGGCGCGCCCGAGTCGGGTGGGGCGCCGGTGGCGCTCGACCCGCCCGAGCCCGAGCCGATCAAGCTCTCGGCCGGCGACCTCAAGCTGGTGAGCCAGGGCGACGACCTCTCGCGTCCCGACGTGATCCACCTTGGCGACGCGACCGACGACAGCGGCGGCCACGAGCTGTCGCAGGACGAGATCGACGGTCGCTTTCGCGCCAAGGAGGACGCGATCCTGAGCTGCATCGCGCGCGCCCGCCCCGACGAGGAGACGTACGTCCCCGGCCGCGTCACCGTGAAGCTGCGCATCCAGCGCACCGGCAATGTGCGCGGTGTGCGCGTCGAGGCGCCGGCCATCCTGCAGAAGGGCGGCATCTACGGCTGCATCAAGGGCGTGGTCGGCGGCATCCGCTTCCCGCCCTCGAACGGCAGCCAGGTCGTCACGTACCCGTTCTCGCTGACGTGAGGGCCGGGCGTCCCCTATAATTGACGCCGTGGGCGTCGACGGGAACCTGCTGGCCGGCTGGGAGCAGAGCGCCGGTCTGCGCGCCCCGCCCGCGCCCGAGGACGGCGCGCTGGTCCCGAACGGCACCGGCTACCTGCTCGCCGTCGGTCCGGTATCACAACGGATCTACCCGCGGACCGCGGCGGTCGCGCGCGTGCTCTCGGGGCTGTCGCTGCCCGTCGTGGTGGCGATGCCGTTCCTGCTCGTTCCCGCGCCCTACGGCCCGCTGGGCGTTGCCGTGCTCGGTGCGCTCGCTTGCTGGCTGCCGCGGGCGTTGCTCGACGGGATCACGCGTTCGCGGCTCGCCCACCGCATGAGAATCACCCCTGCGCACGCGGCGACCGCGGCGGCGACCGCGCCGGCGCGGCCCGCCGCCGCCCGTCGCGGACAGGTCGTGCGGTTCACCGGGACCGTGGCCGAACAGGCGACCGTGGCCAGCCTGTTCACGGGGCGGCCCGTCGTGCTGGCGACCAGCGATTGCGCCGGCGTCGCCGAGACGCGCGGGATCGACTTCGACGTGCAGCTCGCCGGCGGCGAGCGCGTGCGTGTGCCGGCGCGCGACGCGCTGTTGCTGGGCCGCGGCCAGCGGGTGCACGGCCAGCCGTCGTGCGGCCCGCTCACGCTCACCGTCTCCGACGGAGCGGCCCGCTTGCAGTCGGCGCTGCTGTCGACCGACGGCTGGCTGGCGCGCTTGTTCGGGATGACCGCGCGCGAGCTGACGCTGGGGCCCGGCGATCGGGTCGAGGTTTGCGGCGCGCTCGACTTCGAGGAAGACCGGGACATGCAGCGCGGTTTCGCGCGCGGGCCCGCGTTGCGCGCCGTGTTGCGGCCGGCAGGCGGCGTCCCGGTGATCGTGAGCAAGCTCGGCACCCCCGTCGAGTCACGCGTCGAGGCTTTGCCGCCGCGGCCGGGCACGGTAACGTCCGACGCTGAATGATCGGCGTTTTCGATTCGGGCTTCGGTGGGCTCACCGTGCTCGACGCCCTGATCCGGCGCCTGCCCGATTTCGACTACTTCTATCTCGGAGACAGCGCGCGGGCGCCCTACGGCGCGCGCAGCCTGGACGTGATCTACGAGTTCACGCGCGAGGCGGTCGAGTTCCTGTTCGACGCCGGGTGTCCGCTGGTCATCCTCGCTTGCAACACGGCGTCGGCGCGCGCGCTGCGCACGCTGCAGCAGCGCCACTTGCCGGCACGCCGTCCGAGCCACCGCATCCTCGGCGTCGTGCGCCCGTCGGCGGAGGCGCTGGCCGGCCTGCCGCCCGAGGCCCCACCCGGCACCGTCGCGGCGGCGTCGGCGACCGGGACCGTCGCGGTGCTCGGCACCGCGGGGACGATCGGATCCGACTCGTACCGCATCGAGCTCGCGAAGCTCGCGCCGCGGCTCCAGCTCGTGCAGCAAGCCTGTCCGCTGTGGGTTCCGCTGGTCGAGGAAGGTGAGCTCGCCGGCCCCGGCACCGACTACTTCCTGCACAAGTACCTCGATCCGATCCTCGCGTCGCCGGCGCGCCCCGAGCGCATTCTGCTCGCCTGCACGCACTATCCGTTGCTGCGGCCGGCGATCCGCGCGGTCGTGCAAGCGGCGACGAACGATCCGTCGATCGAGATCCTCGACCAGGGCGAGATCGTCGCCTCGCGGTTTGCGCAGTGGCTCACGCGCCATCCGGAGATGACGCCGCGCCTGTCGCGCAACGGCGCGCGTCGCTACGCCACCACCGACGACCCCGCCTGGTTCGCCGCGCGCGCGGCCGCGCTGCTCGGGCGCGAGATCGCCGTCGAGAAGGTGCACCTGCATCCGGTTATCTGAGCGAGACCGCATCCCGCCCCCTTCGAGGACGAGTGCGCCGCTACGCCACCGGCGCGCGCCGCGCCGCCACGCGCGCGTTCGCGAAGCTCGCGATGCACCTCGCCGCCTCGAGCGCGCGCAGGTCCGGCTTGCCCAGCGTGATCAGGTCGGGCGGCAGCGCCGGCGTGTCGCGCAACAACTCCGCGGCGGCGCGCACCTCGTCGGGCGCGCCCGCGTCCTTCGCCAGCGCGACCACGTGCTCCATGTAGCTGCGCCCGAACGTCGGATCCTCGGCCAGCACCAGCACCGCGTTCCAGGCCATGCCGGCCGCGCGCCGCGCGTGAGTCACGCCAGGGCGGAACGCGCGCCGTTCGAGCGTTTCCCTGCAGTGTTCGAGCTCGGTGGCGGCCGCCGCGAGCCACTCGTCGGCGCTCAGCCGGTGCAGCCAGTGCGCGGGGTCGGGTCCGGGCATCGCGCGCTCATCCCCACCCGTCGACCAGCGGGTGTGCGCGGGCGAGATCCTCCTCGGTGTCGATCTCGCGCCAGCGCCCGTCGATGAAGACCGGGGTCAGCGCGACGCCGTCGTCGGCCATCTGGTTGAGCGCGTCCGACAGGTACGCCTGCCGCAGCGACGCCGCCTGGCCAAACGGCTCCTCCATGCCGCGCGCGCGCGCGCGCGCCCAGACGCCTGCCAGCGCCGCCGCGCCCGCCGCCGAGAACTTCGCGAGGCCGATGAACTCGCCCGCCGCCTCCCCCGCGGGCACCACGCGCTTGCCGACGCGCCGGACACGCGGGCCGTCGCCGGTGTCCTCGACCTTGACCAGCTCGGCCTCGGAGACCGGGTGGTGAACCCGGCCGACGTACGCGTCCTGCCAGCGGCGATCGACGATCAACGCAACGTCGGCGCTGGACGCGGCCACGCGCCGCGCATGCTCGGTCGCAAACACGATGTCGGAGTACGAGAACAGAAATCCGCCGGGCATCTCGCGCTCGGCGTAGAGCAACGACGTGAGGATGTTGTTGCTCTCCCAGTCCGGGTTCTCGACGAAGCGAACCGGCGCGGCCTGCTTTCCCGGCGTCACGACCGCGGGCGCGATCCGATCGCCGAGGTAGCCGCGCACGATCACCACGTCGTCGGCGCCGGACGCCGTCAGCGCATCCAGCTGGCGATGCAGGATCGGCCGCCCGCCGACGGACACCATGCACTTGGGGATGTCCGCGGTCTCCGGTCCGAGCCGCCGCCCCCGCCCCGCCGCGACGATGATCGCCTTCACGGCGCCCGCGTCCTGCCCCCGAGCCGCAGGCTGATACCCAGCAGCGATCGCGCCGCGTAGGCCGCGTTCATCAGGATGTACGCGTGCAGAAAGAGATCGATGCGATCGGCGATCGCCACGAACAGAATGTAGCTCGGATAGTGGACGATGAATTTGCCCACGGCCTCGACGAGGCGCAGCGGCGACCACCTGCGGCTCGCGGCCGGGGCCGCCGGCGCGGCGCCGTCCGACGCCTGGCCGAACCCGGCGCCGTAGTCACCCGCGCCGAGACCGATCTTCGCGCCGGTCGCGGCCGCGTACTCGGGCCGGCGCAGAAACGTCGTCAGGCTGATGGCCGACGCGACGATCACCAGGCCCAGCAGCCCTTCGACGAGCCAGCGTGGGTCCGCGCTCGCGAGCCACAACCGGATTCCGACGGCGGCGATCAGCAGGAAGGCCTTGAGCTCGTCCATCAGGAAGTCGAGGTGCGCGCCCACGGGCGACGACGTCCCCTTGAGCCGCGCGAGTTGACCGTCGACGCAGTCGAGCACGTACGACAGCTCGACGACGCAGGCGGCGATCACCAGCGCGCGCCGCCCGGGCCACAGCGCCAGCATCGCCGCGCCGACCGCGAACACCACCAGCGTCAGCAGGGTGATCTGATTCGGGGTGATGCGGGTCGAGCGCAACGGCACCAGCAGCACCGCGGCCAGCGGGCGCGCAACCAGCCGGTTCCACAGGATGTCCTTGGGTTTGCGCGTCCGCCGGTAAACCTCGGCGATCTGACCAAACATCACTGCATCAGTGCGCGAGCACGCCGACGAGCTGATAGATACCCAGCAACGCGAGCCCGAAGAGGAAGCCGACGCCGACGTAGGTCCAGACCGGAATGGCGCGCGACTTCTTCGCGGTGACCGCGCGCACCGGCGCCGTCCGATCGTCGGTGGTGGGCACTCGCGCCGGAACGACCTCGACCGCAGCGGCAGGGCCGCCGTAACCCTGATGGGTGGTACGGCTCGGCTCCGACGTCTCGGTGCTTGCCACTGCCGCCAGCGGCGCCGCTGCCTCGGGAGGTGAGGCCCCAGCGGCGGGCGGAATGATCGCCGGCGCCGGGACGACGGTCTTGCGCGCGCCCGTCTTGCGGTCGACCTTCTGGGGCGCGCTCTCTGGCGCGGGCGCGGGCCGGGCCCCCTTGGCCGACTCTTCGAGAACCTTCTCGACGATGACCTTCTCGGAAGGCTTGCCGTCGACGACCTTCTCGCCGGTCTTGTCCGGGATCTTCGGCGCGGGCACGCCGAAGATCGTCTTGGTCGCGCTCTGGCGATCGTGCGCCGCGTGCGCCGCGGCCGCTGCTGCGGTGACCGCGGGTGCAGGCGCCGCCGGGGCAGGGGCAGGCGCCGGGGCCGTGGCTGCGGGCGCGGGTGCCGCCGCCTGGGCCGTTGCCGCCGCCTGGCGCGTCACGGCCGCAGCCGCCTCGGCCGCCTTCAAGCCAGCGAGGTCGAGCGCCGGCATCCCGAAGATCGTTCGCGTCGCGTGCGTGCTCGCGGTGATCGGTGGACGCGCGGGCGCGGCTTGCGGCGGAGGGGCCGGCGCCGCCGGTCGCGCCGAGGGTGGCGTCGCCTGCGGCCGTGCCACGGCCGGTGTTGCCGGCGGGCGCGCGGGTGGAGCCGCGGCGGGTGCGGGCGCCGCCGCAGCCGGCGCAGGCGCCGGTGCCGCTGCCTTCGGAACCTTGGGCACCGACTCGGGCATCGACAGCTTGGGCATGATCAGGCGGTAGTTGCCCGACGACCACTGCATCACCTCGGCCAGCCGTTCGGGCGCGTCGATGCCGCCGACGGTGACGCCGCTGATCTCGCCCTTGCGGTACTCGACGCGGGCGGTTTCGCTGCCCCGCCATACCTCGATGCCGCAGGTGATCACGTACTGCTCGCAGTACCGCATCAGGTGTGCGAGCGGCCGCGAATCCAGCGTGCCCGACTCGGCTCCCGGGCTGGTGAGGTCACCGTCGACCGGGTTGGGCAGGCGCGCCTCCAAGCGAAAGCGCGGGTTGTTCACGCCGCGCAGCTTGTCGAGCGCGTCGTCGGTCGATTTTCCCGCGTACAGCGTCTCGGACACGCCGCCCGCCAGCAGATGAAGCTCACCGACCGGGGTGTCGCCGGTCGCCGGAAGCACCTCGACCCGAACCGCCAGCGCCGGGCCGCTCAGGTATGCGATCAGATCGTCGAGCGCGCCGCCGCTCCATTCGACGATGTTGTCGTTCGCGGCGCCATCGCCGCCGGCCTGCGCCGGGCGCAACGGGCTCCGGCATATCGGGCACATGAGCCCGGCGGCCCCTTCGGGGGCCTGAAAACTCAGCTGACAATTCCCGCAGACGACCTGCATCCCGATGCCTCCCGGCCCTTACGCCGCACCTTTGTGCGACGGGCGGTTCGGATATTGGTACTGCTGAATCAACGCCATTCCTCCGCTGTCGGCATCGGCGCCGCCGTCGTCGGACGATCCGCCGGCTCCGCCAACGCCCGCGCCGCCGCTACCGAGATCTCCGCCGCTGCCGCCGAGACCCGACGCTCCACCCGACCCTTGGTCGCCACCGGCGCCGGTCTCTCGCGCCGGAGCGTCGAATCCGGCGCCCGCATCTGTTCCAAAGTACATGTCAGTGGCTGTGCTGCCCGTGCAGGAGATCGTGAGGGCCGATGCAGAACCCAGCAAGACTACACCATGCAGGATTCGGCGACGCCACATGGCGAAGCACGGTAGCAAGGCGGGGGGGCCTCCGCAACACTTTGAGCGGTCGGCGCCGGCTCGGTGTCGTCGCGGCGCCGGCTTCCGCCGCCGCGCGGCGGCCGATCGGCGAGCGCCTCCAGACCTGCGGGCGGCGGTCGAACGGCCCCGATCCTCCGGTCCCGCGGGACCCCTTGTGTGACGTCGTGGTCAGGTGTCGTTGTTTTCGGCCACCGCTTTCGCGATATTAGGCGCAGTTCCGGGAAGGATGCCGCGGATGCCCGACTGGCCCACCTCGCTCATTGAACGAATCAAGGCGCGCCAGGCAATCCTGGTCGCGGGTCTCGGTTGTTCACGCCTGGTCGGCCGGCCGGGGTGGGCCGAGCTCGGCGAGCGGTTGGTCGAATGGCTCGACGGGGACGACGAGCGCGACCGCGTGCGCGCGCTGCTCGGCGCGGGCCGGATTGCCACCGCGATCACGTTCCTGCGCTCGCGCCTGTCCGATGACGTCGTGGTCGAGGTGCTGAAAGACGCTTATCCACCGGGCGCCACCGCGGACGGTGCTGCCACGAAGGACCTGGGGCTCATCGCGCGCATTCCCTGGCGCGGCGTGATCGCGACCGGCTTCGACGACTTGTGGGAAGGGCTGCTCAACGCCGATGCGGAGAGTCCCGTGCCGACGTTCCTCGCGCGCGACGCGCAGGCGCTGGGCCGGCACCGCGGGCGCTTCTTGCTGCGCCTGTGCGGCAGCGTGACCGCGCCCGAATCGATCTGTCTGTCGCCCGCGGATCTGCGCCGGCGCGTGACGCCGACGGGAATCACCGACGTGGTCGACGAGCTCTACGAGCGCTGGTCGTTCGTGTTTCTCGGCTTCAACCTCGACGATCCCGACTTTCGATTGGTGTCGCAGCGCCTGCTCGGGGCCAACATCGCCGGACTCGAGCACTTCCTGATCTATCCCGGCGAGCCGGGCTTCGAAGCGCAGCTGGTCGGCGCCGAGCAGGGGCTGGTGCCGGTGCCAACCAGCGGCACGCTCGACGACGTCGCGCACGCGCTGGCCGAAGCCTGGAATGCCGTGGCGGCCGAGGCGCGCCCGCCCGAGGACGACCTCGAATCCTGGCTGGAGATCTGGGGTCGCGACACCGGCGACGAAGAGGCGCGCGCGGTCCTGCGCCGCGCCGAGGAACGCCTGCGCGACGGCAAGGAGTGGGAGCGCCTGGTCGAGCTGCTGCTGAACCTGGTCGAGCGTCTGGCGGCGGCGCCGGCCGAGCAGGTCGCGCAGCTGCGTGAGGTCGGTCGCGTGTTCGAGGTCGAGATGGAGGCGCCGGAGCGCGCCTTCCCGGCGTTGCTGACCGCCTTTGGCCTCGCGTGCGACGAGCCCGGGCTGCGCGACGACGTGCTGCGCGTCGCCGGCAAGGCGGGCACGTGGAGCGAGCTCGCCGCCGAGTACGCCGAGATCGTCAAGGGTGTCGCCGATCCGGCGTCGCGCGCGCGCCACCGGCTCGAGCTCGCGCGCATCCACGCCGAGGAGCTCAACCAGGTCGAGCCGGCCATCACGGAATACCAGCTCGCGATCACGACCGCGCCCGAGGGTGCCGCTGGCCGCGTGCTGCGCGATTCGGCGCGGGCGGCGCTGGTCGATCTGCTCGCGAAGCAGGAATCCTGGGGCGAGCTCGCGCGCGTGCTGGCCGACGCCGCTGCGGTCGCCGGCGGCGGCACCGACGGAGAGGGCGCGCCCGCCGACCCGGCGCGCGAGATCGTTCTGCGCCTGCAGCTCGGCGAGGTCCAGGCGCAGCGGCTCGCCGATCTCGACGGCGCGCTCGCGACCTACGAGCGCGTGCGTGCGCTGGATCCGCCGTCGATCAAGGCGCAGGAGGCGCTCGAGTCCCTCTATCGCAAGAAAGAGCGCTGGCCCGACCTCGCTCGGTTGCTCGAGGAGAAAGGGCGGCGCACCGCCTCGCCGGAAGAGGCGGCGCGCATCCGCGGTGAGCGCGCCGAAGTGCTCGAGCGCGCCGGCGACGTCGACGCGTCGATTGCGACGCTCGAGGGAGTCGTCGCGAGCGATTCGACCAACCGCGCGGCGCTGCGCTCGCTGGAAAAGCTCTACGACAAGCAGGGCCGCGAGCAGGACTACCTGCGCACGCTCG
>CAZNCQ010000217.1:0-7425 GCA_964571275.1 uncultured Myxococcales bacterium
ACTAGTGGGGCCGGGAAGAAGCGAGCTCGGCTCCCGGGAGCGCGCCGGTCGGAGGTCCGGGAACCTTCTCAGGGCCCCAGATTTAGTAGCCCGCACACGACTTCTCTTCGACGATATCGTCGCCGAGCCTAGCGGGGACGCGCTGGACGGGCGCGGCGGGCTCCCCAGAGCAGGAGCAGGATCGCGAGCGAGATGGCGCTCGTGATCGACGTCGCGGGCACGGCGGGCGGCGGCGCGGCGACCTGCAGGACGAACGTCTGAGTCGCGTCGGGTGCGGAGCCGTTGAGCGCGCGCACCGTGATCGAGACGTTGCCGGGCGCTCCGCTGGCGGTCCAGCGGAGGATGCCGGTCGTCGGATCGACAGTCATTCCCGTCGGGCCGGAGACGAGCGCGTACGTCGGCGCGGGCGTGCCGTTCGCGTCGATGTCATAGGTGAAGGCACCGCCGGTGAGCACCGAGGTCGCGGGCACGCTGGTGATCACCGGTGCTGTTCCGAAGTCGAAGCGTGTGACCGCCGGCTCGTGATCGCTGGCCTGGTCGGAGAACTCTGCGTTGACGTGCACGACGTCGAACGTCCCGCGCGCCGCGAGTGACGTGCTGGCCATGATGTGGTCCAGCACCTGGCTGTTGCCCTCGAACACGTAGGTGTAGCGTTCGTTGGCGGGCAGCGTCTCGATCATGTCGGTGAGCCCCGTGGCCTTGAGCGCCAGCAACGGCGGCGAGGTCGAGAAGTCGTTGAGGTCGCCGAGAACGATCACCTTCGCCGCGGGATCGGACGCGAACAAGCGCGAGACGAAGCCGCCGACGACGTTGGCCTGCGCGATGCGCTGCGCCTGGCTCGCCTGCGCGGGCGGCTGGAACCGGCCGTAGAGCGGTTGGTCGCCCAGCTTGGCGACCAGGTGATTGGCGACGATGAACAGCGTCTGGCCGCCGAAGGTCAGCTCCGCCGCCAGCGGTTTGCGGCTGGAGGCGAACGCGGCGTTGGTCGGATCGACGCGGCCGGGGCTGAAGAGCAGGTGCGGCGCGCCCGCGGCGCCGGTGACGTCGTTGGCCGTGGTCGCGCCGGCACCGGGGCGGTCGACGAACGCCAGGCCGCGGTCGCTGCGGAACAGGTACACCACGCGGATGTTGCCGCCCGGCTGCCCGCCATCCTGATCGTTCTGCGGATCGATCTCGCGGTAGGCATAGGTCGGGCCGCCGGCGGCGACGATCGCGCTGACGAACATGTCGAGCGTCGTGGTCGCGTCGACGACACCGTCGTCGGTGGCGCCGTCGTTGTCCTGGATCTCCTCGACCGCGAGCAGGTCCGGAGCTCCCAGGTTGTGCGCGACGATCGCGGCCAACCGCGAGAACTTGGTCGCCGGATCGGTGGCCGCCAGGTTCTCGACGTTGATGCTCGCGATCGTCAGGTGGCTGGGCGTCTGGTCGACCAGCGACGTCGTCTCCTGCGCGATGCCGCCCGGGGCGACGGGCGGCAGCGGATCGCTGACCAGGATCTTGAAGTTGTCGAAGCTGTAGCTCACGACGCCGACGACACTGCCGGCGAAGCCGTCGCCCACGTTCAAGATCGGGAATGACGGGACCAGCGTGTTGGCGAGAAAGAGCCGCTCCGGATTGGGATCGTTCGGCTCGAGCAGGATTCCGCCCCGCGGTGTGCGCGGTCCGGCATCGACGCCCGCGCGGGTGAGCACGCCGATCTCGATCGAACCGCCCGAGAACAGCCGCGACGGATCGACGACCACCGGGTTGTCGATCCGCACGCGCATACCCTCGAGGCTCTCCAGGAAATCGATACCGTCGCTGGCAGGGTCGAAGATCCCGGATGTTTCGACGTTGCCGGTCGCGTCGTCCTCGATGATCGTCGTCGGCTGGCGGCGCTCGCCAGGGCCGGTGCCGAGCACGATCGGCGGCGGCAGCGCGCGACCGTGGCCGCGTAGTGAGATCGCCGGTCCGTCAATCTCGGTCTGCGTCAGGTTGTTGAACGCGTCGTCGGCGGCGGTGCAAGGCGTGCAGCCCGGGCGGAACTCGGAGACCGTGCCGCGCACCACCAGCTCGTCCCCGACGGCGACGGTCGGTGTGGCGTTGGTGAAGACGAAGATCCCTTCCGACGTCGCATCGTCGCTGTCGGGCGAGGGGTCTTGCATGTAAAACCCGTTGCTGGCCAGCACGGTGACGATCGCGGGCCCGACGTCGAGCACCTGGCCCGCGAGCGGCGACAGGTGCGCGGCGCCCTGGACGGTGTGGATCGGCGTCGGCGGCGTCGCCGACACCGTGAACGCGAACGTGAAGTCGGCCGCCGGATGGTCGGGCGGGTCGTCAGTGTCGACGTCGCTCACGCTCGCGGCGGCGACGGTGACGTGACAGGCGGCGCCCGCCGGCAGCGCCGATGCCGGCGTGAGGCTGAAGGTCGTCGGGCCGCCGCTCACCGCCACCGTCACCGGTCCGGCGCAGTCGATCGAGAACGCCGCCGGGGTGACCGTGACCGGTTCGGTGAAGGTGACACTGACGATCGCGCCCGGGTCGACGTTGCTGCTGCCGTCTGCGGGCAGAGTGCTCGCCACCGCGGGAGCGGCGTCACCGAACATGCAGGAATTCGCGGCGGCCGCGCCGTTGCGCGGGCTCGGCGTTCCGACCGCGAAGTCGGCGGCATTGTTGTTGGCGTCGGTGCAGCCGTTCGCGGCGCGCAGGGCGGCGGTGGTGTTGCTGAGCGTCCCGGTCGGTCCCGCCCCTTCGAAGAACGTCGACGACGATCCGAAACCGACGAGATCGACGATGAGCGCGCTATCGGACGCGCCGCAGGCGGTGGTGCCGCCGTTGCACGCGAGGCCGTTCGTGCCCGACACCAGCACGACTTTGCCCGTCGTCGCGCTCAGGTTGATCGTGCCCGACGCGTCGGACGCGGGCAGGGGCGCGCCGACGGTGCCGCCCGATTCACGGATCAGATAGTAGTGTCCCGGCGCAATTGTCCCCGACAGCAGCGTCACGTTGGACGAAAACAGCCCGGTCCCGGTGGCGCTTGCATATTGAACCGACCACCCATCCACCGGGACCGGGCTGGAAGTTCTGTTGAAGAGCTCGATGAAATCGTTCTGAAACGGAGCGTTGGCATTGCCGCCGCCGCCGTAGACCTGGCTGATGACGACCGCTGCGCTGGCGCTGATCGCGCTCTGCGTGTGTGAAAGCGAGGTCGCCGACGGATCGGCGGCGCAACCGACCAGAGCCAGCGCGACGGCGGGCACGGGCCAGCGCCGACCACGCAAGAGGGTGCCGACGGGGGGCGTCTTGAGCATGCGCAGTCTATGCGCGCGACGGCGCCGTCCGGCGGCAACGTGTTGGTGAAGAATCGGTGAAGATTCCTAGCCGCCGAGCCGGTGGCCAATCGCGGGATTGGCTGGCGCCGCCTCGTTCGGTCCCGGCAGCGCTCTCTCGATCCCCGTCTTCTCGCCGAGCTTCACTCGTTCCTGGACGTGGCGGCTCGTCGCCAGCACCGCGTCGCGCCCGTCGGTGAAGCTTTGCGCGCGCACGATGGCGCCGTAGGCGCGATCCAGATCCAGGGCGCGCGCGGCGCTGGGCAGCAGCAATGCGCTGATGTCGCGGTGAAGGCTCTCGAACGCAACCGGGCGCGGCGCACCCGCGGAATCGAAGAAGCGCGCCTGCGCCTCGGTGTTCTCGCGCAGGTCGTCGGCGCCGCCGTTGTTGGCGAGATAGTAGCTGTATTCGAAGCGTCCATCGCGCCGTCGCGGTTCGCCGAGGCCGCGAAACCCGCGGTCACGTTGCGTGAAGTGGAACCAGCCGTGCGCCGCCGCCTCGGGGTCGAGCTTGCGCGCAAAGGCAAAGACGCTGTCGGTGGTCGCGCCGATCTCGCCGTGGCAGCCGACGCAGAACAGGCTCTCTTCATAAGACTGCGGGCGCAGGACGCCGTTTGCCGCCTCGATGAATCCCTGCAGCAGCCAGCCCTGGCCGTTGTAGATGCCGCGGTCGAACTGCCAGACGAACTCGATCGCGCCGTCGGGCGATTCGGTCTGCTCGGTCGCCTCGGCGGCGGCGCGCGCCGCGAGATCCGCGGGCGAGAACCAGCGCACCTTCTTCGTGTAGCGCAGCTCTTTCATGCGCGGTGCCATCGCCACCGCGCCGCTCGCGTCGACGTCGAGGTAGCGCACGCTGTGCAGGAATTCGGTGTTGAGCGGGAAGAGGCCTGGCACCAGCTGCAAGGTTCCGTCGCTCTCGAGGGCGCGCGCGCCCCCCACGTAGTGCATGCCCGGCCTCCCGGGCCGGGGCGCCCGGAACGCGACTTTCCGCGCGACACCGATGACCCCGTCGAGATCGATGTCGACGCCGAGCGTTCTCTCGTCGACCGCGTTGATCGTGACGTCGGCGCGGCGGATCAACGCTTCGACCGTCGCGAGGTTGATCTCGTAGATCTGCTGATCCCAGTGTCCGAGGGCGTCTTGCCGCAGGGCCGGGTCGAGGCGGATCAGCACGTCGTCCATCGAACCGTTGGTCGGCATGAACCCGCCGAGGAACGGCGTGTAGGCGAACGCGCGCCAGCCGGTCGCGCTGCCGTCGGGGTTGCGATCGAAGCCGCGCTCGTCGAAGTGGAAGCGCGCGTCGGGGATGTAGCCGTTCCAGCGGTGATCGTCCTCGCCGTCCCACGCTGCGGGCAGCGCGCGCAGCCGGCGCGCCAGCGGGATCTCGCCGGCGGCGTCGAAGTAGTTGCTCTCGCGCACGCGCGCCAGGACCTGCTCGTCGGTCTCGCGCGGCGCGCGCGCAAAAGGCGGCGCGAACAGGTTGCGCCAGCGGTTCTGCGCCGCGCCCGGCGGCAGGCGGAACGACAGCTGCAGATCGCTGTCGTCGACGAAGTTGGGCGCCACCGGATGCAGATGGCAGGCGTAGCAGGGGTTGTGGACCGCGCTCCCCTCGCGATCGCGCGTCGCCGTGTAGCATTGAGGCGGGATATAGGCGAACCGATTCCTGGGCAGGCCGCCACGCATCCCGCCCGGCACCGGGGGCGCATCGTCGTCAGCGGGCGCTGGCTTGCCGGCCGGCACCGGTTCGACCGGCTTCCGACAGGCGCTCGCGCCCGCAATCAGCGTTCCAAAGCCGATCATCCACAACGTGCACAACGTGAAACGCATCGTCTTCGCGCGTTCGCGCGCGCTCGAAGACGACAAAGATAGGCTGAGCCGCTCGTCACGGACGCCGCGCCTGCGCGACGTTTGCGTATCGGTTCCGTAACGTCTGCTGCGCCGGCCGTCAGAAATCGTTGCCGCGACTTCGCTCTGGCTCTCCCTGGGGTCCGATAGGTTCCCCACACAAGTTTCACCGGACCCGCGCTCAATTCTTGGAGGTCGACGTGACTCAACTTCAGCGAAGGATGATCGGATTGGGGACGTTCTTGGCTCTGGGGACGCTGGCAGTCGGCGCGTTCCAGGGCTGTTCGGCGAATCCGCCGTCGCGCAACAGCGGCGACGCGACTCTCGGCTCGGTGGGGCTTGCGTTGCAGCTCGGCCCGGGGCAAACGCTGGATACCGTGGCCTATACGTTGACGGGCCCCAACAACTTCGCGAAGACGGGGACGCTCGACGTCTCGCACAGCACGACGGTGAGCGGCACCATCGGTGGCATCCCCGCCGGCAACGGCTACACCATTTCGCTGAACGGCACGACGACCAGCGGCGGCATCAACTGCCTCGGTTCGGCGACGTTCAACGTCACCGCGGCCCAGACGACCATGGTGACCCTGCACCTGACCTGCCACGAGGCGCCGACCACGGGCAGCGTGTCGGTCAACGGCACGATCAACATCTGCCCGCAGATCGACAGCCTGTCGGCCAGCCCGGCCGAGGTGATCGTCGGCAGCTCGATCGCCCTTGCGGCGAGCGGCCACGACACCGACGCGGGGCCGTCGCCGCTCTCGTACGCGTGGACCGCGACCTCCGGTACCTTTGCCAACGCGGCCGCGGCGTCGACGAGCTTCACCTGCACCGCGGCGGGTCCCGCCACGCTGACGCTGGCGCTCTCCGACGGTGACGCGGCGGCCACCTGCGCCGACCACCTGTCGCTGACGGTGACCTGCACGGCGAAGCCCGCGCTCTCGCAGCTCGGACACGTCGTCGTCATCTATCTCGAGAACCACAGCTTCGACAACCTCTACGGCAGCTATCCGGGCGCCGAGGGTCTGTCGTCGCCGACGGCCACCATCCCGCAGATCGACAACACGACCGGTCTGCCCTTCGCAACGCTGCCGCAGGCCGATCCGAACGTGCCGCTCGGCCTGGCGAACCACGTGTTCGACATCACGCAGTTCGTGCCGGAGACGCAGCTGACGATCGACCTGGTTCACCGCTATTACCAGGAGCAGCAGCAGATCGACGGCGGCAAGATGGACAAGTTCGTCACCGTCAGCGACGCCAAGGGTCTGAGCTTTGGCTACTACCCGACGGCGACGCTCCCGCTGGTGCAGCTGATCAACAGCATGCCCGACCAGGCGACTGTGCTCGATCACTTCTTCCACGGGGCGTTCGGCGGTTCGTTCCTGAACCACATGTGGCTGATCGCGGCGCAGACGCCGACCTATCCGAATGCGCCGGCCGGCATCCGCGCGACGCTCGACGCGACGGGGAACCTGGTCACCGACGGCCAGGTCACGCCGGACGGCTTCGTCGTCAACACCTCGTACTCGGTCAACCAGCCGCATCCGGCGGGCGTGGCGCCCGCGAACCTGATTCCGAACCAGACCTTCGCGACCATCGGCGATCGCCTCTCGGCGGCTGGCGTCGACTGGGCCTGGTATGCGGGCGGCTTCGCCAACGCGCTCGCCGGCAACCCGGATCCGCTGTACCAGTTCCACCACCAGCCGTTCATCTACTTCCAGAACTACGCCGACGGCACTGCGGCCAAGGCGGCCCACCTCAAGGACGAGACCGACTTCGTGGCGGCCGTTGCCGCCGGCAACTTGCCGCCGGTGTCGTTCGTCAAGCCGATCGGCGCGAACAACGAGCACCCGGGCTATGCCGCGCTGGCCGACGGCGAAAACCACACGGTTGGTCTCATCAAGAGCATCATGGCCAGCCCGCTCTGGAAGGACACGGCGATCATCGTGACCTACGACGAGCACGGCGGCTTCTGGGACCACGTCCCCCCGCCGGTGGTCGACGTGTGGGGCCCGGGCTCGCGCGTGCCGACGATCGTGTTCTCGCCGTTCGCGAAGGCCGGCGTCGATCACACGGCGTATGACACCACCGCGATCCTGACGATGATCGAGAAGCGTTGGGGTCTCGCGCCGCTGTCGGCGCGCGACGCCGCGCAGGCGAACCTCGCGACCAACGCGCTCAACTTCGCCAGCGCGGGCAGCTTCGGCGGCGCGACGGGTGGCGGCGCGACGGGCGCGGGCGGCGCGACGGGCGCGGGTGGCGCGACGGGCGC
>CAZNCQ010000217.1:7525-12338 GCA_964571275.1 uncultured Myxococcales bacterium
GTGGCGGCGCGACGGGCGCGGGCGGCGCGACGGGCGCGGGTGGCGCGACGGGCGCAGGCGGCGCGACGGGCGCCGGCGGCGCGACGGGCGCTGGCGGCGCGACGGGCGCTGGCGGCGCGACGGGCGCTGGCGGCGCGACGGCGGCCGGGCCGACGACGGCCGACGTGCAAGCGCTGCTGAACGCGAACTGCACCGTCTGCCACGCCGGTCCGGGCGCGCCCCGCGGCCTTGACTGGACCAACGTGCGGGCGTCCATCGGCGTGGCGGCCAGCGAGTGCCCGGCGAAGCTGCGCATCGCCTCGGGCGACGCCGCGCACAGCTACATGGTCGACAAGATCATGGGCGCGGCGCAGGACGGCGGCTGCTTCGCCGGCGTGCGCATGCCCGCCGGCGGGCCGCCGCTGGCGGCGAGCGACATCGCGACCATCGTCGCCTGGATCAATAGCGGGACGCCGCAGTAGAAATCTCAGGACCTCGCCACACTCAGGGCGCGCGCACCGGCACGAGAGTGCCGGCGCCGCGCCCTTCGTGTTTCCGGGCAATCGAGCGCGCGGCCCGAATTCCCGCGCCAACGGAGATTGTCACGGCAGTTTGACAAAGAATCGGGACAAAACCCGGCACAGTACCGCCCGCCCATGCTGCAGACCCTCTCGTCAGAGACCACGTGGCCGTCCGCGTCTCAGCCGCGCTACCAAACCATCGCGCCGATCGGGCGGGGCGGCATGGCCGAAGTCATCCTCGCCGTCATGACCAGCGCGGGCGGCACCAGCAAGCTCGCGGTGCTCAAGCAGATCTGGCCCGAGCTCGCCGGCGATCCTCACTTCGTGGCGATGTTCCTCGACGAGGCGCGCCTGTCCGTTCGCATGAGCCACCCGAACCTGGTTCAGACCTATGAGGCGATCGACGATGGCCAGCGGTTGGCGATCGCCATGGAGTACCTCGACGGGCAGCCGCTGGCGCGCGTGCTCAATCGGCTGCGCGGGCCGCAGGCGCTGACCTTGCCCTTGCGGTTGCGCATCGTCGCCAAAGTGCTCGCGGGTCTCGACTACGCGCACGAGCTCGCGGACTATGACGGAACGCCGCTCGCGGTCGTGCACCGCGACGTCAGCCCGCACAACGTCTTCATCACCTACGACGGTGGCGTGAAGCTGGTCGACTTCGGCGTCGCGAAAAATCTCGCCAACGCGCACCAGACGCGGCCGGGCGCGCTCAAGGGCAAGTTCTCGTACATGGCGCCGGAGCAGTTCCTCGGGCGGTCCTCGGATCGGCGCGCCGACATCTTCGCGGTCGGCGTGATGCTGTGGGAGATGCTGGCGGGCCGCCGCTTCTGGAGCGGCGCCTCCGACGGCGAGATCGCCGCGAATCTCATGTCCGATCAGCCGCTGCCGCCGCTGCCGGCGGAGCTGGGCGTGCCCGCAGCGGTCGAAGCGATCTGCACGCGCGCGCTGCAACGCGATCGCAAGCTGCGCTATGCGACCGCCGCCGAGATGGAGGCGGAGCTCGAACAGGTGCTGGCCGGCGCCCGCTACGCGTTCGAGCGGCCGCTCGCGAAGGCGGTGGTGACCGCCTTCGCAGCCGAGCGCGCGCAGCGGCAGTTGCTGGTCGATCATCACCTGCGGCAGGTGCGCACCGGTAGCTATTCGCCGGTGGGGATGACGACGGACGAACGCGGCGTCCCTGCGATCGCGCGATCGGCGATGTCGCGCACCATGGTGACGCCGCCTCTTCCCCCCCCATCGCGGGCACGGAGGCGCGCGGCTGCGGCGCGGCGAATGTTGCGCAGCGTGATCGCCGGCGTGGCGATTGCGGGGCCGCTGGCTGCGTTGATCATCTTGATCGTGGGCCAATCGAGGACGGTCTCCCTGCCGGTGGCCGCTTTGCCACCGGCACCGCCGCCACGTAGCTCACGGCTGACGAACGAGCCGATGGTCGAGGAGGCGCGCTCCGCCGGGCGGCCGAGCGCCATCGAGCCAGCGAGGATCGCGCCCACCGTGGTGGAGCTGGAGCCGCCATATCCGCCGCGCGTTCCGTCGCCCGCGTCGCCACCACCGCGGCATCACCACCGCGCGGTCGTTGCCGATCGCACATCCGCAGACGATTCGCCGTCTTTGTTTTCGCGGTCGTTCGCGCCGCCGCCCGGACCGCGCATCGGTCTCGCCGACACGGCGCCGGTACGCTCGCGGCCGCGGCCGATCGACGTCGTGAATCCGTTCGTCGTGCCGCCGCGCGCGCCGGTCAGTGTCGCGCCCGCCCGTTGACCAGAGCCGCCTCCAGCCACGCGATCGTGCGCTCCTCGGCCCAGTAGATCGGGCGCCAGGGCCAGGCGCCGGCGACGAAGCCGGTGTGGCCCCCCCACTCGGAGATCTCGAACGTGACGGCTGGAGACGCAGCGGCACGTGCGCGCGTGAGCGCGTCCGCGGGAAAGAACGGATCATCGGTGCTGCTGATGCAGAGCGTGGGCACGGCGATGCGGGGCAGGTAGGCGACCGTGTTCGCGTCATCGTAGTAGCTCTGCGCGCTTGCGAAGCCGTGCAGGGGCGCCGTGACCTGCGCGTCGAAGTCGCTGAGCGATCGCAACGACCAGATGCGGCCCGCGTCCAGGTGCGCGGTCTCGCGCGGAAAGCGGATGAGCACGTCGATCGCCTTGGCGCGCAGGCGGTTCATGAAGCGCGCGCCGTAGAAGCGTCCCACGCCGCGGTCGAGGAACTGCGCCGAGGCTGCGAGATCGTAGGGCACGGAGATGGTCGATGCCGCGCGCACGGCGCTGCTGGCTCCGACTTCGCCGAGCCACTTGAGCAGTACGTTGCCCCCCAGCGAGAACCCGATCGCGTAGAGCGGCGTGTGCGGTTCACGCGCGGCGAGCGTGCGGACCACGAAGTCGAGATCGCCGATATCGCCCGCGTGGTAGAGGCGCGGCCGTCGATTGCGCAGGCGGCGTCGAATTCGGTCTGGATCGCGCGCGCAGCTGCGGAAGTTGAGCACGGTGCCGCGCCAGCCGGCGCGCGCCACCAGCTGCGCCAATCCCTGTGTGTGCAGTGAGTAGGCACTGCCCTCGAGGCCGTGGAGCAAGAGCACGCGCGGCGTGTCCGGCGGGCCCGCGAGGTGATCGAGCACCAGGTCGTCGTCGTCGTCCGTGATCAGGACCTCGCGCGTGAACGTCACGGCGTGGCGCGAGCGCGCGATGCGCGCCCAGACCGTTTGAAGGTGGGCGCCGGGAAGCCACCACGGCTGGGGAAGGCGATCTCCTGACTCGACGCTGGTCATCTGGGTACGCAGGTCATTTAGGCACGCTGTGCGGCGACGCTCCGGTCACGAGCGCGCGACAATTTGGAAAACTCGACGGGCACGGCACGACCGGCTGGCACAGAACCTCTATTGTGGACCTGCCGCATCCATGAAGACGGTCACCGAGAGCGCCCGCGAAGTGCCGGTCATCGCCGAGGTCGACGTGCTGGTCGTGGGCAGCGGGCCGGGCGGGCTGTCGGCCGCGCTCGCTGCGGCGCGCGCCGGCGCGAACACGATGCTGGTCGAGCGGTTCGGTTGCCTGGGAGGCAACATCACCGTCGTGGGCGTCGAGAGCATCGCCTGGTACCGGCGGGAGAAGACCGTCGACTGCGAGGGGATCGGCATCGAGCTCGAGCAGCGCGCGAAGGACATGGGGGCGACCACCCCGGAGCCGCAATCCAAGAGCCAGGCGATCAACGCCGACATGTTCAAGTACGTCGCCGACAAGCTGGTCGAGGAGTCGGGTGTGACGCCGCTCTTGCACGCGGTGGCCATCGACGTGGTCATGGACGGGGGCGCGCTTCGCGGCGTCATCGTGCACAGCAAGTCGGGACGCGGCGCGATCCTCGCGAAGCGGACCATCGACGCTTCGGGCGACGCCGACCTTGCGCACTTCAGCGGCGCCCCCTATCGGATGACGCCGAAAGAACAGATGCTGCCGGTCACGGTGAACTTCTCGGTGACCGGCGTGGATCGAAAGCGCTTTCTCGAATATGTCGCGGAGAATCCCACGACGTACAAGGACTGGGGCCTGGCCTGGGACACCCAGAAAGGCGGCAAGGAAGACAACCTGTTCAGCCCGTACCTCGAGAAGCCGTTCGAACGCGCGCGTGCCGAGGGGCTCATTCCGCCCGGGCTGAAGAGCATCGGCGGCACCTGGAGCACGATCACCGACTCGGGTGAGGCGACGTACCTGAACATGATCCACCTGACCAACTACGACGGCACCGACGTGCACGATCTGACGCGCGCAGAGATAGAAGGCCGGCGGCAAGCCCTGCAGGCGATCAAGGCGCTCAATCACTTCGCGCCCGGGTTCGAGCACGCCAAGCTGCGCACGTACGGCATGACGCTGGGGGTGCGCGACACGCGCAAGATCATCGGCCGCTACAACCTGACCGAGCACGACGTGCGCAACCAGGCGCGCTTCGACGATTCGATCGGGATCTTCCCCGAGTTCATCGACGGCTACGGCGTGCTGGTGTTGCCGACGACGGGCCGCTACTACCAGGTGCCTTACGGCGCGCTGGTCCCGCGGAAGGTCGACAATCTGCTGATTGCGGGCCGCTGCATCGCCGGCGACGCGATCTCGCACGCGTCGATCCGCAGCATGATGTGTTGCGCGGTGATCGGCCAGGGCGCCGGGGTCGCCGCGGCTGTATCGATCAGGGACGGCGCCTCCGTGCGTGACGTCCGCATCGCCAACGTGCAAAGCGAGCTACTCCGTCAGGGCGTCCGGCTGGCCTAGCAGAGGCCTGTCAGGATTCGCAAGATGTTCTGCGTCGAGGGGAGAGCGGGGATCAAAGCG
>CAZNCQ010000218.1:0-12298 GCA_964571275.1 uncultured Myxococcales bacterium
CGAGATCCTCGAGCTGAAGAACACGATCAACACCATGGTCGATCAGCTGCGCGCGCTGGCCAGCGAGGTCACGCGCGTCGCGCGCGAGGTCGGCACCGAGGGCAAGCTCGGCGGCCAGGCGAAGGTGCCGGGCGTGAGCGGCACCTGGAAGGACTTGACCGACAACGTGAACCTGCTCGCGGGCAACCTGACCGACCAGGTGCGCAACATCGCGAAGGTGACGACGGCGGTCGCGAACGGCGACGTGTCGCAGAAGATCACCGTCGACGTGAAGGGCGAGATCCTCGAGCTCAAGAACACCGTCAACACGATGGTCGATCAGCTGCGCTCGTTCGCGGGCGAGGTGACGCGCGTCGCGAAGGAGGTCGGTACCGAAGGCAAGCTCGGCGGCCAGGCCGAAGTGCCCGGCGTCGCCGGCATCTGGAAGGACCTGACCGACAACGTGAACCTGCTCGCGAACAACCTCACCGTGCAGGTGCGCAACATCGCCCTGGTGACGACGGCGGTCGCCAACGGCGACCTGTCGAAGAAGATCACCGTCGACGTGAAGGGCGAGATCCTCGAGCTCAAGAACACGATCAACACCATGGTCGATCAGCTGAACAGCTTCGCCAGCGAGGTGACACGCGTCGCCAAGGAGGTCGGCACGGAGGGGAAGCTCGGTGGCCAGGCGGAGGTGCCCGGCGTCGCCGGCGTCTGGAAGAACCTCACCGACAACGTGAACTTCATGGCGCGCAACTTGACCGCGCAGGTGCGCGGCATCGTGAAGGTCGTGACCGCGGTCGCCAACGGCGACTTGAAGCAGAAGATGGTCGTCGAGGCCAAGGGCGAGATCGCCGCGCTCGCCGAGACGATCAACAGCATGACCGACACGCTGTCGACGTTCGCCGAGCAGGTGTCGACGGTCGCGCGCGAGGTCGGCGTCGAGGGCAAGCTCGGCGGCCAGGCGCGTGTGCCCGGCGTCGCCGGCACCTGGAAGGATCTGACCGACAACGTGAACTTCATGGCGTCGAACCTGACGACGCAGGTGCGCGGCATCGTGAAGGTCGTGACCGCGGTCGCGAACGGCGATCTGTCGCAGAAGCTGATCGGTGTCGAGGCCAAGGGCGAGATCGCCGCGCTCGCCGACACGATCAACAACATGTGCGACACGCTGGGCACGTTCGCCGACCAGGTGTCGACGGTGGCGCGCGAGGTCGGCATCGAGGGCAAGCTCGGCGGCCAGGCCAAGGTGCCGGGCGCCGTCGGCACCTGGCGCCAGCTGACCGACAACGTGAATCAGCTCGCCGGCAACCTGACCACGCAGGTGCGCGCGATCTCCGAGGTCGCCACCGCGGTCACCAAGGGTGACCTGACGCGATCGATCGACGTGCAGGCCGAGGGCGAGGTCGCGTCGCTCAAAGACAAGATCAACCAGATGATCGTCAACCTCAAGGAGACGACGCAGAAAAACACCGAGCAGGACTGGCTGAAGACCAACCTGGCCAAGTTCAGCAGCATGATGCAGGGGCAGAAAAATCTGGAGACCGTGTCCCAGATGATCATGTCGCAGCTGACGCCGCTGGTGTCGGCGCATCACGGCGCGTTCTTCATGGTCGACTCCGAGGAGCAGGCGCCGATCCTGAAGCTGACGTCGAGCTACGCGTACCGCGAGCGCAAGAGCGTCTCGAACGCGTTCCGCCTGGGCGAGGGGTTGGTCGGCCAGTGCGCGCTCGAGAAGAAGACGATCCTGCTCACGCGCGTGCCCGCCGACTACATCCAGATCAGCTCGGGCCTGGGCGAGGCTTCGCCGCTGAACATCATCGTGCTGCCGGTCCTGTTCGAGGGCGAGGTCAAGGCGGTGATCGAGCTGGCGTCGTTCCACCCGTTCAGCGCGATCCACCAGCTGTTCCTCGATCAGCTCATGGAGAGCATCGGCGTCGTGCTCAACATGATCAGCGCGAACATGCGCACGGAGGTGCTGCTGCAGCAGTCGCAGTCGCTGACCTCCGAGCTGCGGTCGCAGTCGAAAGAGCTCACGCTGCAGCAGGACGAGCTCAAGCGCAGCAACTCTGCGCTCGAGAAGCAAGCGCTGGAGCTGGAGGAAAAAGCCCGGCTGCTCGCCGAGCAGAACACCAAGGTCGAGGTCAAGAACCGCGAGGTCGAGCAGGCGCGCGTCTCGCTCGAGGAAAAAGCGGAGCAGCTGGCAATGATCTCCAAGTACAAGTCGGAGTTCCTCGCCAACATGTCGCACGAGCTGCGCACGCCGCTCAACAGCCTGCTGATCCTGGCCAAGCTGCTGTCCGACAACGCCGAGAAGAATCTGAGCGACAAGCAGGTCGAGTACGCGAAGACGATCTACGGTTCGGGCGGCGATCTGCTCACGTTGATCAACGAGATCCTCGATCTGTCCAAGGTCGAAGCGGGAAAGATGCCGGTCGAGCCGCGCGAGCTCGGCGTGCAGGAGGTCGTCGACTTCGTCGAGCGGTCGTTCCGGCCGGTCGCAGATCAAAAGCAGCTCAAGTTCCGCACCGAGGTCGGCCCGGGGATGTCGCCGCGGCTGTTCACCGATCCGCAGCGGCTGCACCAGGTGCTGAAGAACCTGCTGGCCAACGCGTTCAAGTTCACCGAGACCGGCGGCGTGATCCTGCGTGTGCAGCGCGCGCGCCCGGGCACGCGCTTCACCAGCGAGGGGCTGTCGCATCCGGAGCGCGTGATCGCGTTCTCGGTCGCCGACACCGGCATCGGCATCGCGCAGAACAAGCAGCGGTTGATCTTCGAGGCGTTCCAGCAGGCGGACGGCACGACCAGCCGCAAGTACGGCGGCACCGGCCTGGGGCTGTCGATCTCGCGCGAGATCGCGCGCCTGCTCGGCGGCGAGATCCAGGTCGAGAGCCGCCTCGGCGAGGGCAGCACCTTCACGCTCTACCTGCCCGAGCGCTACATCGCTCTCGAGGGCGGCGTCGAGGACGAGGACGAAGTCCCCGCGGTCGAGACCGCGGCGCGCGCGGCGCTGGACTCGCTGGTCGGCACCACGCCGCTGGCGGCGCCGGACCCGGCGTTGCTGCGTCCCGTCGAGGACGACCGCGACAGCATCCAGCCGGGCGACCGGGTGCTGCTGATCATCGAGGACGACCTCGCGTTCGCCCGCATCATGCTCGGCCTCGCACACGAGAACGGCTACAAGGCCGTGGTCTCGACGCGCGGCGACTCGGGTCTTGCGCTGGCCAACCAGCTCAAACCCGACGCGATCAGCCTGGATCTCCAGCTGCCGGTCCTCGACGGCTGGCGGGTGCTCGATCGCCTGAAGCGCAACGCGCGCACGCGCCACATCCCCGTGCACGTGATCTCCGTCGACGAGCTCACGCGTCGCGGCGCCGCGCTGGGCGCGTTCGCCTATCTCGAGAAGCCGGTCAGCCGCGACTCGTTGCAGGCGGCGTTCCAGCACATCTCGACGTTCCTCGATCGGTCGGTGCGGCAGCTCCTGCTCGTCGAGGACGACGACCACCAGCGCGACAGCATCATCGAGCTGGTCGGCGAGGGTGACGACGTCAAGGTCACCGCCGTACGCTCGGCCGAGGAGGCGCTCGCCGCGCTCGACAGCGGTGAGTTCGACTGCATGGTCGTCGACCTGGTGCTGCCTGGCGACGACGGTGTGCGCCTGGTCGAGCGCGTGAAGACGCAGGAGCGCTACCGCGACATGCCCATCGTCGTTTACACGGGTAAGGAGCTGAGCGAGGAGGAAGAGGGACAGCTCAAGAAGTACACGCAGTCGATCATCCTGAAGAGCGGCGTCAACTCGCCGGAGCGATTGCTCAAGGACACCGCGCTCTTCCTGCACCGCATCGACGAGCGTCTGCCCGAACGGTCGAAGGCGATGATCACCGAGAGCCGCAAGGCCGAAGCGACGGTGGTGGGCCAGAAGGTCCTGGTCATCGATGACGACGTACGCAACATCTTCGCCATGACCAGCATTCTCGAGGCGAACGGCGTCAAGGTGATCTACTCCGACAACGGTCGCGCCGGTATCCAGGCGCTGGAGAGCGATCCGGACATCGACCTCGTGCTCATGGACATCATGATGCCAGGGATGGACGGCTATCAGGCCATCCAGGAGATCCGCCGCATCCCGCGCTTCCGCGGGATCCCCATCGTCGCGGTCACAGCAAAGGCGCTGCCCGAGGACCGCGACAAGTGCCTGGGCGCGGGCGCGTCCGACTACCTGCCCAAACCCGTCGACGCCACCAAGCTCCTGGACGTGATCCGCTTGTGGACGGGTGGTGATGCTCTCGCGTCCAATTGAGGTAGAGGACGTGGCGATGGTCGAAAGGAACGGCGCGCTGGATTCGGGCGGCGCGTTCTCGATCGAAGGCAGCGTGGGCCAGGCCAGCATCCTGATCGTCGATGATCATCCGCCAAATTTGCTGGCGATGGAGGCATTGCTGGCGCCGCTCGGCCACCGCCTGGTCAAGGCGCAGTCGGGCGACGAGGCGCTGAAGCAGATCCTGCAGCGCGACTTCGCCCTCATCCTGCTCGACGTGCAGATGTCGGGGATGAACGGCTTCGAGACGGCGGCGCTGGTCAAGCAGCACCCGCGCAGCCGGCACATCCCGATCATCTTCATCACCGCGCTCAGCCGCGACGCCGAGCACGTGTTCCGCGGTTACTCGCAGGGTGCGGTCGACTACCTGATGAAGCCGTTCGAGCCGGAGATCCTGCGATCCAAGGTGTCGGTGTTCATTGACCTCTATCTCAAGGGCGAGACGATCAAGCTGCAGGAGCGCATGCTGCGGCAGCGCGAGCGCGAGGCGAACGAGCGCCGCAGCCAGCACCGCTATCGCAGCCTGCTCGATTCGATGCCTCAGTGTGTGTGGGCGACCAACTCCGAGGGCGAGATCTACTACTGGAACCGCGCCAGCCTCGGCTATTGCGGAATCACCGCCGACCAGATCACACGCGATTCGTTCTGGCGGGCGATTCACCCCGACGAGCGGCCGCTGATCGCGGACGACTGGGCGGCGACGATCGACGGCCACCAGGCATTTCAGCGCGAGCTGCGGCTGCGGCGCGCCAGCGACGGCACGTATCGCTGGCACCTGGGGCGCATGGTGCCCGAGCGCAACGAGCAGGGTGGATTGGTCGGCTGGATCGTCACCGCGGTCGACATCGACGATCACAAGCGCGGCGAGGAGGAGTTGCAGCGCGCGGTCATGCACCGTGACGACTTCCTGTCGGTGGCGTCCCACGAGCTGCGCACACCGCTGACGTCGCTGAAGCTCGAGGTCGCGAACCTGGGACGGCTGGCGCAGCGCAACCAGGGCGTCGTGCCCGCGAACCGGCTCGGCGAGAAGCTGGGCAAGATCGAGGGCCAGGCCGAGCGGTTGCATCGCCTGATCAACGAGCTGCTCGACGTGTCGCGCATCGCTTCGGGGCGCCTGGAGCTGGAGATCGATGACGTGGACCTGGCGCAGCTGGCGCACGACGTCGGCGCGCGCTTCCAGGACGAGGCCACGCGCGCCGGTTCCACGTTGATCGTCGACGCGTCGTCGCCAGTCGTCGGGCGTTGGGACCACGGCCGGATCGAGCAGGTGATCACCAATATGGTCACCAACGCGCTGAAGTACGGTCAGGGCAAGCCGGTGCAGATCCTCGTCGAGGCCACCGAGTCGCACGCGCGGATCGCCGTGCGCGACCAGGGGGTCGGCATCGCGCCCGACGATCAGCAGCGGATCTTCGATCGTTTCGAGCGTGCATCATCGACGCGCAGCTTTGGCGGCATCGGCCTGGGGCTGTGGATCGTGCGCGAGATCGTGCGCGCGCTCGAGGGCGAGGTGCGCGTCGAGAGCGCGCTCGGCTCGGGCGCGACGTTCATCGTCGAGCTGCCTCGTCGCTAGTGGACGAGATAGGCAAAGTAGTCGAAGTCGGCGTAGGCGTTCGCGTCGCTCGCGGCGGCGCTGCTCGCTCCACTCGGCATCGCCGCGAAGATCCCGATCTCGGCACCAACCCATCGACCGGCGCGCGCCGTGAACGGGACGTCGATCGGCTCCGGCGGCGAGCCGACGTCGACGTAGCGGAAGCTGAACTTGCAGGTGCCGCCTGCGCTGACGGCGACACGAAGGCGCATCGGACCGTTGTTCGCGATCGGCCGGGAATAGGCGACGCGATCGTCGATGCGAAGCACGATGCGAGGGGCCGCGGTTGCACTTTCCCGTTCGACGAGGAGCGCCGCCGAGCTCTCGCCGACCACCGCCAGGCCGGCCATCAGCGGCGCGTTGCTGTTACCGAGCTCGACCTTGGTCTCGACGGTGAACGAGGGCGAGGGCATCTTCTGTAACAACAATTGCGGCGCCGTCGACCAACCGCTTGCCGGCAGCGGCCGCGCGCGCAGGCGCAGCCAGTCGGATCGCGCCTTCAGGTTGGCCCAGCCGTCGCCGTGATTCGCGTGCCACTGCCACTGCGGCGCGAGGCGGTCATCGGCGCCGGCGTTCATCTCGTCGCTGGTCTGAGGAATCGCGACCGGCTGGCGCGGCAGATCCGGCTTCGCGTGACGCAGCACCGGCTCGCCAGCTTCGCCGATGAGTGGCCAGTCGTCGCGCCAGGTCACCGGGTTCAGGTGCACGACGCGCCCGTAGACACCGGCATCCTGAAAGTGCACGAACCACCATTGTCCGCTCGGCGTGTCGACCAGCGCGCCCTGGTGCGGGCCGTTCACCGCCGTCCGTCCCTGCGCGAGCACCACGCGATCTTCGTAGGGGCCGTAGATCCGCCGCGCGCGCAGCGCGACCTGCCAGCCGTGAGTGACGCCGCCCGCCGGCGCCAGGATGTAGTACCAGCCGTTGCGCTTGTACATCTTCGGCCCTTCGAGCGTCGGATGGCGAATGGGATCGAAGAAGACGATCTCACCCTGGCCGAGCAGGCGCGACGCATCCGGCGCCATCGGCCGCAGCCGCAGGCGGTCCTTGATGCCGGCACGCGAGCGCGCGTACGCGTGGACGAGATAAGCCTGACCGTCGTCATCCCAGAACGGGCAGGGATCGATGAGGCCACGACCGGCGACCAGCAGGCGCGGCGCGCTCCACGGCCCTTCCGGATGCGGCGCGGTCAGCACGTAGATCCCCTCGTCGGGCAGCGGCGCGAAGATGTAGAACGTGCCCGCATGCGCGCGGATCGCCGGGGCCCAGACGCCGGCGCCGGGTTGAAACTCGGCATAGCGCGGATCGGGGAGGTTCTCCATCGCGTGACCCACGATGGTCCAGTTGACGAGATCGCGCGAGCGCAGGATCGGCAGCGCGGGCGTCGACGTGAAGCTCGACGAGATCAGATAGTACGCGTCGCCGTCGCGGATCACGTCGGGGTCGGAGTAGTCGGCGTAGAGGATGGGATTGATATACGTGCCGTCCCCCTGATCGGGGAACCAGGCGCCGCGGTTGGGCGCTCGCGGCGCAGCGGCGCAGCCGGCGGCGCCAAGGCCGAGCGCGACCGCGATGGCGATCGGCATCGACGCCTTCAGGCGTGGTGAAACGCGAGCCACCAACAACCGGATACCACCGCCAGCGCCGCCACGACCAGCACGGCCTGCACCGGCGTTCCCGGCCGGCGTGGTAGCAGGCGCGCGACGATGACCCCGAACGCGCAGCCGACGCCCAGGCCGAACAGGTGCGCGAAGACGTCGCTGTGCTCGCCGACGCCCGTCATCGCGAACAGGCCCAGGCCCGCGCCGATCGGCAACCAGGCGCGCCGGCGCTGCGGCAGCACGCGCCAGCGCCGCCAGGCGCCGACCCCCGCCATGATACCGAGCGCCGCGAACGTCGCCGTCGACGCCCCCACCGACAGATGCCCCGTGCGATGCACCGCCGCCGTGAGCAAGTTCGCCGCCGCGGCTGACGCGACGATCGCCATCGCGCCCAGGCCCGGCCCCAGCGCGCGTCCGACGGCGCCCACCAAGATCAGCGCCGCGACCACGTTGCCGAACAGGTGCAGCAGATCGGCGTGCAGGGTCAGCGCCGTGACCGCGCGCCACCACTGACCATGCAGGATCGCCTCCGCCGACGCCGTTCCGACAGTGAACCACCGCGACGGCGTTTGCGCCTCCCAGGGTCCGGCGACCAGGTGAAACGAGAGGAGCAACAACGCCGCCCAGAGTCCGAGCGTGCTCTTGGGCCGATCGGGCTCGTCCGTCGCGCGCGCCGCCAACTCCTCGCGCTCTTGTCGGGCTTCGCTGTCGAAACCGTCGAGCGCGTTCGCCGCGGCGTCGAGATCGGCGAAGGCGACCGTCATCCGAAACGCCCCGTCGATGGTCTGCAGCTGGTGCGCGATCCCAGCCGCCGCCAGCACCACGCTCCAGTCCTGCGCCTGGGTGAAGTCCCTGGTCTCGCGAACCAGGACGCCCGGCTGATCCTCGAGCTCCATGCTCCGTTGAGCCTACCCGATGATCAACCACGGCGGGACCCGGTCAGGTCGTGTGACCGGCGTTGGGGCTAGTAGGGTGGCGCCCAGTAGCCCTGCTGCCAGACCCAGGTGTAGCCGGTCCACTGCCAGTGTGGACCGATCCAGATCCAGTCCGCCTGCGGCAATAGCCATGCGCCACCGATCCAGACGCGCGCGCCGCCGTGCCAGCCCCAGTAGCCTGGCACCCACACGTGCCGCGAGGACGGGCGGACGCCGATGCCGGCCCCGCTATAGGGATGAGCGCGCCAGCCGCCGCCCCACGGCGCCATGGAATAGCCGCCGTGCGGCGCCACGGACACGCCGTGGCCAGTCGCGACGTACGTCCTGCCGCCTCCGGCCACCGTCGTGTGAGGGCCGGCGCCGTGGAACGCCGCGCCGCCACCATGAAAGCCGCCGCCATGATTGCCCTGCGCCGAGGCAATGCCGGGCGCCAGGAACAGGAGAGCCGCAATTCCAGCGATCAAACTGAGCCGTTTCATGACTTGGTCCTCCGCACCTGTTATTGAGACGAGCGCAGTCGCGAAAAAATTCCAGGCTGAGGCGCACGGGTTGCGGGGGCGCGAGAGCTGCTAAGCTGCGCCGGATGAGCGAATCCGGGGCCAGCTTCGGAGGCAAGCGCGCGAAGTTTCAGCCCGGCGGCACGTCGGGTGGCGCGGGTGAGTTTCTGGTCGGCCTCGCGATGACGGCGGTCGGGATCTACATGGTGTTCGACCACGTCACCGTTCACACCTCGTACTGGCATCTCTTCGGCAGCGCACGCAGCAGCTTCGGAGCGACGCTGATTCCGTTGCTGGGCGGCATCGGGTTGCTCTCGTTCAACGGGCGCTCGATCCTCGGCTGGATCCTCGCGGTCGGCGGGATTTTCCTGATCCTCGCCGGAGTGCTCATGAACCTCGACATGTACTTCCAGCCGACCAGCCTCTGGACAACGATCGTCATGTTCGGTCTCGTCGCGTGCGGGCTCGGGCTCTTCATGCGCGCGCTGCGTCCCCATCGATCGGCGCCGTCGTCTCTGGACCAGGGAGACGGCGCATGAGGACGCGCGAACCTTCGCGCATCGGCCAGGTCGCCCGCGTGCTCGCCGGCTTCGCGTTGATCGGGCTCGCCTGCGGGCGCACCGTGCTGGACCAGCCCGTCGGCGTCGACGATGGATCTGGCGGCAACTCGGCGATCGGTGGTCAGTCGGGAAGCGGCGCGGGCGGGACCGGCGGCACGGGCGTTGGTGGTGCGCTTGGCCCCGGCGGCGCCTTGGGCGCTGGCGGTGCATCGGGGATGGGCGGCATCGGAGGCGCCGCTGGAGCGGGCGTCGGCGGCGCGATGGTCGTCGTTCCGTGCAACCAGATCGGCGACGAGCTGACCTGCCTCGCGCGCGGGACCGCCTGTCGCGCCGACTATTGCCCCAGTTGTCCCAGCCTGCGTTTCATTCGCTGCGCGAACCCGGGCGATCCGATGCCGGCCTGCCCGCCGCCGCCGCCGTGCATCCCGCCATAGACGAGCGCAAGCGCCACGACGACGACCCTAGATCTCGCTGACGGCGCCCGACAACCCGAACGCCACCAGCTCCATGCTGCTCGGCTTGTCGATCCCTTCGCTGCGCACCATGCCCGAGAGCGGCACCGCCGGGTGCGACCACGACATCGACGCCGACCTCCATCCGCCCCACTGCGCGTCGGTGCGCATCTTGAAGCAGCCGGCGAAGTTCCCCGCGGGCACCGACGCGTCCTCCTGCGGTTGACCCTGCCAGCTCACGATCAAGTTGGAGACCGCGCCGCGATAGAGCCCCTGCATCATGTTCAGCACCGGCCCCTCGAGCGTCTGGACATGCCCGTTGCGATCCTTCATCACCACGCCGCGGATCTCGATGCTCGCCGGATCCATGCGGTTGGGGACCGAGAGCAAGATCTTGGTCACCGTACGGCCCGAGTACGTCTCGTGCAGCGACTCGATCCAGAACGCGTCACCGAGCTGACCGACGATCTTGGTGGTCAGGAACGACGGCTGCTGGTCGTAGACCATCTTGTGCTGAGTCCACTGGCCGACCTGGAACGGCTGCGGCGTGAAGCCGACCGGCCCCGGGAAGCTCTGGCTGGGGCGGCCGAATGAAGCGCTCCGGCGGTCGATGTCGGCTTTCAACGCCGGGTCGATGGATGGCCCGCAACCCGCGAGCACAGGCGCTGCAAGGATCGTCGCGAGATACGCGAGGGGGGCGATTGGTCTCATGCGCATGGCGCGCATGGTAACGCGAAAGCCGCGCGCCAGGGGGCGACGCACGGAGAGGCGGTCCCTCGGGCGATTGGCGAATCGCGAATGACTGAATGCCGGAGTCCGTGCGACCGTCACAAGAGAGTCCTCGTCGCTCTCGTCGTTCCCCCTCACTGGCGACGTCTCACGAAAGGTGCGCCCCATGCGTCTTCCAAGCGTGAAACTGGTCTGTTTGCCGTTGTGGCTGCTCGTTACGGGCGGCGCGTGCTACGCGAGCGCGCCGCCCCCGGCGTATGGTCCCGGCTATCAGGCGCCGAGCGATCCGGCGCCGCCGCCTCCGCCGCCCGGTGCACCGCCGCCGGTCGCCGCCGGGCCGTCGCAAGATCAGAGCGCCTATCCGCCGCCACCCGCGCCGACCTATGACGACGTCTACGCCGCTGCGCCGGGTACCACGGTCAGCTCGGTCGACGTCTTCTACAACGACCTGGCGCCGTACGGGAGCTGGTCCAACGACCCGTCTTACGGCTGGGTCTTCGCCCCCAGTGATCCGTCGTACGTGCCGTACTCCAACGGACGCTGGAGCGACACCGACTACGGCTTCACCTGGGTGTCGAACGATCCCTTCGGCTGGGCGACGGACCACTACGGCCGCTGGGTGTGGGCCAATCGCTGGATCTGGTTGCCGAACACCGTATGGGGTCCGGCGTGGGTGCAGTGGCGCGAGGGACCGGGTTACGTCGGCTGGGCGCCGGCTGTCGACGGTCCGAGCACGTACGTTCCGGAGAACCAGTGGCGCTTCGTGGCCGCGCGGAATCTGCTGTTGCCCGCCGTCGGGCGCTACTCCTTCACCGGCAATCTCGGCACGTACCTGCGTTCGACCGCGCCGGTGAATCGCTACTACCGGCACGGCAACGACGTCTGGGTCGCGGGGCCGCACGACGATTGGTTGCGGGGCAACCGTGTCGACATGCGCCACCAGCCGATGGGACTGCAGCAGATGGGACGCTACACCGACGCGCAACGGATAGAGGCGCAGCGTCGCGCGCAGCGGCGGCAGGCAGAATGGGACGCGCGGCGCGCGCAGGCGCAGAACCGCGAGGCGCAGGACCAACAGCAGCGTCAGGCCGCCGATCAGAACCGGTGGCAAGAGCAGCAACGGCGCCAGTCCGAGGAACAGCGCCGGCGCGACGACGAGGCGCGCCGCCAGGCCGACGAGCAGCGCCGCCAGGCCGAGATCGAGATGCGCCAGCAGCAGGACCAGCAGCGCCGTCAGCAAGACGAGCAGCGGCGTATGCAGGATCAGCAGCGGCGTCAGGCCGACGAGCAGCGGCGGCAGGACGACCAGCGCCGCCAGCAAGACGAGCAGCGGCGCCAGGCGGATGAGCAGCGACGCCAGCAACAGCAAGCGCAAGACGACGCGCGCCGGCAGCAACAACAGCAACAGCAGCAGCAGCGCCAGGCGGATGAGCAGCGTCGTCGCCAGGAGGAACAACAGCGGCAACAGCAGCGCGCCGCCGACGAACAGCGCAAGCGTCAGGATGACGATCAGCGGCGGCGCGTCGCCGAGGAGCCACGCAAGCCGTCGGATGACCATGGCCGTCACGACGACGGCAAGACCCGCGGCGGTGACAAGCGTCGCGACGACGACCACGGGCACGACGTGCACTAG
>CAZNCQ010000219.1:0-12130 GCA_964571275.1 uncultured Myxococcales bacterium
GTCGCTGTGGATGTCTTGGACGTCGCCTGAAACGTCGTCTGGCGCGTCACCGTGGCTGTCGATTCCGACACCAGAGTCGAGCGCCGGAGCACCAGCCGCACCGGTATGACCAGCGTTACTGCTGTTTTCATCTTCGCCGCCAACCCCGTAGGTGCCGCCGCTCCCGCCACTACCGCCGTCGAACGACGTTGGACCTGGCTGACAGCCGACGGCCGCCCCCAGCGCCAGCAGCAAGGCCGACGCGATCGGGACGAGGATGTCGCGCTTCAAGCCCGACGTAACGGCTGCCCGGTTCCCGCCCCCCTTGATCATCGCCATGACCCGTCCACCCAGCAATTCGTACACCAGATGCGAGATCCGCTCGATCGAAAACGGGCGGCGCTCCGTCCCGGCGCCGATATGCGCCGAGGGGAGGGCCGCCCGTGAGCTTTGCTGGGTCTAGGGTTTCGCTACTACGTGTTCTTGGGCGCGTCGGTGTACTCGGCGTCGATCACGTCGTCCTTCGCGCCGCTCTCGCCGCCACCGCCGCCACCCTCGCCCGGGGCGCCCGGGCTCCCGCCGGCGCCGTCACCGCCGCTCGCCGACGCGCTCTTGTACAGCGCCTCGGCCATCTTGTGCGACGCCTTCTGCAGCCGCTCGAACGCGCTCTTCAGCGCGTCGGGCTCCTTCGGCTCGCGGTTGGCCTCCAGCGTGTCCTTGGCGTCCTTGAGCGCCGCCTCCAGCTCGCCGCGATCGCCCTCGGCGATCTTGTCCTTGTTCTCGTCGAAGTGCTTCTGCACCTGGAAGCTCAGCGACTCCAGCTGATTGCGCGCCTCGATCGCCTCGCGTCGCTTCTTGTCCTCGGTCTCGTGCTCCTGCGCGTCCTTCACCATCTTCTGGATGTCGGCCTCGGACAGACCCGACGACGAGGTGATGGTGATGTGCTGGATCTTGTTGGTCCCCTTGTCCTTCGCCGACACGTTGACGATGCCGTTGGCGTCGATGTCGAAGGTAACTTCGATCTGCGGCACGCCGCGCGGCGCCGGCGGGATGCTGTCCAGGCCGAACTTCCCCAGCAACCGGTTGTCACCCGCCATCGGACGCTCGCCTTGATAGACCTTGACCTCGACCGAGCTCTGGTTGTCGGCCGCCGTCGAGAAGGTCTCCGACTTCTTGGTCGGGATCGTCGTGTTGCGCGGGATCAGCGTCGTCATGACGCCGCCCAGGGTCTCGATGCCCAGCGACAGCGGCGTGACGTCGAGGAGCAGCATGTCCTTGACGTCGCCCGAGAGCACGCCGGCCTGAACCGCCGCGCCCAGCGCCACGACCTCGTCGGGATTGACGCCCTTGTGCGGCTCTTTCCCGAAGAACTCCTTGACCAGCTTCTGCACCATCGGGATGCGGGTCGAGCCACCGACCAGCACGACCTCGACGATGTCCGACGGCTTCTTGCCGGCGTCAGCCAGCGCCTTCTTGGTCGGCTCGATCGTGCGGTTGACCAGGTCCTCCATCAGCTGCTCGAGCTTCGCGCGCGAGAGCTTGACCTGCATGTGCTTCGGCCCGCTCGCGTCGGCGGTGAGGAACGGCAGGTTGATCTCCGTCTCCGAGACCGACGACAGCTCGATCTTCGCCTTCTCCGCGGCCTCGCGCAGACGCTGGATCACCATCTTGTCCTTCGAGACGTCGATGCCTTGATCCTTCTTGAACTCGGCGATCAGCCAGTCCATCACACGCAGGTCGATGTCGTCGCCGCCCAGGTGGGTGTCACCGTTGGTCGACACGACCTCGACGACCTTCTCACCAACCTCGAGGATCGAGACGTCGAAGGTGCCGCCGCCGAAGTCGAACACGGCGATGATGTGGTCCTTGCCCTTGTCGAGACCGTAGGCCAGCGCGGCCGCGGTCGGCTCGTTGACGATACGCTTGACGTCGAGGCCGGCGATGCGGCCCGCGTCCTTGGTCGCCTGTCGCTGAGCATCATTGAAGTAGGCCGGGACGGTGATCACCGCCTCGCTGACCTTCTCGCCCAGGTAATCTTCGGCCGCCCTCTTGAGCTTGCCGAGGATCTTCGCCGAGATCTCCGGCGGGCTCATCTTCTTGCCGCGAATCTCGACGGTCGCCTCGCCGTTGTTCCCGCGCACGACCTTGTACGGGATGCGCTTCATCTCTTCGCCCACCTCTTCGAAGCGGCGGCCCATGAAACGCTTGATCGAGTACACGGTGTTTTCCGGGTTGGTGATCGCTTGGCGACGAGCGATCTGCCCGACCAGCACCTCGCCTTTGTCGTCCCACGCCACAACCGAGGGCGTCAGGCGTCCGCCCTCCTCATTGGCAATGACTTTGGGGTCCTTGCCCTCCATGACTGCCACGACTGAGTTGGTCGTACCGAGATCGATTCCGATGATCTTGCCCATTGGGGTTCCCTTCGTGCCTGACGGCTCTTTCCTTTTGTGAATAAATCCGGGCGGTTAACTGTCAGCCGCCGTCCTGGCGCAAAAGTAAGCACCTGGGTTTGGGCGTCAAGCGAAACCCGGGGTGGCGCGCCAGGTTAGGCCGATCCTATACTGAACGGATGTTTCATCCGGTGGTCGAGACCTGGTTCGCGCGCCGCTTCGGCGAGCCGACGCCGGCGCAGACCAAGGCGTGGCCGCTCATCGCCGCCGGGCGCGACGTGCTGGTCACGGCGCCGACCGGGTCGGGCAAGACGCTGGCCGCATTCCTGTCGTGCCTGGACCGCCTGATCGCGGAGGCGATCGAAAAAAGCGGTGAGCTCGAGGATCGCACGCAGGTGCTGTATGTCTCGCCGCTCAAGGCGCTGTCCAACGACATCCGGCGTAACCTGGAAGAGCCGCTCGGCGAGCTGCGAGAGGTTGCGACCGAGCTCGGGCTGCCGCCGCCGGCCATCCGCACGGCGGTGCGCACGGGCGACACGACCGCGCGCGAACGGCGGGAGGCGGTGCGACGGCCTCCGCACGTGCTCGTCACCACGCCCGAGTCGTTCTACATCTTGCTGACGTCGGAGTCGGGACGGCGCGCGCTGCGCGACGTGCGCACGGTGATCGTCGACGAGATCCACGCCGTCGCGGCCGACAAGCGCGGCGCGCACCTGGCGCTGTCGCTCGAGCGGCTGGATGCGCTGGTGACCGCGGCCGGCGGCAAGCTGCAGCGGATCGGTCTGTCGGCCACGGTGAAGCCGCTCGCCGTCGCGGGTGAGCTTCTGTGTGGAGCGGCGCGGCCGGCGCCGGCCATTGTCGACGTCGGCCAGCGGCGCGAGCTGGACCTGGGCATCGAAGTGCTTCACGACGAGCTCGGCGCGGTGTGCACCAACGAGCAGTGGGGCGAGATCTACGACCGCGTCGCCGACCTGGCGCGCGCGCATCAGTCGACGCTGGTGTTCGTGAACACGCGCCGGCTGGTCGAGCGGGTCGCGCACCACCTGGGCGAGCGGCTGGGCGAGGCGGCGGTCGCGGCGCACCACGGCAGCCTGTCGCGCGAGCGGCGGCTCAAGGCCGAGCGGCGGTTGAAAGAAGGAGATCTCAAGCTGGTGGTCGCCACCGCGTCGCTGGAGCTGGGCATCGACGTCGGCGCGGTCGACCTGGTTTGCCTCGTCGGCTCACCGCGATCGATCGCGACCGGCCTGCAGCGCATCGGCCGCTCGGGCCACGCGTTGCGCGCCACGCCCAAGGGGCGGCTCTTCCCGCTCACGCGGGATCAGCTGGTCGAGTGCGCGGCGCTGGTGCGCGCCGCCCGCCGCGCCGAGATCGACGCCATCGCGCTGCGGGACGCGCCGCTCGACGTGCTGGCGCAGCAGATCGTCGCCGCGTGCGCCTGCGAGGAGTGGGACGAAGACGCGCTCTTCGAGACGTTCCGGCGCGCGGGGCCCTATCGCGGCCTGGCGCGCGCCGACTTCGACACCGTCGTCGACATCTTGTCAGAGGGCATCGCCACCAGTCGCGGGCGCGCCGGCGCGCTGCTTCACCGCGACGCCGTCGGGCGCAAGCTGCGCGGCCGCCGCGGCGCGCGGCTCGGCGCCCTGACCTCGGGCGGCGCGATCCCCGACAACGCCAACTACGACGTGATCCTCGAGCCGGAGGGCGTGCTCATCGGCAGCGTCGACGAGGACTTCGCGGTCGAGAGCATGGCGGGCGACGTGATCTTGCTCGGCAACTCGTCGTGGCGCATCCGGCGCGTCGAGGCCGGGCGCCTGCGCGTCGAGGATGCCGCGGGCCAGCCGCCGACGATTCCGTTCTGGCTCGGCGAAGGTCCTGCGCGCACACGCGAGCTGTCGGCGGAGGTCGGCGCGCTGCGCGCCGAGGTCGACGAGCGTGCGCCGACGACCGAGGACGACGTCGAGTGGCTGATGCAGGACTGCGCGCTCGACCGCCGTGGCGCCGAGCTCGTGCGCGACTACCTGGCGGCGGGTCGCGCCGCACTGGGCGCGGTGCCGACGCCGACGCGCGTGATCGCCGAGCGCTTCTTCGACGAGGCGGGCGGCATGCAGCTGGTGATCCACGCGCCGTTCGGCGGGCGGATCAACCGGGCCTGGGGCACGGCGCTGCGCAAGCGCTTCTGCCGCGCGTTCGACTTCGAGCTGCAGGCCGCGGCCACCGACGACGGCATCGTGCTGTCGCTGGGTGCGCAGCACAGCTTCCCGCTCGAGACCGTGTTCCAGATGGTGCGCGCCGAGGACGTCGATGAGCTGCTCACGCAGGCCGCCGTGCAAGCGCCGATGTTCGAGACGCGCTGGCGCTGGAACGCGATGCGCGCGCTCGCGCTGCTGCGCTACCAGGGCGGGCGGCGCGTACCGCCGCCGATCCAGCGCATGCGCGCGCAAGATCTGATCGCGGCGGTGTTCCCGGCGCAGACCGCGTGCCAGGACAACCACGCTGCGGGCGCGATCGAGATCCCCGACCACCCGCTGGTGCGCGAGACGCTGCGCGACTGCCTGACCGAGGCGATGGACGCCGCCGGGCTCAAGCGCGTACTGACCGACATGCGCGCCGGCAAGATCGAGACGCTGGCGCGCGAGGTGCCCGAGCCGTCGGTGTTCTCGCACGAGATCCTGAACGCGAATCCGTACGCGTTCCTCGACGACGCGCCGCTGGAAGAGCGGCGCACGCGCGCGGTCGCCGTGCGCCGCGGGCTGCCGCCGGAGATCGTCGAGCGCATCGGCGGCCTCGACCCCGAACGCGTGACCGAGGTCGTCGCCGAGGCGCAACCGGATCCGCGCAACGCCGACGAGCTGCACGATCTCATGCTGGATCTGGGTGCGCTGCCGGCGGCCCAGGGCGAGACGCGCGGGTGGACGCCGCTCTTCGAGACGCTGGTGACCGCGGGCCGCGCGGCCCGCGCGGGCGGCGAGGCAGGGGGCGAAGCTGGGGGATCGACGGTGCCGTTCTGGGTCGCGGCCGAGCGGCGGGCGCTAGCATCGACGATCTGGCCCGAGCTGCGCTTCGTCCCCGACGTGGCGGCACCGCCGGCGCGGCGTGCGCCGGCCTGGTCGGATCGCGATGGCGCGCTCACCGAGCTGACACGCGCGCACCTGGTGCTGCTCGGCCCGACGACCGCGTCGGCGATCGCGCGCCGCCTGGATCTGCCACCTTCGGACGTCGAGGCGGCGCTGGCGCGCGTCGAGATGGAGGGCAACGTGCTGCGCGGGCGCTTCGTGCCGGCGCAAATGGCCGCGGGAAACATCGCCACCGGCGACGGCGCCGGCGGAGACGGGGCTCCGCCGGCCCATGCCGACGAGCTGCAGTGGTGCGATCGGCGCCTGCTCGCGCGCATCAACCGGCGCATGCTCGACGGCCTGCGCAAGGAGATCGAGCCGGCGACCGCCGCCGACTACATGCGCTTCCTGTTCTCGTGGCAACACGTGCGCCCGGGGACGGCGTTGCAGGGGCGCGGCGGCCTGTCGCAGGTGATCGCGCAGCTGCAGGGGTGCGAGATCGCGGCCGGCGCCTGGGAGCGCGAGGTGCTGCCGGCGCGGGTCGTCGGCTATGACAACGCGTGGCTCGATGGGCTCTGCCTTTCGGGCGAGCTCGCGTGGGGACGGCTCGCGCCGCGCGAGGCGGCGATGGCGCCCAGCCGCGCGGCGCCGATCGCGATCGTGCGGCGCCGCGATCTGCACTGGCTGCTGGTGCCGGGCGACACTGACCCCGACGCCGACGCCGGCCTTTCGGCGCCGGCGCGCGATGTGCTGCGCTACCTGCGCGAGGCGGGCGCGAGCTTCCTCGACGACATCATCCAGGGCGCGCATCGCCTGCGCAGCGAAGCCGAGGACGCGCTCTGGGAGCTGGTGAGCGCCGGCCGCGTCACCGGTGACGGGTTCGCCGGCCTGCGTGCGTTGATCTCGGCGACGCAGTCGCGCGGCGGCGCGCGCGCCCGCTGGCACGCGCGCTGGAACCGCCGCGCCGGGGCGCCCGCCGGCGCGGGCCGCTGGGCGTTGCTGCGCGCACCGCAACCGCCGCCCGAGGAAGACGACCTGCTCGAGGCGGTCGCGCGCCAGTACATCAAGCGCTACGGCGTGGTATTCCGCGACGTGCTCGCGCGAGAGACGCGCGCCCCGGCGTGGCGCGACCTCCTGCGCGTCTACCGCCGCCTGGAGATGCGCGGCGAATTGCGCGGCGGCCGCCTGGTCGCCGGCTTCGTCGGCGAGCAGTTCGCCGCGCCCGAGGCAGTCGAATCGCTGCGCGCGATCCGCCGCGAGCCGGTGCGCGGCGAAATGGTGCGCATCTCCGCGTGCGATCCGCTGAACCTGGTCGGCATCATCACGCCCGGCCCGCGCGTGCCAGCGACGCTGGCGAACTCCGTGCTGTTCCGCGACGGCGTGCCGCAGCTCGGCGCCGAAGACGCGCCCGCCTCCGCCGCCGCGCTGCCAGCGCTATCACAGCCCGCGCGCGCCGACCTCGCGAATTGACGGCCCGCCGTGGCGCGGGATCAGAACCGGCCGACCAGCGCCAGGCCGCGCGTCGAGCCACCGCCGTCGGCCGCCGACACGATCGGGGCCAGCGCCAGGTCGCCGGCGGCGGATCGCTGATTGGCTCGCTCGGCGGCGCGGGGCGCGTCGACGAAATCGTAGACCGCGCTCGCCCCGGCCGCGAGCAGCAGTCCCGCCCCCAGCAGCACCGTCCCCGTCGACGTGTCGCAAGCACCTGGGGGTCCGTCCTCGCAGTCGCCGTGAAGGGCCGCCGCCAGCGCGATCGCGCCCCCGACCGTGCTCGTGGCCGCGCGGAACAGCGACCAGCCGACGGCGTGCCCCCACTCCCCTGCGTAGATGTGACCAGCGCTGGGACCAACCCACAGCCCGACGACGATCATCCCGATCCCGGCAAGCTGCGCGTTCCTGCTGTCGCCCGCGTGGCTCCAGAGCACGCTGCCGGCCGCGATCGACAGGAGCGGCGAAAAGACCGCCAGCACCCCGGCCTTCTGCGGCGAAAAACCCTGCCTCGCAACCAACTGCGGCATCGGCGAGTCCGGAGGAGACAGGCGCGCGGCGTTGGCCGGCGAAAGCGGCGTCCCGAGGTCCATGGGCTCGGCCGCCAGCCGCTTGACCGGCCTCGGGTTCGAGCTCCCATCCGTGTCGCCCGCATGCGCGCGGGCGCAGAAGGCGATCGAAAGAGTGAGGACGGCGGCGACGGCGGTGATTCGCACGTCTCGACCTCATTGCAAGCCCGGCGCCCAATCTCGAAGGGCCGCGATCCCGCCCGCTCCGTCCGCGGGCGGCGCCGAACTCCCACCGACCCGGTGGACGAGCGTCGAAAACTCAACAGTCGGGGAGCGCTCGCCCGCCGGCCGCTCAGCCCTCGTCCTTCATTCCGTGCATCAGGCGCTGCTTCACGCGCATGATCTGCCGCTCTTTGTACTTCTCGTGGCTGTTCTCGCCGCTCTCGTTGTTCTCCGCGGTGCGCGCGTCGATGATCTGGAACTCCGTCAGGACGAAGACGATGGTTCCGTTCTCGCTGAACAGCGGGTCGTCGGGCGTCCGGCACAAGAAGCGATCCATGCGCACCGGCAAGTCGGCGACGAAGTTGATCACGCGGTAACCCGGCCCGGAGAACTCGTTCAGCGGCGACGGCTTCTTGTCGGCGGCGACGGCGGCGAGATCGGTGATCTCGGGCAGGAACCGGCGCAGCGCCGCCGATCGGTCGAGGGTCTCGCGGACGCGGATGATGTCGTTCACCGATTGGCCGGGGATCACGTAGTTGAACGGGATCAACCGCTGGGTGAGCTCGCGCATCGCGAACACCAGCTGGTCCTCGGTGTGGGTGATCATGCGGAAGCGCAGCTTGTCGTAGACGTCGGCGGCGATCGACTCCTTCTTGGCGAGGAGCTTGGTGATGAGGCTGTCCGCGTGCTTGCGGCTCCACTCGAACTCGACGATCGGGCAGCCGACGCTCTTGAGCTCCTCGACGGTGCGCAGGACCTTTTCCTCAACCAGGTGGAAGATCTGGTCGCCGGAGACCGGCAGCTTGGTCAGCAATTCGCGCCCGGCCAGGTGATGCATGACGTGCATCACCTTGAGGACGATGCACGCGTAGGTCCGGCGCTTGCCCTTCTGCGAGGCCACGAGCAGCAGATCGCGCGGCGGCACGCCGTGCGCGACCTCGTCGGGGATCTGGAACCCGAGGTGGCGCTCCAGGTATTCGACCGCTTGCTCGCGCAGCTCCGCGAGCCGGCGCATGTCGTCGTCGTCACGCGGTTCGAACTCATTCACGCGCAAGAAACGGTCGACCTCGTCGCGGTCGACGAAGTAGAGCCGGTGCCAGTCGATCACGGAGCCGCCGCGCAGCAGATTCCGGATTCCCGTGACGTCGGCGATCGAGAAGTCCTCGTAGCGCAGCTTCCGCGGCAGCGATGGCGCCGGCAGGGACGCCGGGCTCGCGGGGGGCGTGGCCGAGGAGGACACGGGCGTCGTCAGGGATGCCTTTTCGGCGTTCGGAGGCGGTTCCAAAGGCATCTCCCCTTTTGCTGGCGGCGGACGGCTCCCGAAATTGCAGCGCAGTCTATCACGCGACCCAAAGAGGGGACGAGGTCGGACTGCCTCGAAATCGGCGCGGCGCCGGCTCGACCGGTAGCGGCCCTCGACCGCCCCGGTTCAACTCACCCGCGGCGGGGCGCTCGGCCGAGCGACACCGTTGCCCAGAAGAGCAAACCCGCGAAAAGTCCCATGGCCAAGCTTCCAACAAATGGAATCATACCTCGGCCCACATTAGGTCACACAGGCTGACCTGTCAAAAACCCACTTGCCGGCGACGACGCCTGCCGCTGGGCGCGCCACCGAAAGTCCACTACGATTGCAGAGGTGAAACGCGGGGCAGTCCTCCTCACTCTGACGGCGGGCTTACTTGGCGCTGGCGCATCCAGCAGGGCGCGAGCAGAACCGCCGGTCGCGGCGGCGCTTGCCCCGCCCGGATACGACGAGGGTCAAACGCTGCTGGGACAGAAGCGTTACGCAGAGGCCGTCGAGAAGCTCCGCCCGATCACCGTCGCGCGACCCGATTTTGCCGCCGCCTGGTACGCGCTGGCGCTCGCAGCCCGGCGCGCCGGCGACTGTGCCGAGGCCATTCCCGCGTACCGGCGCTACGCGGCTCTACGCGGCAACGAGGCCGAGCCTTACTTCGGCCTCGGGCTCTGCCTGCGCGATACGGGCGACCGCCCCGCGGCCGTGGCGGCCTTCAAGCGCTTCCTGGAACTGGAGCACCGCCCCGGTCAGGAGAAATGGCTGGAGACAGCGAAGGGCGCGATCGCTTCGCTCGAGGCGCCGCCGCCACCCGCAGGCGGGGCAGCGGCGGCCTACGAAGAAGCGCAGCGTCTGCGCGACAGCGGGAAGATCGAGGCGGCGCTCAAACGGTTCGCCGACGCCGTTGCGCTCGACCCCGACCTGATCGCCGCGCGCGCCGCGTGGGGCGAGCTGCTCATCAAAGTTCACCGCGAGGCCGACGCCGTGCCGGTCTTCCGCAGCGCCGTCGAGCGCAACCCGCAGTATCCGCTGGCCTGGTACGAGCTGGCGTTCGCGCTGCGCGAGACCAGGCAGTACGCCGGCGCGGTCGACGCCTACCGCCGCTACATGGCGCTCCGGCCCGCCGACCCGGACCCGCACTACGGCATCGCGCGCGCGCTGCGTCTCCTCGGGCGTGATGACGAGGCCCGGCGCAGCTTCGTGACCTACGTCGCGATGGAGAGCCGGCCCGCCGAGGCGCGGTGGGTCGCGACCGCCAAGCGAGCCATCGCGGAGCTCGACGCGAAGGGCGTGCGCGCGGCGAGCGCGCCAGCGCCCGCCGTGGCCATGACGCCCGCACCGGCGGTCGCGGCATCACCGCCGGTGGTCGCGACGACACCGCCGGCGCCCGCCCCGCCCAGCGCGCCGGCGACTCCGCCCGCGAGCGCAGCAAAGCCGTGGATCCCGCCGCCGTTGCCGCCGCTGCCCGCGCCATCGGGCTCGACGCAGCCGCCGCCGATGGCGCCGTGACCGCCGTCAGCGCCGGCGGGCCGCGGCCCGGCGTCCGCCCAGCCAGGACAGGAACAGCATCACGCCGAAGACCCCGCCCGCGATCGCGGCGCAGAGGCGCGCGGTCCGCTGCCCGCGCCCGTCGAAGACCACCGCCAGCACCGACGCCGTCGCGCCCAGCATGCCCCACAGCAGCTGCTGTCCGGCGTGGTAAATCAGGCGCGCGTTCTCCTCCAGGTTGCGGAAGCGAACCTCGAGCCCGCCGCGCTGCGCGCGATCCATGAACCGCTGCAGCTCGCCGGGCAAGGCCAGCGCCGACAGCGCCGTCTCGCGCGACGCCTCGAGGAAAACCTCGGACCACTCCTTTTTCTCGCCGAGCAGGAAGCGCTCCAGGTACGGCTGGATCACGCGCGTCGGGTTCATCTCCGGATCCAGCGTCGTGCACACGCCCAGCAGCAGGAGCAGCGTGCGCTCGAGCAGGATCCACTCCTTGGGGATGTGAAACGCGTCGCGCAGATCGGCGAGGCTGACGTTGAGCGCGCGCAGATCGAGCAGGCTGCCCAGGCTCTCCTCGGGATCGAAGCGAAAGTCCTTCAGCGACAAGCCCTCGATCGAGATCTGCGACCGCATCTTGTCGTGGAAGTACTGCACGACGCGATCGAAGACCTCGGGGTCGGCGCGCCGGGAAATGAAGCCCATCTGCTTCATCGCGCTGACGATGCGGCTGGTGTCGCGCGTGATCGCGCCCTGCAGAAAGGACACCATCCCGCGCCGCATCCCCTCCGACACCGACGCGGTCGCGCCGAAGTCGAGGAAGACGATGGTCGGCGTCTCCCCGGCGACCAGCGGCGGCTGCAGCAGGAGGTTTCCCGGGTGAGGATCGGCGTGGTAGAGGCCGTCGACGAAGATCTGCTGGCAGTAGGCCTCGACGCAGATCTGCGCGGCCTTGCGCCGGTCGATGTGCTCGGCCTCGAGCCGCGGCAGATCTTCGACCTTCGCCCCCTCGATCCACTCGGTGGTCAGCACGCGGGCCGTCGAGAACTCGGTCATCACCCGTGGCAGGCGCACGTGCGGCCGGCCGGCGAAGTTGGCGGCGATCTTCTGCATCGCCGACGCCTCCAGCCGATAGTCGAGCTCGGCCGACACCATCTCGCGGATCTCGTTGTAGATCGTGTCGAAGCCGTAGTCGGGCATGAACCAGCGCAGGAGGCCGAAGATGCGCTTGAGCGCGCGCAGATCGGTGTGAACGATCTCCTCGATGTCGGGATACTGCACCTTGACCGCGACGCGCTCGCCGGTCGGCAGGCGCGCGATGTGGACCTGGCCGATCGACGCCGACGCGACCGGTGTGTCCGAAAACTCCGCGAAGACGTCGGAGGGCGCGCGGCCCCCGAACTCCTCGCGCAGCCGCGCCTCGATGTCGCCATACGGGCGCGGCGGGACCTGATCCTGGAGTCCGCGCAGCTCGTCGCGAAAGGCGTCAGGCAGGAAGTTGGCCATGATGCTGATGAGCTGGCCGACCTTGATGAACAGGCCGCGCAGGCGGATGATCGCCGCCTCGATGCGCCGCGCGTTGAGCTGGTGCTTGTCGCGCGTGGCGCGCTGATATGATTCGGCGCTGCGAAAGCGACGCGACAGCACGAGCGCGACGTAGGACAGCGTGACCTGGGCGGTCACGAAGTACGCGGTCAGCAGACGTGAGGG
>CAZNCQ010000220.1:0-11948 GCA_964571275.1 uncultured Myxococcales bacterium
GGCCTTGAGCTTTCGCTGGCGGGTCTTGCGGCGCATCTTCATCGAACGGCGGTTGTCACGTCTTCCCATGCGAGGCGAATACTAGTTCGCCCGCGCACTGTCAAGGATGCGCGTAAGGACGCGGGATCGCCGGCGTTCAGCCCGGCGTTCAGCTTCCATTCCGCACGCGCGCCGGGATGACGTCGTCGCCGTGCTTGACGCGGACGACGCTGCCCTCGGGGACGCTCACGTGCAGCAGCGCCAGCGCCACACCACGACCGCCGGGGAGCCGCGCGACGCTGGTGACTCGCCCGGCCTTGGGCTTCACGTCACTCTCGATCGCGTCGTCGGCGGCCGGGTCGCGCGGATCGTCGATGTCCAGCCCGACCAGCCGCCAGTTGATATGGCCGCGGTCGCGAATGCGCACGATCGGCTCCTGGCCGAGGTAGCAGCCCTTCTGATAGTCGATCGCCCCGTCGAGGCCGACCTCCATCGGGAAGTAGTCCCCCGTGATCTCGGCGCCCTCCTTGGGCTCGCACGCGGCGATGCGCGCCGCCTCGGCGAGCGCGGCATCCAGGCGCCCAACGCCGGCCGCTGCGAGCCTGGCGTCGGCGGCCGCGACGGCGGGGGGATCGCCGGCCAGCCAGAAGCCGTCCGCCCCCAGCTCGTGCGCACGCACCAGCCAGAGCCGCCCGATGCCCGGAGCGTCGACGTCGGCGTGCGAGAGCGGCGCGCGCGACGCCAGGTCGCGGGCTTCGATTCCCATTCCCATGCCGGCGAGACGCTCGACCGCCGACGGGCCGAAGAGGCCGACCGACGCGAACGCGGCGCGCGGCGCCGCCGCGAAGTCGTCCATGATCGCGTAGCGCGCCAGCGCGGCCGCCAGCGTCGCCGCCACGCCGGGGCCGACCACGATCCAGATCTCGCCCTCCCGCACAAAGATCCGCATGTCGGCCACGATGTGCCCCTTGGGCGTGAGCAGCACCGATCGTGCGCCACCGCCCACCGGCGTGCCCGCTACGTTGCCGGTGACGATGCCGTGGAGGAAGCGCACGCGATCGGCGCCGGTCGCGACGATCATCTCGCGCGCAGGCAGCGCCGCGCGTGCGGCCCCGGTCGTGAGCAAATCCAGAGTCGCACCGCCGGGACCACTCGCGCCCGCGGGGACAGGGGCGCCCGCCGGGCTCGTGGCGCCCGCCGGGCTAGCGGCACGTTCAGGGTTCATGCCGGTTCTTCATAGCGCGGCGCTCGCGCAGGCGCACGGCCCGTCGCGCCGCAGCCTCGCGAAAGCGCCGCCGGTCGTCGGCGTTCTCGGGAACCAGGCGCGGCACCTCGCGCGGCCGTCCCTGATCGTCGACGGAGACGAAGGTCAGGTAGGCGCGCGTCGCCTGCACGCGCTCGCGCGTGATCTGGTTCTCGGCGAACACGCGCACGCCGACCTCCATCGAGGTGCGCGCTGCGAAGTTCACCTGAGCCTGCACGACCACGACGTCGCCGAGGCGCGCGGGCCGCAGGAAATGCAGGCGATCCATGGACGCCGTCACCACCAGGCCGCCGGCGTGGCGCGCGGCCGAGATGCCGGCGGCGCCGTCGACCCATTGCATGAGGATGCCGCCGAAGATGGTACCGTGCACGTTGGTCAGGCCGGGCAACACGATCTGTGCGGTCTCGACCCGAGTCGCGCGTGGCGTGCTCCGCGTATTCGGCGTCCTCCTCCTCGGCGCAGACATGTCGGTGATGCCGGTAACATGCTCAGCCGTCGACGGTCAATTGCCGGCTGTGTATAGTGCTGCGCCGATGGTTCGACGCTTGGCCGCCTCGATAGCTTTGCTGACCGCGCTGCTCGGGGCCGCGTCTGCTCACGCCAAGAAACTGACGCTGCCCGAGCTCCTCGATCTCGCGCGTGCGATGAATCCCGGCCTGCACGCGAGCGCGGCGGTCACCGATGCCTCGCGCGCGCAGGTCACGGAGGCGTGGACCTACTGGCTGCCGAGCGGGGATCTCCTGTCACTGCTCGCGCCGTCGCCCAACGTGCAGTGCAGTGCCTCCACGCTCCCGGGAAGGCCAACCGATCCCGCTGCGGCGAGAGCATTTGACATTGCGAACTGCGTCCAGACCAACGCCAACGAGGTCAGCCTGAGCAACGTCTCGTTCTCCCAGGTCTTCACCCGCACCGAGCTTCACCTCGTGCAGCCGGTGTGGGACTTCGGCAAGATCTCGGCCGGCTTGGCCGCGGCCCGCGCCGGCGTCGACGTCTCGCGCGAGCGCGAGGCGGGCGCGCGCGCCGACGTCGAGCTCAATGTCCGCAAGGCCTATTACGGCATCAAGCTGGCGCGTGAGCTGATCGCGACGCTCGATGAAGGCGGCGGCTACATCGACGAGGCCCAGAAGCGGATCGAGTCCGACCTGGCCAAGGGGACCGGCAATACCACCGTGCCCGACCGGTTGCGCCTGCGCGTGACGCGCGCCGAGGTCGACGCGCGCCTTCAAGAGGCCAAGCGCCTCGAGGCCATCGCGCGCGACGGGCTGCGCGCGATGCTGGGCCCCGACGCGCCGGCCGATCTCGACGTCGACGACGAAGACTTCGCGGCCGTCGAGGTCAAGAACCGGCCCGTGAGTTATTACGAAGACCAGGCCCGTTTCAACCGGCCGGAGGCGCGGCTGCTCGAGCACGCCGTGCGCGCCAAGCACGCGCTGGCCGATCTGGAGCGGCGCAAGGAGTACCCCGACCTGGTACTGATCGCCAGCGGCGCGCTGGCGTATGCCGGGGGCGCCGACGATCCGCAGAACGCCTTCATGAACCACTACCTCCACTCGTCGAGCATCGGGGTCGCCGCTGGGCTGCGCATGCAGCTCGACCTCGGTCCCAAGATCGCGCGCGCGTCGCGCGTCCGCGCCGAGGCGATCGAGAGCGAGTACCGGCGCAGCGAGGCGCTGGGCGGGATCCTCTTCGAGGTGCGCAAGGCCTACGACGAGCTCACCGAGGCCCGCAACCGCACCGAGGCGGTGCACAAGGGCGAGCGCGCGGGCAAGTCCTGGATCTCGGCGGTATCTCAGAGCTTCGCCGTCGGCCTGGCGGAGTCGCGCGACTTCTCCGATGCGCTCAACGCCTTCTTCCAGATGAGGGCGCGCTACCTACAAGCGGTGTTCGATCTCAACGTCGCCGCTTCGACGCTGGCGCGCGTGACCGGAACGTCCGACCTCTGAGTGGACGTTACCGGCGGAGAATCGGCTCGCGCGCGGCGCGCCGACCTTGACCGGCGCCATTCAGCCCCCAGGTTTGAATCGTGACGAGGACATCGACCGTCGGTGCGGGTCGTCTTTCTCGCGTGGTGGTGGGGTCGGGGGAGTTGGTGTGAACGCGGGAGATTCTGACACCTTCGGGTGCTCGGAAAAAGCACGGCGCTGAAACTGTCGGTCGCACACGTCACCCTCGAGGTCGAACGGCTCTTGGCCGTCCGGCCTCGAGTCATTTGGGGGTGCTGGGCGCGCTCGACAGCGCCAGGCTCTTCACCACGCCGGCGTACTCCTCCTTGAGCTTGCCGTAGGCTTCGCGGGAAGCGTTCAGCACCAGGAAATAGACCGTCCCGCCCTTCTCCACCGTGGTGACCTCACCCTGGTGGACCGAGCCTTCTTGCGTTTCACGGAACTGCTCGCGCTTGCTGCCGGGCAGGAGCGCGGGCAGCGTGCGCAGCTTGGCGTCGGGGAACAGGTTGCGCCCGGCCTTGCGCAGCAGCGCGCTGCGCTCGGCGGGGCTGTCGGGGTGCTGGATCAGCAGCGTGGCTGCGCCGCGCTCGGTGTCGCCGTCGTCGAGGATCACGCGACCGGTCGACAGGTTCAGCATCATGCCCGTCCCGGCCGACGCCGAGACGCCGACCACGCGCCAGGTGATCGGCCAGTCGACGTGAAAGCCGAACGCCGCGCTCTCGGCGCCGGCCTTCTCGAAGCTGCCGCCCAGGCGCACCGTCGCGTCGTCGGGCGGCGCCGGCGACTCCAGCTTCGGGTCGGTGCCGTTCGAGGCGAGCAAGCGGCGCGCGCGCGGATCGATCGGATCGCTGTCGGCGTAGATCTTCAGCGCGGCCAATCCGGATTGCGTCTTCCCCGCCGCGATCAGGCTGCGCCCGAGCACGTAGTAGACGCGCGGCGAGACGCTCGGCACCAGCGACGCCGTCTCGGCCAGCGCCGCCGCTTTGTCGGCCTCACCGGCCAGCAAATGCAGTGACGCGCGCGCGATCATCGCATCGGGGCGCGTCGACGATCTCCGCAGCACGTCGTCGAGCATGGCGACCGCGACCTCGGACGTGCCCGGCCAGTCGAGCGCCGCGCCCAGCGCCAGGGCGCGCCCGGTCAGCTCGCGCCGTTCGAGATCGAAGCGCGGGTCGGCGACCAGCGACCAGGCCTCGTCGACCAGGTCGTGCACCTTCTCGTCGACGACGGCGCGGCCGTTCTTCGCGACGAGCGGCGGCCGCTCGGCGATCGTGCGCTCGAGGTGGTCGAGATCGCGCCGCAGCTCGCGTACGTGCGCCAGCGTCGCGTCCTTGCGGATGTCGATGCGATAGACCGCGACGTCGCCGCGCAGGATCTTGCCGCCGCCGTCGAAGAACATCGGGTTTCCGGTGCGCATCGCCGATCCCTCGAGATCGCCGGCCTCCAGCGTCATCCACTCGCCGCCGACGCGTCCGCCGAGGATCGCCATCTTGCCGCACGAGCCGGCGCCGACGGTGCGCACCAGGATGTCGCCCTGCTTGATGTCGCCCGGCGTGACCGCGCGGTAAAGGCCGTTCGGCGACTTGGCCTCGACCGCCAGGATGTCCGCGGAGCGCAGCGGGCTCGGGTAGCGCCACCAGGCCGGTGGCGCGTGGCTTCGGTCCTCGTCGATCTCGGGGACGATGCCACCATATTGTTCGATGGCCTCCCAGGCGACCTTGCTCGAGCGCTCCCAGCCGACGTAGTCCCTGGGCGTGGGCACCGGATCGTCGGCAACGCAGGTGCTGCTCTCGCGCACGGGAGGCGCGGCGTGCCCCGGCCGTGCGCCCCAGCCGATCGGCGCCACGGTCGTGGCGGCGATCAAGAGAGCGAGCGGCGCGCGAGAGCGTCGAGCCACCATCGAGCGGCCGCGCAAGCGGTCAGACCCCCAGCCGCGCAAGGCGGCTACACTCCGATGAATAGCCGGTGCCCGAAATTCGGCTCGAGCTCCGAGTTGAAGATCTTCTCCGCCGAGCTCTTGACGTCGTAATCGATCCGCTTGAACTCGAACACGCGCGCCTCGGTGTCGTAGATCGTGTAGCTGGCGCGCGGATCGTAGTCGCGCGGCTGGCCGACCGAACCGACGCTGACGATGTACTTCCAGTTCGGACGCAGCTCGAACCTCTCCGACACCACCTCGTGAACGCCTTGCTCGCGCGACAGCGCGAACGACTTGCAAAGGTGCGAGTGTCCGATGACGGTCAGGCGCGACAGCGAATCCCAGATCTCCATGCACTGCGCCGCCTGCTCGCGCGCGAAGATGTAGTCGAACTCCTCGATGTTCAGCGGCGAGCCGTGACAGAAGTGGACCTCGCCCTCGCGGACTTCGTAAGGCAGGCCCTTCAGCCATTCCTTGTTGTCGGGCGCGAGCAGCCGCGCGTGCATGTCCAGCGCGTGCCGGGCCGCGTGATAGTAGTACGAGTAGTCCATGCGGCCGGCGACCGCGGCGTCGTGGTTGCCGAGGATGGTGTACTTGGCCTTGGCGCGAATCACCGCGCAGCACTCGTTGGGGCTGGCGCCGTAACCGACCGTGTCACCGAGGCAGATGTACTGATCGATGCGCTCCGACTCGAAGGCCTTCAAAACGGCCTCGAGTGCCTCAATATTGGCGTGGGTGTCGGAGAAAATGCCGAAACGCATCGATACTCCCGGGTTACCAAGACTAACACCATGGCGGCCCTCTGTCGCGGCCCGCCATGCGCAGAGGCGCTCGACCCCGACGGCGCCCGACGGGTGGAGAGCCGGTTAGCGCAGCGACTAGAGCGGGTTAGCGCAACGACTCGTCGGGTCAGCGCAGCGCTCGGCCGGCTAGCGCAGCATCTCGTCTGACGTGCGCGGCTGAATGATCACGCGCGCAAAGACCGAGGTCAGCTCGACCAGCGGTGTCGCCTCCGCCGCCGAGCCTCCCCGCCCCTGGGCCCGCACCTCGGCATGCAGCCTGTCCCCGCGCTGCCAGAGGGTGTGCATGGCCAGCGTCGATTCGACGGGGAACGCCGAGCGCGCTCGTAGCTCGAAGCCGCCGCGATCAATCACGGGAATCATGCGGACGTCGCCGGTGTAGCTGCGCAGATCGTAGTGTGCCGCTGGGCGCAGCAGCCCCACGAACAAGATCTCGCCGGTGGTGGTGGTCAGGCGCACCAGCGCCGAGCGGATGTCCTCAGCGCGAATGCTGCCATCGACCATGCGGGCATCCAGGCGACCCCCACCTACACCGCGCACGTCGAGGTTGCCTTCGACACCGTCGAGATCGACGTCGCCGTCGACCGACGTCACCGTCTGCCCGCCCTTGAGCTGGCGCGTGACCACGCCGCCGCGCACGTCGGAGACACCGATGCGGCCGCCGGTGGTCTCGAGGCGCGCGCCCGCGCGCAGCCCCGACGCCACCAGATCGCCGCCGAAGGTCTTGGCCTCGATGCCCAGCGCGGCCGGCACCTCGACGATCATGTCGATGCGGCTGCCCGAAAGCGGCAGCGAGCGCTCGCGCCCGCCGAGCTCGACGCGCGTGTCGACGGAGATCTCGCCGCTCTGCCAGGCGGTGTAGTGCACGCGCAGGCGATCGAGCGCCTCCTGCGTGGCGGCGTGCTTCTCGGCGATGATGTGGATCTGGTCGTCGTGACCCCACGCGCGCACCTCGATACGCCCGAGCGGGTTGTCGATGCGCAGCAGCTCCGCGCCCGGCGTCGGCACGATGAGCTCGCGCCGGTCGACGACGCCCGGCGCGCCCGGCGGCACCGACGTCGAGGGAGTCGTCGAGGGAGTCGACGGCGACGGCGACGGCGCGGGCATGGGCGCTCCGCTCTCGCCATTGGCGGCCGCGAAGCGCGAAGCCAGCGCCAGCGTCGACGCCAGCGTCAGCGCGACGCCCGACCTCATGGCCCGCCCTCGTGAAACATCTCCTCGGGGCCGCCGCGATGAACCGCCTCTGCCAGGAAGTCGATCTTGCTGCGATACGCAGCGAACAGGATCTCGTTGCCGGCGCTGTCACCCGGCGTGCTGCGCGCCGCCGCGCGCGAGCGTTCGATCGCGTCGTCGATGCGGGCCAGGCGCTCGCGGAAGCGGCTGCGAGCGTCCGGGCTCCAGCGTGGCTCTTCCAGGCGCGTCAGCAGCGAGCGGAGCTTGGCGATCGATCGCTCGTAGGACGCGGCCGCGGTCTCGAGCTCGTTCTCCGCCTCTTGCAGCATCGGATCGATGGACGTGGGGGCGCCCGCCGATAGACCCGCCGCAGCCACCGGCGACGACGGTGCGTCCGCCGACGTCCGCGACCAGATGCGGTTGCCGAGCGGCCCCAGACCGACGACGAGCAGGATCATCACCGCCGCGCCGGCCAGTCCGCCGAACGCGAAGCCGCGCACGAAGATGCGGCGCCAGTCGAGCAGCGGCGCCCCGCGCTCGGCGAGCGCGCCCTCGATCGCCGGCCACAATGTCGGCGGCGGCTCCGGCCGCTCCAGCGATCGCGCGCCCGCGACGATCGCGCGCAGCTCGTCCGCGGCACGGGTGCAGGCAGCGCAACCGTCGAGGTGCGCGCGCACCAGCTCGGCCGCCGCCGGTTTCATGTCGCCGTCGAGATACGCGGAGAGCTGTTCCACGACGTGGCGGACGTTGTTGCTCTGGCCGCTCTGGCCGGTCTGGCCGCTCCCGCCGTGGTCGCCATCGCCGATACCGTTGCTGTCTCGCCGGCCGCTGAAAGACGACCCGTCGCCTCCGGTCACGTCAGCCCTCCTCCAACTCGGAGGAGGTGATGCCGTCCTGGAGCAGGATCTCGCGCAACTTGCCGCGCGCCTTGTGCAGCTGCGACTTCGACGTGCCCACGTGGCAGCCGAGGATCTGCGCGACCTCTTCGTGCTCCAGCCCTTCGATGTCGTGGAGGACGATCACCGTGCGGTAGCCGACCGGCAGCTGCCACAGCGCGCGCTCGAGCCGCGCGCGCAGCACGGCGTCGCCCGTGGGCGGCCCCTCGATCAGCGCCGCCGCGATCGGAACCTCGGGATCGCTCATCGCCCCGGGCACGGCGCCGCGCCGCGATCGATGCGACAGCGCAGCGTTCACCGACAGGCGGTAGATCCAGGTGCCGAGCGCCGAGTCGCCGCGAAACTTCGGCAGCCCGCGGAAGATGCGGATGAACGCCTCCTGCGACACCTCCTCGGCATCGGCGGCGCCGACGATGCGCACCGCCAGCGCGAAGACGCGCCGCTTGTAGCGATGGTAGAGGGCCTCGCGGCTGCCGGAGTCGCCGCGCCGGATCGCGGCGACGAGCTCCGTGTCCTCTGCCGAAACCCCACTCTGGGCAAACCCCAAGGGTCGATCGATGACGCTGACGTTGAGCATGGGAGATCGGGGAGGTTTGACGGTCATGGCGCGGCGGAGGTTGCCCCGGATGCAAGGGCGCTGGTTTTCGGCGATCCGGTAGTGCTAGTCGCTCAGCCACGAATTGTCGAATGCGGAAGCCACGGGGCCAAATTTCTGCGTGGCGCTGGTGTAGAGTCCGGCGCCATGCGGGCCGTGATCCTCGGCTGTTTCTTCCTGTCCGGCGCGTCGGGGTTGGTGCTGGAGATGCTGTGGACGCGCATGCTGACGCTGGTCTTCGGCTCGACGACCCTGGCGGTTTCGACGGTGCTGACCGCGTTCATGGGCGGGTTGGGCCTCGGCTCGTATCTGGCCGGCAAGTGGGCTGACCGGCTGGAGAATCCCGCTCGTAGCTACGCGTTCGTCGAAGCTTCGGTGGGCCTGTACGCCCTCCTCGTACCCTGGGTGATCTCGTTTTATCCCGGGCTCAACCGCTGGCTGTGGGCCGCGTTCGGCGATCGCTACGCGCTGCTTTCGGTCCTGCGCTTCGTTGCGTCGGCGGGGTTGCTGATCATTCCGACGACGTTGATGGGCGCCACGCTTCCCATCCTCGCGCGGCACTTCGTGCGCCACCCATGGGAGCTGCGGCGCGTCGGCCTGCGCATCGGCACGCTCTACGCGGTCAACCTGTTCGGCGCGGTCGCCGGGTCGTTCTTCGCCGGGTTCATTTTCCTGCCCAGCATCGGCTTGCGCTGGACCAACGTCACGGCGGCCAGCTTCAACCTGACCCTGGCGGCGGCGATCCTCGTCGCGCGCCGCTTCCTGCCGCGCAGCGAGACCAGGCACAGCATGGACGAGCTGCTGGAAAAGGCGGCCGCCGAGGGCAACCTGGACGCGAGCCAGCGAACCGCCGCGCTGAACCCCGACGTCGTGATGACGCCGGTGGCACGGCGCGTGGCACTGCTGGGCTTCGCCGTGTCGGGGGCGGCGGCGATGACGCTGCAGGTGCTCTGGACGCGCGCGCTCGCCGTGCTGATCGGGTCGTCGATCTTTTCGTTCACGCTGATCCTGCTCGCGTTCCTGATCGGGCTCGGGCTCGGCTCCGCGATCTTCGGCAGGATCTCGCAACGCACGGCGCACCCGATCCGCTGGCTGGCGGCGCTCCAACTGGGCATCGCGGCCGCGGTCGGCGTGTCGTACCTGGTCACCGACAAGCTGCCCTATGTTTTCACCTGGCTGCTCGAGTCGGCGAGCTTCGGCGTCGACACCATCCTGGTCTGCCAGTTCATCCTCGCCTGCATCGCCGTTCTGCCGGCCACGGTGCTGATGGGCGGCGTCTTCCCGCTGACGGTGCGGATCGCGGCGGCGCGGCTCGACTCGGTCGGGCGCGACATCGGCTCGGCCTACGCGCTCAACACGGTCGGGGCGATCGTCGGGTCTTTTCTCTCCGGTTTCGTGACGCTGCCGCTGCTCGGCCTTCAGAAGGGCATCTACGTCGCGACCCTCGGCAGCCTCGGGCTCGGCGCCGCGCTCTTCGCGTGCGCGCCGGCGCTGCCGCGCGCGCGGCGCGCCATCGGCGTCGCGGTCGCCGTCGCGATGGCGGTGGTCGGCCTGCGGCTGCCGCGCTGGGATCTGGTCAGCTTCTCGGCCGGCTTCTTCCGCGTGTCGATCGCGCGCGAGTACATTTACCGCAAGATCCACAAGAAGGTGTGGCAGCACCCCAAGCTGGTCTTCTACGAGGACGGCGTCGCGACGACTGTCTCCGTCGATCAGTGGGGCAAGACTTACTCGCTCAAGAACAACGGCAAGGTCGACGCGTCGAACGACGGCGACATGGCGACCCAGATCATCGTCGGGCTCCTGCCGCTGTTGCTCTATCAGGGCCCCGACGCGCCCAAGGTCGCGCTGGTCGGCTACGGCTCGGGCGTCACCGCGGGCGCGATCACGCAATATCCGATCAAGTCGCTCGAAGTCGTCGAGCTCGAGCCGGCGATCTACCGGGCGTCGCGCTTCTTCGAGAACGACAACCACCGCCCGCTTTCGAATCCGAAGGTGACTGCGCGCGTGGGCGACGGGCGTAACTTTCTCGGCCAGCGCTCCGACCCGTTCGACGTCATCGTGAGCCAGCCGTCGAACCCGTGGCTGACCGGCGTGTCGAACCTGTTCACGCGCGAGTACTTCCGCGACATCAAGACGCGCCTGGCGCCGCACGGGATCTTCTGCCAGTGGGCTCAGCTCTACGAAATGTCGCCCTGGAACATCAAGGCCATCTACCGCACCGTGCGCGAGGAATTCCCGTACGTCTACGTGTTCGCCGCCGAGGATCTGTCATCGGACACGATCCTGATCGCCAGCCTCGAGCCGCTGAAGCTGGATCTGGGCACCGTCGAGCGTGCGTTCCGCGATCCGACGACGCGTGCCGAGGCGCGGCGCGGCGGCCTGACATCACCGCACGACGTGTTCGCGTATCTGCTGCTCGGTCCCGAAGAGCTTCAGTCGTTCACCGCGGGCTCGCCCGACAACACCGACGACAACGCGCGCATAGAGTTCAGCGCGCCGCGCGACCTGCTCGGCTACGCCAAGTTCGATCCCTACCTGGCCAAGGTCTACGGACCGCTCTGGCCCTACGGCCGCCTCAGCGAGGTGGTCACCGGCTACGGCGAGCCCAACCTCGAGTCCAAGGCCGGGCAGCTCGCGCGCAGCCTGCTGGCGCACGGCAAATCGCGCGAGGCCGAGCTCTGGACCCGGCGCGCCGAGGCCGCCGGCGACGGTGCCGAGGCAAAGCACGCGCGGCTATTGCTGGACATGGTGTCGACGCGGCTCGACCGCGATCCCGAGATCCCGCTCGCGCCCGAGGACGGTCTCGCGCCGCCGGTGGTGCCGGCGAAGCTGGCAGCGACGCAACCGGCGCTGGTCGATCGCGTGGCATCCGAGTATCCGCAGATCCTCGCGTCGACGGCCGCGCGGCGCTACGCGACCGCCTACGACATCTTGAACAAGTGGCCCGAGCCGCTGTGGACAGGCCTCGGCAAGGACTTCACGCTGCTGAGCGGATTCCTCGAGTACAAGGCCGAGTTCTACAACGACGCCGTCGACGATCTGCGCCCGCTGTCCGAGGACGCGGCGTTCGTCGCGCGCAGGCCCGAGGTGCTCTACTACCTCGGGCGCTCGTACTACGCGAACGCCAGCTACGTGAAGGCGGTCGACGCGCTCGAGCGCTACGTGCGATCGCAGGCGATCCTCGAGCGTCCGCTGCTGCCGGCATCGGCGGGCGATCTGGCAGAAGCGGCGGAAGGCGAGGCCAAGGATGGCGTGACCAAAGCCGGTGTGACCAAGGCGACCGGAGATCGGTCAGCGCCGTCGGCAGCGACGCCGCGCGCAGCAAACTAGTGTCCTGTATCAGAAATACGCCGTGGCACCGAGGGCGTGAATGCGGCCCG
>CAZNCQ010000221.1:0-11937 GCA_964571275.1 uncultured Myxococcales bacterium
CCAAGCGGCTGGAGGCGCAGCTGAAGCAGGCGCAGAAGATGGAGGCGATCGGCACCCTGGCCGGCGGCATCGCGCACGACTTCAACAACATCCTCGGCGCGATCCTGGGCAACGTCGAGCTGGCGCGCATGGTGGTCGGCCCCGGCCACGCGGTGCTGGAGGAGCTGACCGAGATCGGACAGGCCGGACTGCGCGCGACCGGGCTCATCAAGCAGATCCTGGCCTTCAGCCGCCGGCGCGAGACCACCAAACGGATGGTGCGCCTCGCCGAGGTGATCCAGGAGGTGACCGGCCTTCTGCGGTCGACGATCTCGACCAACGTCGAGCTCTTGATCTCGACGAAGGACGCGGCGCCCAACATCCTCGCCGACGCGAACCAGATTCATCAGATCCTTCTCAATCTGTGCACCAACGCCTGGCATGCGCTCGAGGGCAGCGCCGGCCGGATCGAGGTGACGCTCCAGAGCGTGGTCGTCGACGGCGGGCCGTCCGCGAACGGAGGCGCCGCGCCCGGACGTTACGCGCGGCTCGTCGTCACGGACAACGGCAAGGGCATGGACGACGCGACGCTCGAGCGCATCTTCGATCCGTTCTTCACCACCAAAGAGCCGGGGATCGGCACCGGCCTCGGGCTCTCGGTCGTGCACGGGATCGTCAAGGAACACAACGGCACGATCTCGGTCACCAGCGCGCCGGGTGCGGGCGCGACGTTCGCCATCCTGTTCCCCGAATACGCCGGCGAAGCCGAGGCGTCCACGCCACGCGCGCGCGAAGCCTATCGCGGCAGCGGCGAGCACGTGCTGTTCCTGGACGACGAGGAGGCGCTGGTGCGGCTGGCGAAGCGGCTGCTCGAGCGGCTCGGCTACCGGGTGACCGGTTTTCACGACGCCCAGCAGGCGCTGGCGTCGGTGCGCGACGACCCCGCGGGCTTCGACCTGGCGATCACCGACTTCAACATGCCGGGCCTGTCGGGTGTCCAGGTCGCGGAGCTGCTCCACATGATCCGCCCCGATTTGCCGGTGATCCTGACGTCGGGAAACATCTCCGACGATCTGCGCGAGAGCGCCGCGCACGCCGGCGTCGATCACGTGCTGCACAAGCCGAGCACCGCCGAGGAATTGGCGGAGGTCGTGCATCGCTGCTTGAGCTAGGATGCCGCCGGCGATAGTGGTGACGCACTCACCGATGACGACCGGATCACGGAGGCGAGATGAACCTGAAAGAGACCAAGGCGCTCAAGAGCGACCTCGACGCGACCTACAACGCCTTCATCACCAAGCTGAAGACCGGCGCGCTTCACCAGGCCACCGACAAGCACGCCAACTACGCCGCGATCGGCGACAAGCTGAGATCGCTGGCGATCGCGGTCAATCCGGGCAACGTCAACGAAGCGGCGGTCGTCATCGGCAAGCACAAGACCCCGCCGGTGGTCATTCACGTCGAACAGCCGCCACCGCCGTTCGACGCCGTCAAGGCGCTGTCGGAGCTCACGGCGGAGCACGGACACCACGCGACGATCGACGGTATCGAGGTCTATCTGGACAAGGATCAGGCGGCGCATCAACCGACGAACCAACCCATCGGCGCGCGGCAGACGTCGGGCAAGAACAAGTTCAAGAGCACCCTCGCCTCGAAGCCGTGGCATGAGGCGAACACGATGAAGACGATGGCGACCTGGGCCAAGGACCTGAACGCCACGAAGCTCGCCAACGGCCGCAAGGAATTCTTCGGCCAGGCCAATGACGAGGGCGGCATCAGCTTCGAGGCCTTCTGCCAGCTCATCAGCGGCAAGCGGTATGTGTCGTTCCACTGCTACCCCTGCCGGGGCAGGACCGGCGACCCTTACCGCGGTTGAACGCTCCGCGCGACCTCCGGCGCCGATCGCGCCGGAGGCGAAGACATCAGGGGATGCTGAGCTGGAACGCGACGCAGTAGTTTGGTTGAACGACGCTGGTCACCGAGCCGGCGAACGGATCCGAATCCTTGAGGTGACCCCAGCGGAAGGTTCCAGTGCCTCCGGTGTCGGCGGAGGCGAACGGGCTCGTGGCCAGCATGGTGCCGTCGGTCGTCATCGCGTAGGCGACGCCGACGGCCTTCCCGGTGAGATCGTCCTGGCAGGTGATCTGCACCGTATCGCCGCCGATGATCTCGACCGAGTTGATCGTCGCCCGCACACCCGCCGCGGTGACTTCGAAGCCGCGCCCCAGCGTCCAGGCGGCGAGCGTCCCGGCCGCCGCGTGGGGCGCCGGAAGCGTGTCGTCCCACGCGAGCGGCGGCACGGGAACGTGGAAGTGCACGAGCAGCACGCTCGCGCCCATGCGCTCGCCGCTCGTCGGCTGCAGCGGTTGCCAGTCATGGCCGGCCACGACGCGCTCGAAGTACACCTGTCCCATCTTCTCGCCGAGCAGCTCGTATCCGTGCGAGGTGAGGTGGACGCCGTTGTTGCCCACGCCCGGCGAGTACGGGTACTGGTACTTCGGCCCGACGCACACGACGTCGCCCGGGTGATCCAACCCCACCTGGACCTGCTGGGCCGCGGAGACTGACACCTGCCCCGCGCTGCTGGGGACGGAGTTCTGCTGCGAGACCAGCATGGGGATGCTCGCGGTCTGCTTGGTGATCGCGCTGATGTCCTGGTTGTAGTCGGACCAGAGCTGGAAGATGTCGTCAGCGTATCCCATGTTGCCCGCGTCGGATTCGCCATGGATGAGGGTGATCGCGCCGACGCCGTAGGTCTTTCCGGCCGCGGCAGCGAGCTTGGAGATGGCCGTGACCTCGTACAGCGTCGACGCGTAGGCGCGTCCCATCGAGCAGGTGAAGCCCGCGGCCGAGGAACCCTGGCAGGGAACCGTCACCTGTGTCGCGGCCTTGTCGATCACGGTCATCGGCTGTCCGGATTCGCCGACCACGGAATGCACCGTGACGTAGTCGGGCGCCGAGGCGTTCATGGCCAGGACGGTCACCTCGTCGGCCATCGCCGAATGAGGCGTGACCCCGTCGATGTTGCGGGGATAGGCACTCGGATAACCGCCGGGCGCCGAGCGAATCGGCTCGGCGAGCGGCAACATGGCCAGCTCCGCGCTCGCCGGATCCGCGGTCGTCGGATCGAACGTGGACACGTCCAGTGTCCCCAGCTTGAGCTTGAGGTTGTTGTAGGGCTGCGTGGCGGGCGAATCGCTGCCGAACGCGCCCACCGATAGACTCTGGCCGGTGCCGATGATGCCGGCCCAGTCCCAGGCGATGTTGAGCGTGGGCCTCGCGTCGCCGCCGCTGTCCGGCGCGCCCGCGTCGGAGTTGCTGGCGGAGCCGCTCTTACCGCACGCCGCTCCCAGCGACACCACGCCCATCAACGTCAAGACGAACATCCAACCAAGCGAACGAATCAGGCTCATGGCGCCGCATGCTACAGGTTGCCCGCTTCGCGTGCAGCAGCATCCTCGGCCGCCGCATCCTGGGCCGAGAACGGCGGCACACTCGGGCCCGTGAGCGGTACCACTGGACCCGCCGACTCTTCGGGTGTCGCCGGCGGCGGCAGCGTCGGATCGACGTCGGGCGGCCCGGCGTCGTGCGCGGCAGCGGTCCGGCTGTGCGCCACCATGGCGCGGTAGCCGAGCGCCTCTTCCTTGGGCCGCCACGGTTTGATCGGTAGGCGGTAGATGATGTCGCCGCCCATGCGGCAGGCCTCGGCGCGCAAACGGTTGAAGCAGGTCTTGTCGGTGTCGTCGATGTGACAGATGACCTCGACCTTGCCGAGGTCGTCCCAGTCCTGCACTTGCGGCAGGTCGGTGTGATAGATGTTCAGCGCGCATCCCGGCTTGCGCGGTGGATATTTGGCCTCCAGGCGCGATCCAGTGGCGCAGGCCAGGAAGCAGACCAGGACGCAGACGACAATCAGCCAGCCGGCGATCGGGATCGCGAACAGTGTCAGGCGGCGAAGCATCGGCAAGAGCGGCGTCCGTTCGAGCGGTTACGGCTCCGCACGAATAGCAGACGCTCCCGCCGGCGCCAAGGCGAATCCGGAGGCCCACCACCGCGATGACGATGTCTTGCGTGAGCCTGGTCTCCTGTGTTTTTCTCGGTGCGTCTCTTTCATTGCCCCCTTTTGGGTCCCCGTTGGCCCCGCGACGCGATCGTCGCGCGCAAGGATGACCACCATGAATCAGCTCGGAAGGCCTAGCTTTGGTTTTCGCTCGCCCCTGCCCCGCCTTCGAAGCGCGCTGCTGGCTTCGCTGGCGTTGCTCGGCGCCTGTCGATCGGCGCCGCCGCCGCTGCCGCCGGGCGGTGTGATCGGCACCGCGCCCGAAAAAGCGCCCGCGCCGCTGGTGGGCCACAACCTGCTCTTCAACGACGACTTCAGCGAAGGGACGCGCTCGTTGCCCTGGACGGCGTCGTACTCGGGCACCGGCGCGGGCCGCTCGTTCATCGACAAGGGCGAGCTCTGCCTCGAGGTCACGAACAAGGGCAGCAACCGCTGGGATGCTCACCTGCGCCAGCAGCATCTCTTGCTGCAAAAGGGTCACAAGTATTCGGTGCAGTTCAAGATGCACTCGTCGCAGCCGATCCGGACCTATTTGAAGATCGGCCAGGCCGGGCCGCCCTATCACGAATTCTGGAAGATGTTGTTCAACGTCGACAAGAAGACAGAGGTGTACGCCGGCACGTTCACCATGGCGTCGGACGACGACCCCACGGTGGAGATGGCGTTTCACGTCGCCGGGCAGCTGGCGAAGACCGCGACGCCGCCGTACACGGTCTGCATCGACGACGCACGCATCGACGATCCGCAGTTCGCGCAGAAGCCCGAGGAAAAGGCGGTGGCGATCCCCAACGTGCTCGTCAACCAGGTCGGCTATTTCCCGCACCTGACCAAGATCGCGACGGTCAAGAACCCCAACGCCGTTCCCTGGCAATTGCTCGACGCGAACAAACAAGTGGTCGCGTCGGGGACGACCGTGCCGTTCGGCCCGGATCAGGCTTCGGGCGACAAGGTCTCGATCATCGATTTTTCCAACTACACCAAGGAAGGGAAAGGCTTCTCGTTGCGCGTCGGCAATGACACGAGCCATTCGTTCGACATCCGCGACGACATTTACGGCAAGCTAAAATACGACTCGCTCGCGTTCTTTTACCAGCAGCGCAGCGGCATTCCGATCGAGATGCCCTATGCGGGCGGCCCCAGCTGGGTCCGTCCCGCCGGGCACATCGGTGTCGCGCCCAATCACGGCGACAACGCCGTGCCCTGCCTTCCCGCCACCGACTGCCACTACACGCTCGACGTCACCGGCGGTTGGTACGATGCCGGCGATCACGGCAAGTACGTGGTCAACGCCGGTATCTCGGTCTGGACGCTGCTCGACTGGTGGGAGCGCACGAAGTACCTGGGCTCGTCGGCCGCGGAGTTCGGCGACGGCAAGATGAACATCCCGGAGAACAACAACAAGGTGCCCGACCTGCTCGACGAGGCGCGCTGGGAGCTGGAGTTCGAGCTGAAGATGCAGGTCCCCGAGGGGAACAAGCTCGCCGGCATGGTCCACCACAAGGTGCACGACATCAAGTGGACCCAGCTCTCCACCGGGCCGCACGAGGACACCATGGAGCGCTATCTCTACCCGCCGAGCACGGCGGCGACGCTGAACGTGGCGGCCAACGGCGCGCAGGCGGCGCGCATCTGGTCCTCGATCGACAAGGAGTTCTCGAAGAAGTGCCTGGAGGCGGCCGAGCGCGCCTGGACGGCGGCGCAGGCCAACCCGGAGATCTACGCGCCCAACCAGAGCGACGGCGGTGGCGCTTACGACGACAAGAACGTCGTCGACGACTTCTACTGGGCGGCGAGCGAGCTCTACATCACGACGAGCAAGCAGGTGTACAAGGACTTCCTCACCAAGTCGAAGTACTTCAAGGAGGCGCGCGCCGACTGGGAAGGCAACGCCGGCATGCACACGTCGATGACCTGGGCCGACACGCAGGTGCTGGGCTCAATCTCGCTCGCGGTGGTGCCCAACGGTCTGGCCAAGCATGACGTCGCCGAGATCCGCAAGAACGTGATCGCCGCGGCCGACCTGTACCTGGGCCTGGCGATGAAGGAAGGCTATCGCTTGCCGTTCAGCACGCCGGCCCAGGGCTACCCCTGGGGCTCGACGTCCTTCGTGCTGACCAACGCGCTGATCATGGGGCTCGCCTATGACTTCAGCCACGAGTCGAAGTATCTGAACGGCGTCGCGCTCGGGATGGATTACATCCTCGGGCGCAATGGCCTCGACCAGAGCTTCGTCACCGGCTACGGCTCGCGCCCGCTGATGAATCCCTATCACCGCTTCTGGTGCCACCAGGCGAACCCGAAGTACCCGAGCCCGCCGCCGGGCGTGATGTCCGGCGGCTCCAACTCCGAGCTGCAGGACCCCTACGTTCAAGGCGCCGGGCTCAAGGGCCAGCCGCCGATGAAGTGCTTCATGGACAACGGCGAGGCCTGGTCGACCAACGAGGTGACGATCAACTGGAACGCGCCGCTGGTCTGGGTCTCGGCGTTCCTCGACGAGCAAGGGCGCAAGGCTAAATAAGCGATCGCGCGAGCCTCCGGCTCCGGCCGTCGCAACCGCCTAGGCGCCGGGACGCCAAGATCCGGGCCATCAAATGGTCCGGACTTGGCGTATCTGAGGAACCTGGCGTTAACTCAACGACTCAGTTGCCAGTAGCGGCGTCGGTGGTCGCGCCGGTGTCGCCGCCAGCGTCGTCCGTCGCTGCCGCGATGCCCTCGATCGCGAACGTGTCGATGTGGAAGGTGGCCGGTCCCTGATTCATCCCCGCCGACCCGCTGCCAATGTGCACGCCAAACAGGATCACCTGTTTGAGATCGTATCCACTGTTGCGAGTCATCGCAGTGTCGAGCGGCACGATGTAGTCGTGCCAGACGCCCCCTCCCGTCGCGTTGAACGACGTGCCCACGAAGGTGAAGTTCGCCGTGGTGTCGGCGTAGGGTTCGATCTGGCCCGCGAACGTAGATCCTGTGTCGACCTTGACCCGGACGTGGAGCTTGCCACCCGACCAGTTCCTCAGCATGGTCGCCGGGAATGACGGTGACTGGATGTCTACATATTGATTGGCGCCGGAATACGGCGCCGTGATCTTCAGCGATCCGCCACCGCTTGGGCTGGCGTCGGCCGAGTCCCACGTCATTGTCGGGGCCGTTCCGTTGTTGTTGACCGCCAGGTTCGGCGTCTCCGAGTACGTGCTGAACGAAAACGATTCGGTCGTCGTGTCAAAGGTGGCGAGCGCCATTCCAGCCACCATATCGAGGCTCGAGCCGCCGGCGCCGTTTCCAGCGGTTCCGTTGGTGCCCCCGGAGCCGGTCTGGCCACCGGGCGCGCCGAAGATCATCGACGGCTTGTCGGGATCCGAGCCGAGAATGCAACCAGCGGCGAGAAACGCAAGCGTGCCCGCAACCACCGACGCGAAGAGAAGAGGCTGATTTTTCATCGTAGTAGGCCTTCTTGTTGGACTAGAAATCTACCACCACATCGCCGCGGACAGCTCGACCGCGTTCGCGTCCGACTGCGGCACCCAGGCAAACCGGTAATCCGACGGATAGGCCGCCTTCCCCAGGAAATAGCGCGAATACTGCAACGTGACCGTCTCGTGGGTCACGTACTGGGTCTTCATCACCAACCGCCCGGTGAGCACGCTGAAGTTCAGGTCCGAGCCGCCTGGAACCCTGAGCAGCTGGGTGCTGGTCATGAACGTCGTGCGCGAGTAAGCGCCGTCGATGTCTGGGCGGACCTGATCGAAGCGAACGCCCGCGCCCAGCCACGAGAGCGGCGTGTAGATGGCGTCGAGCCCGAACTTCAGCTTCTTCGTGCTCATGTCCCAGGTCGTCGCGCGCGTCGGGTCGCCACCGGAAACGCCCGGCACGTTGCCGAGCGCGATCGGCGGCGCCTTGCTGTCGACCGTGGTGAACATGCCGAACCCGGTCACGACCAGATCCGGTCCGTCACCCCACCAATCCTCGGGCGCGCGCGCATAGGCGCCGAAGCTGAACGAATACTGGAAATCGACGCTGTTGATGATGCCGCTCTCGTTTTCGGGCCCGTTGTAAATGCCGGTGTGCGGGTTATAGGTCGAGCCGAAATACGCCTGCTTGAAGTTCGGGCCACCCTTGGTGTGCAGCACCTCCAGCGACTCGGCGAGGGCATTGACGTTGCGCGCGTCGATATACGTGTAGCTGAGGTAACCGTCGCCGTATTCTCCGCCGGTGAAGCGGACCTCGGCGCCGAGGACGGCCATGCTGCCCTGAGTCGGGCCCTGAAAACGCGGAACCGCGTCTGAAACGTTCGGCAGCCGCGAGTTCATGGGGTCCCAGTTGTCGTCGGGCGTCCAGGTGAAGAGGTAGTGCAAGCCGAAGTTCCACATCTTCTGGTACTTCGCGAAGATGTGCGCGTGGTGCAGGTAGGTCGACCCCTGCGGCACCGAGCCCGCGTACGGCAGGTAGTCGGGGCTCTGCGCGGCCAGGTCGGGCGCGCCGTTCGGATTCGACGGACCGCCGGGGGTACCGAAGATCTGATAGTTCTGGTTGTTGGTGAACGGCATGAAGTCGAGCTTCGCGCCGATGCCGTGCTCGAGCGTGAGCGTCCAGTCGCCCATGGGATCCAGGTTCGAGAACGTCGCGGTCAGCACCTCGCCGCTCACGTGCGTGCGCCCGAACTGGTAAGTCTCGTACATGCCGGCGTCGTACTTGCCCGCCGTGCCGTAGCGGCTCGGGAACGAGCCGATGTTCCAGGTCAGGCCGCCGTAGTCACCGAACGCATCGGGAAAGCGCAGCGTGAGGAACACCTGATCGATGCCCTGGTTCGCCTGCAGGTTGCGGTAAGAGCCATCGGCCTGGTTGTAGGCGTCGACGACCACGGTCGTCGTCACGCGGGAATTTCCGTACGAGAAGTTGAGCTGGGTCCAGGGACCATAGAGCGTGTTGGTGAAGTCCCACGCCTGGTAGTTGGCGCCGGGAACGCGCGGCGCTTCGTGCAGTTGGTAACCCGACGGCGGCGTCGCGCCGGGCTGGAACGGCGGGACGTAGTTGCACGGGTTCATGCCGCAGGTCTGCGCGTTCATGTCGTTGGGATCGCGCGCCGGGTGGTTCACCGGCGACGGCGGTCCGATCGTGGCGCGCACCGGCGCGCGCATGTAGCCGTGGAACTCGAACTTCCATTCGTCCGACGAGTTGGAGACGCTCGAGGTCAGCGCTTCGGCCTCTTTCTGCGAGATGCTGGTCTGCGCTCCGAACTGCGGAACGCTCGGCGGAAGCGCGAGATTGATGTCGCCCGGCGTGACCTTCTTCGACGGCGGCGCCGGTTCGGACGGAGAGACCGTCGGGGTCAACATCGCGCCGCCCGTCGGCGGAGCGGCGGGCGCGGGCGCGGCCGGCGCGGGCAGCGTCGCGGGCGTCGCGATCGCGGCCGGCGGTGGCGTCGGCGCCGCGGGAGGTGCCGGCTTCAACGTCGCGGCGGGAGCAGGCGCAGCCGGGGGCGCGGCGGCTGGCGGCGCCGACGTGCCTGAGCTTCCTCCGGTCGGCGCACCCTGCGCGAAGGCAACCTCGCTCAGCAGTAGACCAGTCAGAGCAAACGAAAGAAACGCTAGTCTCATCGATGTTTGTCCTTCAAGAGGCGCGGGTTGGAGTGGCCGACAGAATCCCATCGCAAAGGGGCGGCGCTCGGGCAAACCTTCACGGAAAATTCCACGCCGCCCGCAATGGGGCCGCAGTGTCCTGACTTGGAAGTGGGCTGTCAAGCGCGCTCATCGCGCGCATCGCAACCTCAGCAACACCTTGACTGCTTCCGCCAAGACAGATATCAACGCCCAGCGGTCGGCGCGGTGTTTTCCGCGGTCTTTGTCGTTTATTTGTGGCCGTTTGTTTTCCAACTCCGTCAGCTCACATTGGGAGCGATCGATGAAGCGTGACGCCCACCTTCTGTTCCTCACCTTGGTCGCCGGCGCTGGGCTCGTGTCGAGCGGCGCGTGCGTTCCGCCCGGCGCGCGGCCGCAGAGCGCGCAAGGCGCCGCATTGAAGGAGTGCGGCCCCGACGGCGTCATCGACGATTTCGAGGACAACAACAACCAGATCAACGTCGTCGGCGACCGCGGCGGCTACTGGTACACGTACGCCGACAAGGAAGGCTCGACCGTGTGGCCCGAGCAAGGCGACAAGGGCGGTACGTTCACGCTCGTCGAGGGCGGCCACGACTCGAAGTTCGCCGTCGAGGTCAAAGGCAAGCTCGCCGGCAAATCGATCGTCTACGCGGCGATGGGCCTGAACTTCCGCGATCCCAAGGAAGCCTACGACGCGTCGATGTACGAAGGCATCACCTTCTGGGCGAAGTCGGGCACCGGACCGGCGAAGATGACCGTGAAGCTGCCCGACGGAAACACCGATGCCGACGGCCAGGTGTGCACCGCCTGCTTCAACGACTATGGCGCCGTCGTGAACCTGACCACGCAGTGGCAGCGCATCGTGCTGCCGTTCCGCGCCTTGCACCAGGAGCCCGATTGGGGCGCGCCGCGCAAACCGCACGTCGATCCGAAGCGCCTGTTCGCGATCCACTTCGAGGCGAAGACGCCCGGCGCCGACTACGACTTCTGGGTCGACGACATCGCCTTCATTTGCAAGGGCTAGCCGGAATGTCGCGCGCGCGCGGCCGGCTGGCGGCGACAGCAGCCCTCGTGGGCGCGCTGCTGCTCGCGCGCGCCGCGCCGGCGAAGCCCGACGCGAAGGAAACCGCGAAGGCGGTGGCGCCGGCGAAACCGGCCGCGATCGGCGTCTCGTACGGCGCCTGGAAGGGGCAGTACGCCGACGCCGCCAAGCGCGTGGCGGCGTTCAAGGACCTGGGCTTCCAGATCGTCTCGTTCATCCCGACGTACGGCTACGTCGGACGCAACAAGATCGATCTCTCGTCGGGCCCGGATCAGAAAGAGCTCGCCGATGCGGTCGAGATCGCGCTGCGCTCGGGCCTGGGCGTCGTGGTCAAGCCGCACCTGGATCCGCCGATCTATGGCCCCGGCTTCGATCCGTTCACGTCCGACAACGACAGCTGGCGCGTGGGCTGTCCCTGGCGCGGCTTCTTCGACCTCGATCCGATGGCCGACGACTACCGCAGCGGAGTCGTGTTTCGCGCGCTCGCGGCGCTGAAGACCGCGTTCGACAAGCTGGGCAACACGGCGACGATGTCGGCGCGCCTGGAGCTCGGCGTCGAGCTCATGAACTCCGAGGTCGATAGCCCGGAGCGCTGGGAGCTGTTGCTGGCCGCCGCCAAGAAGGAGCGGCACCGGTTGGGGCTCGACGACAAGGTGCAGCTCTCGCACGACTTCACCCACCACATCGAGATCGCCGACGACTTCGTGGGCCGCATGTCCAGCGGCAAGCGCGCGTCGCTGCGCCGGTACATCCACGGCCTCGACGCGCTCTCGCTGTCGCAGTACATGGACCTGACCATCGCGGTCCCGGCGGCCGAGCGCGCGCAGCGCTTGCCGACCGCTGACGAGGTGGCGCAGGCGCTGCTGACCCACGAGAAGAACTTCCGCGAGCAGATCCTCGGCAAGGAGCTGGGTCTCAAACCGCGCGAGATCCCGCCGCTGCACATCGGTGAGTTCGGCGTCGGCCGCGGCGGCCTCAAGCACCCCAACCTCTGGGCGGGCGACGCGACGCCGGCGCAGGAGAAAGAGCTCGCGCGCGAGATCGCGCGCGGCCACGAAGGGCTGGTGCGCTACCTCGCCCTGACCGAGGGACGCACCGTCGAGAGCGCGATCCTGTGGGTCACCGGTGCGCACTACGATATCTACGGCTGGGAAAACCCGAAGTATGCCAACCCGGATGCGACTGCGGCGCTGAAGACGGCGCTGAAGCGCTAGTCTCCTGTCCCTGAAGAAAGCGGAAGAAATCGCCAGGCCGCCCGTTCT
>CAZNCQ010000222.1:0-1601 GCA_964571275.1 uncultured Myxococcales bacterium
ACCATCTCGAAGTGGATGTCCACCCCGAGCACCATGTCCATGAACGTGCTCGCCAGCATCGCAGCGCCGCCTCAGAACAACCACGAAATCCGCGCTGACAGCGCGAAGTAGAAAGAGGTGCCACCGAAGTCCATGGGCGAGCCGAAGAGCTGCGCGGGCGTGAACTGGTACTGCAGCACGCCGCCGACGGCCCAGCGCCGCGTGACCAGGTAGTCGGCGCCCAGGCCCAGCTCGGCGTCGAAGGCGGTGCCGGGCTTCACGACGGCGCCGCCGAAGTTGATGACGCCGAGGCCGGTCTGGATGTACGGGACCAACCGGAGGACATCGAAGGTGTACGTCACGCCGACGAGCGCGAACGTGGTGCGCGCGGTGCCGCCCGGCAGGTGATTCTTGAGGTCGACGTCGACGGGATGGAAGCCGCTGCCGGCCAGCAGCCGAGCGGCCCAGGCGTCGCTGAAGCCGTACTCGAGCTCGGCGCCGCCGATTGCGCCCAGGGGCGCGCGGCCGTCGACGTCCACGTCGCCGAGGCCCAGGCGCGCCGACACCTGCCATTCGTCCTCGCCGGGGGCGGCGTGCGCGGGCGCGGCCCACGCGCCCAGCGCGAGCCAAACGCCGATCGTGAAGGTCTCCACTCGGCGACGCTGGCCGCGATGCACCGTCGAACTATAGCCGGCCGCTTCGTCGCTCGGTAGCGCTGGCCGCCGGCGGCGCGGGGATTTGCGCCCTGCACCGCAATTGACCCGAGGGAATCGCTCTGTTATCTCCTCACCGCGTGCTGAAGAACAAAGTCATCAAGAAGGAACTGAAGCAGCCGGACCAGTTCGTCAGCTTCTGGACGCGCTTCTCGGCTCAGGCGGGGAAGTACGTCTCCGAGCGCAGGAAGCCTCTGTTGATCGGGATCGGCGTGCTGGCGGGCGTGGTCACGGCCACGGTGATCTACGCTCAGATTCAGGAGCGTGCGGGGATCCGCTCGTCTGAGGCGCTGGAGCGCGTGGTCAAGATCGCGACCGCGGAGCTGCTGCCCGCGGACGGCTCGCCGGCCAAGGAAGATGGCCTGCCGCACTTCAAGACCGACAAGGAGCGCCTGGAGGCGGCGCTGATGGACGTCGACACGTTCCTCTCGGCAAACGCGCACAGTCCGCTGCGCCGCGAGGGTCAGCTGGAAAAGGCGGGGTTGCTGCTCGACCTGCAGCGCCCGGACGAGGCGATCCCGATCTATAACGATCTGCTCGGGTCGCGTCTGGACGGCAACCTCAAGTTCATTGCCCAGGAGGGGCTCGGCTACGCCTACGAGGCGAGAGGTGATCTCGATCAGGCGCTGGCGGCGTTCACCAAGCTGGCGGGCGACGGTCCGAAGGGCTTCTACACGGATCGCTCCCTCTACCATCAGGCGCGAATTGCCGAGCGCAAGGGCAACCCCGCCGGCGCGGTGAAGCTCTATAAAGAGGTGCTGGAAAAGACTCCTCAGACCGCCCTTCGCGACGAGATCTCGAATCGCCTGGCCGTTCTCGAGACGAAGTGAAGACGCCCGGCGCGCTGCTGCTGCTGCTGGCCGTCATTCGCGCCGCGCGGAGCGCGGCGTTGCGCGCCGCGCGGAGCGC
>CAZNCQ010000222.1:1701-11846 GCA_964571275.1 uncultured Myxococcales bacterium
CGCGCCGCGCGGAGCGCGGCGTTGCGCGCCGCGCGGAGCGCAGCGTTGCGCGCCGTGCTGCCCGCGGCCTTGAGCGCTGCGGTATCCGCGGGGTGCGCCAGTCTGACCGCGCGTAGCCCGGAACCGACCGACGAGCATCCGCACCCCGCCGGCATCGCCCAGATCCGCTGGCGGACCCAGCTGCACCAGCACGGCCTGTTCGAGCCCACGCCCGAGGAGTGCGCGACCGGAGCGCTGGTAGGCCAGGGGCACGAGCTCGTCATCGGCTCGCGCGCGTCGGCGATCGTCTCGGTGGGAACCGAGCGCGGTCAGATCCTGTGGGCGACGACGGCGTCGGGCGGGATCGACGGCGAAGCGCGCTTCGACGCCCGGCACAATCAGGTCTACGTCGGCGCCGACGACGGCAACTTCTACGCGCTCGATCCCTCGTCCGGCAGCGTGCGCTGGACCTATCGCGCCAAGGGCGCGATCGAGCAGGCGGCCGACGTCGGTGGCGACACGGTCTACTTCGGCACCGCGGCGGATCGCGTAATCGCGCTCGACGCGACCAACGGCAAGTGGCGCTGGCAATACGAGCGCGAGACGCCCGAGGGCTTCACGATCCACGGCTACTCCGGCCCGCGCACACAGGGCGAGAACGTCATCGCGGGGTTCTCCGACGGCTACCTCGTGTCCCTGAGTGGAGCGAGCGGCGAGGTGGTGTGGGCGCGGTCCTTGGCCGCGGTCTCCGATCAGTTCGTCGACGTGGATTCGACGCCGACGGTCGTCGGCAACACGATCTACGCCTCGTCCTACTCAGGCGGGCTCTATGCGCTCGACGCCAGGGACGGCTCGGTCCACTGGCGCGTGGGCATCGAAGGCGTGAGCTCGGTCTTCGTCGCCGGGCCGCGGCTCTATTTTGCGGCGCCGCGCCAGGGGCTGCACGCCGCGGACACCGAGGGCCACATCCTCTGGCGGCAGGGGCTCACGCAGGCGGGCGATCTGACGAGCCCCGTCGTGCTCGGCTCCTACCTGGTTTTTTCGGGCAGCCGCGCGGGGCTGTTCATCGTCGATCGCGAGACCGGCAAGCTGCTGGAGATCTTCAACCCCGGCAGTGGCATCTGCGCCGCGCCCACGATCGATCCGACGGGCAGCCGCCTCTATGTCCTCTCGAACGGGGGCGCGCTCTATGCTTTGGACCTGACCTGATCGTGCGTCGCGCTGCCGCGCTTCGTGACGCGGATGACGACTCAGCCCGGCTGGAGCCGGCCGACATCGCCCATGCTCTCGATGCGGCGCACGAGCTCCTTGATCCGCCGCGTGCCGCCGGCATCACGTGCCTTCCACTCGACGCCGAACCCCGCTTCCCCGCCCGGCTGGCCGATCCAGCAGACGCGCGCCGAGAGCGGCATCGCGACCTCGGCGCCCGGGGGCGACACCTTCAGCACGACGTCGGCCTCGTTCATCACGCGGCTGTCGGTTCGCACGAACGCGCCCCCTCGACCGATGTCGCGCAGTACGCCGACGTTGTCCTGCAGCGCGCCCGTGATCTGCCAGGTGACGGGAAGCTCCACCGGAAGGCGCTGGTGCCGCCGCGCGACCATCTCGGCCGAGTCGCCCTTGGCGACCGCGACCAGGTAGTCGCGGGTCTGGCTCTCGCTGGGCAGAAACTCCACGCCAATCCCAGCCTTGGTCTTCGTGCGGTGCTTGCCAGGACGCCGCCAGGCCACGTTTCCACGCAGCAGCATGGGGCTACGGCGCTTACCCAACCGGATCGACACGACCACCGGTTCGCCAATGGCCAGCGCGCGCCGGGTTGGGAAGAACAGTCCGCCGTTGGGCAGGTCACCCAAATAATGCTCCAGAAAAGGCTGGCCGGTGGCGAAATGTACTTTAAGGATGGTCATGTGGGTGAGTGAAGGGGATTGTATTATTGAAAATATTGCGCTTGTAAAGGGCCGCCACACTGAATTGAGAACTTCAGATTTTGACTATCGGCTCCCGCCCGAACAAATAGCAACATTCCCTTCGGCGCGGCGCGAGGACGCGCGCTTGTTGTGGCTCGACCGCTTCAGCGGAGCGCAAAACCATGCGCGTTTTCGAGAAATTGCCGCGCTCTTGCCGCCGGGCGCACTGGTGGTGCTCAACGAGACTAGAGTGTTCCCTGCTCGGCTGCGCGGCTCGAAGCCGGGCGGCGGAGGTGTGGAATTATTGTTGACGCGGATGGTTGACGACGCGCCCGATGGGCGGGGCGGTCACGTGGAGACCTGGGAAGGGCTAGCGCGGAGCTTGGGCCGCGATCCTGATTTGAAGCTGCAATTCGCGGGCGGGCTGACCGCGCGCGTGATCGAGCGCCTGGGCGAAGGGCGCGTGCGGTTGCGCTTCGAAGGCCTCGGTCCGGAGAGCTTGCTGGCGCGCCTCGAGGAGATCGGCGAGGTGCCGTTGCCACCGTACATCGAAGCCGCGCGCAAGCGTGGCACGCCGGCCGATACGGCCGCGGCCGGGGACGACCGGGAGCGCTACCAGACGGTCTACGCGTCGGCGCCGGGCGCGGTTGCGGCGCCGACGGCCGGCCTGCATTTCACGCCGGCGCTGCTCGATGAGCTGGTCGCGGCCGGGCACGAGATCGCGCGCCTGACGTTGCACGTCGGTCCGGGGACGTTTCGCCCCGTCAAGACGGAGCAACCCGGCGAGCATGTCATGGACGAGGAGCGCTACGAGATCCCCGAGGCGACGGCACGCGCGGTGAACGCAGCGCGCGCGGCCGGCCGGCCGGTGGTCGCGATCGGGACCACTGTGGTGCGCGCACTCGAGAGCGCGGCGCGCGACGGCGGGGGCGAGGTGAGGGCCGGGCGCGCGGCGACGACCTTGTTCTTGCTGCCCGGCGCCGAATTCCAGGTCGTGACCGATCTGGTCACCAACTTTCACCTGCCGCGGTCGACGCTGCTGATGCTGGTCGCGGCGTTCGCCGGGCGCGAGCGCGCGCTCGATGCGTACCGCACGGCAATCGATGCGGGCTATCGCTTTTACAGCTACGGTGACGCGATGCTGATCACCGGAAGGCCGGGCGCGTGAGCGCTGGCGCGAGCCCGGTGTTCGAAGTCCTGGCGCGCGACGGCGCGGCGCGCGCGGGCGTGCTCCACACGGCGCACGGACCGATCGAGACGCCGGTCTTCATGCCGGTCGGTACGCAGGCCAGCGTCAAGGCGCTCTCGTCGGCGGACCTCGGCCGCCTGGGCGCGCGCATCATCCTCGGCAACACCTATCACCTGTCGCTGCGCCCGGGCGCCGAGCGCGTGAACGAGCTCGGCGGGTTACATCGCTTCATGGCGTGGCCGAACGCGATCCTCACCGACTCGGGCGGGTTCCAGGTCTTCAGCCTGCGCGAGCGCCGCACGATCGACGAGGATGGCGTGACGTTTCGCTCGCACCTCGACGGCTCGGAGCAGCGGCTGACGCCCGAGCGTGCCATGCAGATCCAGGCGCTGCTCGGCAGTGACATCGCGATGGCGTTCGACGAGTGTCCGCCGTCGGACGCGCCGCTGGCGGTGGTGACGGCTGCGATGGCGCGAACGACGCGCTGGGCACGCCGCTGCGTCCAGGCGCCGCGCGCCGCCGGCCAGCTGCGCTTCGGCATCGTGCAAGGCGGCACCGACCTGGCGCTGCGGCGCGCGCACCTGGCGGAGATCGCGGAGCTGCCGTTCGACGGCCTGGCGCTGGGGGGCCTGGGCGTCGGTGAGCCGCCCGCGGAGATGCACGCGGTGGTCGGCGCGATCGCGCCCGAGATGCCGCCCGACCGCGCGCGCTATCTCATGGGCGTCGGCACGCCGGAGGACCTGCGCGCGGGGATCCGCGCCGGTATCGACATGTTCGACTGCGTGATGCCGACGCGCAACGCGCGCAACGGCCAGCTCTTCGTTCGCGAAGCCAAACACGATGTCGGGCGCCTCAACATCGCCAACGCTCAATACCGCGACGACGCGCGCCCCGTCGAGGAGGGCTGCCCCTGCGAGTGCTGCGCGTCGTACAGCCGCGCGTACCTCTCGCATCTCTTCCACGCCAAGGAGCTGCTCTACTATCGCCTGGCGACGATTCACAACCTGCAGCACTACCTGGACCTGGCGCGGCGCGCACGCGCCGCCATCATTGCCGGTGTCGTGAACGAATCCACGTGGTAAACCGAGCGGCATGGCCAAGCGCGTGGGTGTCATCCTGGCCGGCTGCGGACACCGCGATGGCACCGACGTCGCCGAGGCGATGATCGTGTTGCTCACGCTCGATCGGATGGGCGCCGACGCCGTCTGCGCCGCGCCGGATCAGCCGCAAGCGGTGGTCGCCAATCACCTCACCGGCGAGCTCTTGCCCGCCAAACCACCCAAGCGTGCGGTGCTCGCGGAGGCCGCTCGCCTCGCGCGCGGGCCGATCATCACTCTGGCGGCGCTGGGCGACCGCGACCTCGACGCGCTGATCATCCCGGGCGGGCAGGGCGTCGGTTACGCTCTGTCGAGCTACGTCGAGAAGGGTGAGCGGTGCGAGGTCAACCCGGATGTCGCGCGGCTCTTGCGCGCGATGCTGGCCGCGCACAAGCCCATTGGCGTCAGCAGTCTCGCGGCCATTCTGGTGGCGCGCGTGCTCGGCCCGGTCGCGGGTGTGCGGCTCACGCTGGGCAGCAAGCACCCGCCGGCCGCCAAGCACGCCGCGGTGATGGGGGCCGACATGCGGCCGTGCACCGTCGACGACGTCGTCGTGGACCAGAAGGCGCGCGTCATTTCGACGCCGGCGTCGATCTATGACGACGCGCCGCTGCGGCAGATCACGCTCGGCGTCGAGAAGCTGGTGCGCACCGTCGTCGGCCTGGCGCGCGACCGCTCGCCGCGCCCGATCCCTCCCACGGCCGTACCGGGCGCGGCGCCGACGATTTGAACCGGCGGCGCTCGCTGACCCGGCGCGTGACGCTTTACTGATCGAGCCCGCGGTTGCGCTTGATCTGGTCGAGGACCTTGCCGTACTCGACTTCCCAGGTCGAGGTCCCCTCCTGCAGGTTCTTGATGCGGCGCCGGACCTCTTCGTCGAGCTCCTCGTCGACCTGCATGTGCTTCTTGAGGATGTCGGTCATGCGCTTGCGCAGCACGGTGTCCTCGACAAAAATCTCCTCGATGTGCGGCGACTGCATGAACGACTCGATCATCTGCGTCGTCATCCAGTCCAGCCCGTCCTCACCCAAGCCGAACGCCTTTTCACCGGCCAGCGTGCGCTTGATCTTCCCGAACTGCTCATAGGGAAGGTTGCGCTTCTGCAACAGGTCCTTGGCCTTCTCGGTGATCTCGCGGTCGACCCTCAAGTACTCCTTGAGCACGGCCTGAACGTCCATCTCCGCTTCGGCACGATCCGCCACCGCGATGTCCCCAGCCTCCACGAGAGCCTTTACAATCTCGGCCCCCACGGACGGTATCTTTCCACTGTAGAGACGCATTCTTCTACTGCGCCTTATAGGTGCGCGGTGAGCGCCAGTCAAGGTTAAGCGCGCCCAGAATCGGGATCTTTCTCGGGCCGATCATTTTGTGTCAAACTCGCTGTCGGCGTGCTGATCCCGCTTCGAGATCAAAATCCACGTCTGCGCTTTCCGGTGGTGACGGTGTCGTTGATTGTGCTCAACGCACTGGTGTTCCTTTATGAGCTCCAACTCACCCCCGCCGAAAGTCAGCGGCTGGTCCTGACCGCAGGGGCTATCCCCTACGAGATCTACCACTGGGTCGACATCCGCCCGCGCGACCTGTTTCCGCTGCCGGGGTCGATCTGGACCTCGATGTTCCTGCACGGCGGCTGGATGCACCTCATCGGCAACATGTGGTTTCTCTGGCTCTTCGGCGACAACATCGAGGAGGCGCTCGGCGGTCTGCGCTACGTGATCTTTTACTTCGCCGCCGGGACCATCGCAGCGCTCGCGCAGTGCTTCAGCATGCCGAGCTCGACGGCGCCGATGATCGGCGCCTCCGGCGCGATCGCGGGCGTGCTCGGCGGGTACGTGCTGCTCTATCCGCGAGCGCGAGTCGTGACGCTGGTGATGATTCCGTTCATCTGGCCGGTGGTGAACATCCCGGCGTGGATCTTTCTCGGCATCTGGTTCCTGAGCCAGTTCCTGCTCGACGCCGCCTCGGGCGTGGCCTGGATGGCGCACGTCGGCGGCTTCCTGGCCGGCATCGGCATGGTCCGCCTGCTCGCGCGACCGCCGCGCCGGCGCGTGCCGGTCGAGGCCGAGTACCTGCCGCCGGGCCGCTGGTAATCTGCGCGCGTCGTCAGGGAGCGTGAGTGGCGGATCAGGGACTCGAACCCCGGACCCGGCGCGTATGAAACGCCTGCTCTAACCAGCTGAGCTAATCCGCCGTTGGCCTGGAAAGCGACCGGCGGCGATTTTGCTCGTCGGTGCTCTCCTGTCAAGAGAAGAAGCGGCGGGAGCGCACCCGAGCGCACGAATTGATGGCGAGGGGGCAATTGAGGTAAACCGGAGGCCAAATGAAACGTGTCGATAAACCCTGGGGCCACGAGCTGATCTGGGCGGTGACCGACCGCTACGTCGGCAAGGTGCTGCACATCAAGGCGGGCCAGAAGCTGTCGCTGCAGTACCACAATCAAAAAGACGAGACCGTCATGGTCTGGGCCGGGCGGATGACGTTCGAGCACTATCGCGACGGGGAGGCGCCGCAGTTCCGCGACATGAAGCCGGGCGACGCGTTTCACGTCACGCCGGGCTTGCGCCACCGGATGATCGCGGTCGAGGACACCGACGTCTTCGAGGTCTCGACGACCGAGCTCGACGACGTGGTGCGACTGCAGGACGCCTATGGGCGCGAAGGCACGTCGAAAGCCTGATTGATACGAGCGCCAAGGCTTGACGGCGGTCCGGGTGCCGGGCTAGATCGCTCGCCTCATGTACGATACGTCTGATATCCGTAAGGGCCTCAAGATCATGATGGATGGGGCGCCCTATACGGTCGTCGAGTTCCAGTTCGTCAAGCCGGGCAAGGGCGCGGCGTTCACGCGCACCAAGGTCAAAAACTTGTTAACAGGCGCGGTCCTCGAGCGCAACTTCCGCTCGGGTGAGAAGTTCGAGCCGGCCAACGTCGAGACCAAGACGATGCAGTACCTTTACAAGGACGCCGATTCGTTCGTCTTCATGGATACCTCGACGTACGACCAGGTGCAGATCCCCGATAGCACCATCGGCGACTCGTCGGACTACATGCCCGAGAACATCAACGTCGAGGTGCTGTTTTTCCAGGACCGCGCGGTCGGTGTGACGTTGCCGAACTTCATCGAGCAGGCGATCGTCGAGACCGAGCCCGGCTTCCGCGGGGACACCGCGACCGGTTCGACCAAGCCGGCCAAGATCTCGACCGGCGCGACGATCAACGTGCCGCTGTTCATCAGCGTCGGCGACATCGTGAAGATCGATACGCGCACGGGCGACTACCTCGAGCGCGTCGGCCGCGCCTAGACCCGGCGTGTCCGCGGAGGCAAGGCGGCTGGCGGCGCGGCGCGCGGCGCTGGAGGCGCGTGCGCGCGTTCGGGGAGCCGTGCGCGCCTGGTTCGAAGGCGAGGGGTTTCTCGAGGTCGAGACCCCTGCGCGCGTGCCGTCGCCCGGTCAGGAGCCGCACCTGGACGCGATTCCCGCCGACGCCGCCGACGCCGCCGACGCCGAACAACCCGCCCATGGCGCCGAACGAACCGCCCATGGCGCCGAACGAAGACGATGGCTGGCGACGTCTCCCGAGTACCACATGAAGCGCCTGGTCGCGGGCGGGTACGAGCGCATCGTCCAGATCGGCAAGGCATTCCGGGGCGGCGAGCGCGGCGCCCACCACCAGTCGGAGTTCACGATGGTCGAGTGGTATCGCGCCGGCGCGCCGCTCGAGGCGATCGCGCGCGACTGCGAGCAGCTCCTGCGCGTGGCCGCCGAGGCCGCGGGCGCCGACGCCGCGGCGCTGGGCGTCGACCGCGACTTCGAGCGCGCGACGGTCCGCGACCTGGTGCGGGCGCACGCCGGTGTCGACCTCGACGGCGACGAGGCCGACGAAGCGCTGCGCGCCAAGGCTCTTCGCGCGAGCGCGTTCAGCGGGACGCCGCCGCCCGCGGGCACCGCGTGGGACGACGTCTTCTTCCAGATGTTCCTCGATCGCGTCGAGCCGCACCTGGGCCGTCCTGGCCATCCGACGTTCGTCTTCGACTGGCCGGCGCCGCTGGGGGCGCTCGCGCGGCGGAAAGCGGATGACCCGCGCGTCGTCGAGCGCTTCGAGCTCTACGCCGGCGGCCTCGAGCTGGCCAACGCGTTCGGCGAGCTGACCGACCCGGTCGAGCAGCGCTCGCGCTTCGTCGAGGAATCGCGCCTGCGTGCGGCGCGCGGCAAGGCGATCTATCCCATCGACGAGAAGCTGCTGTCGGCGCTGGCGGTCATGCCGCCGACATCGGGCGTGGCGCTCGGCTTCGACCGGCTGGTGATGTTCGTGCTCGGCGCCGCGGACATCCGCGACGTCGTCGCCTTCGCCGACGACGAGGTGTGAGCGTCACTCCCGCGAGCGATACCAGACCGTCTCGACACCGTTGAAGCTGTCGGCCCACTTGGCGATGTCGTCGACGTGCCGGCCGCGCGGCAGCACCTGCCGATAGCGCTCGAGCGTGCTCACGGCGGCGGCCGGATCGCCGCGCTTGCCGTCGGCGGCGCGGCGCAAGGCGAAGAAGATCTCGTCGTCGATGGTCTCGGGATCCACGCTGCTGGCGCTGTCGTCCATCGACAGCGCCTTCTCGTAGTCGGCGGCCGCCTCCTCGAAGCGCTCGAGGCCGACCAGCGCCTGGCCGCGATTGAAGTAGGCCTCGGGCTCGTCGGGTTGAGTCGCGATCTCCTTGGTCGCGGTCTCGACCGCCTCGGCAAAACGTCCTTCGACGACCAACTTGCTCGAAAAAAGTGCGCCGTAGCTCATGGGGCGGCGGAGTCTACTCCCTTCGACCTGCCGGATCTTGTAAGAAAATCGCCGCTATCCTTGACCCCAGATCCAGCCTCTGCTAGGAGTTGCGGCGGCTGGAGGACCCCAAAAGTCGTGACTCACTACCTGATTGGAATGGCCCAAGCGGCGGCTGGCAGCAGTGGCGGCGCCGGCTCGATCCTGCAGAACCCGCTATGGATGATGCTGCTGATCTTCGCCGTCTTCTACTTCCTGGTGATCCGTCCCCAGTCGAAGAAGGCCAAAGAGCTTCAAAACATGCTGAAGGAGCTCAAGAAGGGTGACGACGTCGTCACCCAGGGCGGCATCATCGGCCGCATCAGCGGCATCAAGGACGACGAAGTGACGCTGCAGGTGCAGGAGGGCGTGCGGCTGCGGATCCTGCGCAGCTCGATCACCGGCCTGCGCAAGGTCGGCGACAAGCCTGCGGAGAAGTCTCCCGAGAAGTCGTCCGAGAGCCCGAAAGACGTCAAAGCCTCCTAAACCCTACCCACGGTTCAACGCATGGAACGCTCCTGGTGGTGGAAGGCGGCTCTCTACGGTTTTGTCACCGTCCTGGCCGTCCTCTACTTGGTCCCGACGGTGGCGCCGGATTCACAGAATCCGGTGCTCGAGTTTGTAAACAAGCACTTCCAGAAGCGGATCCAGCTGGGGCTCGACCTCCAGGGCGGTTTGCACCTGGTCTACGAGGTCAACGTCGACAAGGCGGTGTCGAGCAAGGTCGACCGCATGTCGTCCGACATCGAAGACCACCTGCGCAAGGACAAGGGCGTGAGCGATGTGCTGATCGCGCGCGAGGGGCGCGACGACATCGTCCTGACGTTCCCGAAGCACGAGGAGCAGGCCAAGCTCGACGACGCGTTCCTGCGTGACTACCGCAAGTCGCTGGATCTCGTCGAGCGCAACCCCGCGACCGGCGTGGTGCGCCTGCGCCTGGATCCGGACCAGGTCGAGGAAGTTCGCGACTACGCGCTCCGCCAGGGTATCGAGACGATCCGCGGCCGCGTCGACAAGTTCGGCGTCGCCGAGGCGACGGTCATCAAGAAGGGGACCGACATCATCGTCGAGATCCCCGGCTTGAAGCCGGCCGACTTCGAGCACATCAAGTCGGTCATCGGCCGCACCGCGCAGCTCGAGTTCAAGATCGTCGACGACGGCTCGGAGTACATG
>CAZNCQ010000223.1:0-11844 GCA_964571275.1 uncultured Myxococcales bacterium
TCTCCTCGACGAACTGCCACTTCGACACCTCGGGCGCGAGGATGTCGTTCATGCCTTTTACCGATGCGGGGACGTCAGCCATGCGCGGGCTTTATACCAACGCCGCGGTCACCGGTCATTCCGTCCTTACAACGGCAGCGCCAAGCCGCACGACCAGGCTCCCGAGCGCCGCGTCGACGACGGCGCTCTCGCGCCCGTCGAGCGTGATCTTGACCTTGTAATCGACCGCGCCCAGGTGCGGGTACGAGCCGATCTCGACGGTCGGAAACTCGGCCACCACGGCATCGAGCGCCGCGGCGATCGGACCCTCGCCCTCGCGCGAGTAGAGGGCGCGCGCGAAGATCGGCGCGGTCCGGAACAGCTCGCGAATGGTCTCGAACTTGCGCCGGAAGATCTCGGGCACGCCCGGCAGCACCCAGATGTTGCGCACCACGACCACGGGCCAGGCCGCGCCACGCCCGCGCGGTCCGTACTCGAGGCGTGCGCCGTCGGGGATGTCGGCCATGCGCAGGTCGCGCTCGTGCAACCGCGCGCCGAAGCTGGCGCGCAGGAGCGCCTCCAGCTCCGAGCTGCGCATCATGGTCATCCCGAACGCCGCGGCCATCGCCGGCAGGGTGACGTCGTCGTGGGTCGGGCCGACGCCGCCCGACGAGAAGACCAGGTCGAATCGCTCCGACAGCTGGCGCGCGGTCGCGGCGATGTCGGCGCTGTCGTCGGGGATGACCTCGATGCGCGACACCACCACGCCGAGCTCGCGCAGCTCTCGCACCAGGTAGCGCGCGTTCAGCTCCTCGACCTTGCCCGACAGGAGCTCGTTGCCGATGAGCAGGATCGCGGCGCGCGGTGGCGCCGCCCGAGCCTTGCCGGCATCGGCTCCGTTCGCAGGCGACCCGTCCCCCGACGTCATGATGGCGCCATCATAGACCAGCGGCAGCCGCACGGGCCGCGCGAATCGGCACGTTTCATGAGACACTGAGGCTCGATGCCGAAGTGCGCGCCGACCAGGAGGTCACTCGTCCGGCCCTTTGTGCTTTCCAGCATGATGGCGCTGTGCTCGGCGGGCGCGGCGGGTTGTCGCGACAGCTCGGCGGGCGTGCGCGTGACCGACGCCGGCGCACACGACGCCGCCGACAGCGCCGCGCGCGACACGGCCGCCGAGGCCTACTGCCCGGCCGACGGACCCGGCGGCGGCGTCTGCCCCCTCAACTTCTGCGGCTACCTCAAATCGGTGACGACGCTGGGGGTGACCGAGACCGCGCAGGCCGGCGCCGACTCCGACTGCAACCAGGGGCGGATCTGCCTGGCGACGGTCGTGGTCGCGTCGGGCGACGCGATCCAGCTCTCATGCCTGCCGCCCCGGCCGGACGGGCTCGCCTATGGCGCCGCCTGTTCCACGGACTCGAGCAGCAGCCAGCACTGCAAGGACGACTCGCTGTGCATCACCGGACCGGGCGCCGCCGGCGCCTCGTTCTGCACCACGCTCTGCCGCATCGACGCCGACTGCCCGACCGGCTCGGCTTGCCTGGAATACCAGCAGCCGTTGCCCAATCACTCGTACGCGATGGTCGGCGAGTGCACGCCCGTGAGCCTGATCCCGGGCACGATCTGCAATTCGGAGAGCGCGTGCCCGGCGGGGCAGGGGTGCGTGCTCGCCGGGGCCCGCACGCTGGTGCGCACCTGCAAGGCGGGCGGAACGAAGTCGCTCGGCGAGGCCTGCACCGCGCCCGCGCAGTGCCGCAGCGGCGAGTGCTACGACCGCAACTTCAGCGTCGGCAGCACCGCGAACCGCGCGCTCTGCTCCGGCGTCTGCACCAGGAACAGCGATTGCGGCGCCGACCAGCGCTGCGTGGTGGAAGTGCTGGGCAACAACGGCACCATCGACGACCCGCTCGACGACGTGGTCGTCGGCTACTGCCGCACCCTGTTCGCGGCGACGATCGCTTCCGCCTGCCAGAACAGCGCGGAGTGCGTGACCCAGGGCAAAGGCGCCGATACCTGCGACCCGACCTATGGCATCTGTTACAAGAGCGCCGCGGTGATCGGCGGCCCCTGCGCCACCGACGACGCCTGCGGTCTCGGACAGACCTGCGCGCTCGGGCCGACCTTCGCGGGCGGCGCCTGCGTGCTGCAGGGGTGCGCGCCGGCCGGCGCCACCGGCACCGACGTCTGCCCCGGCACGCGGTCGACCTGCGGCCAGCGCGTCTCCGATGAGCCGCTCTTCCGCTGCTACGAGGGCTGCGTGACCGCGGGCGGTTGCTCGCGCCAGGCGGACAACTATTTCTGCGCGCCGGCGCAGGATGGCCAGCCGATCAGCATCTGCCTCTCGAGGTGACTTGGTGACTCACGCTCAGGTTCGTTTCGCTTCGCTTGCCTTCACGGTGGCCGTGCTCGCAGCCACCGCAACAGCGGCCCGCGCCGACGAGGTCGCGCCCCCGTCGCCCGCCGCCGGCGTTCCGGGGGCCGCCACACCAACGCCGACCGATCACGACGCCGTCGTCGGGCACTGGGGCATCCAGGCGCGCCAGCTCTCGGGTACGCCGTATCCGCTGACGCTCACGCCGATGGGCGCCTGTCCCACGGTGATGGTGAGCGCGACCAGCGGCGTGACACCGGCCGTCCCGTGCACGATCGACATGGGCGCGATCGCCGTGCGCTACTGGAAGACGCGCAACCTGGCCTGGAACGCCGGCCTGGCCTTCGCGCTCGGCGGCGGCAAGCTCGGGTCGCAGGGCCTGGACACATACTATGGCGTGGGCCCGATCGTCGGCCTCACCATGCTGCTCGGCAACTGGCGGCACCTGGCCATCAGCGCCAGCCCCGAGGCGAGCTACGTCTACTTCAAGCCGAGCGGCGGCTCCAGCCCCAGCACCCAGCTGGTCGCCTTCCGCGCCGAGCTCGAGGGCGAGCTGCATTTCGGCTTCATCGACGTGCCGGCGCTGTCGATCGGGCTCACGGCCGGAATGCTGTTCAACTACGAGAGCGCGCCCGGCGCCTCGACCTGGTCCGTCTCGGTCACCGATGCGCACAGCGTTTGGGGCACGCTCACGAACCTGTTCATCCGCTATTATCTCTGACCGAGCCCAAACATGGTCCGCATACCTCCTCCCGACTCGAATCTGATCGAGCGGCGCGAGATCCTCGACCAGGCCGGCATCGCGCGCGCGCTGCGCCGCATGGCCTACGAGATGATCGAGCGCAACGCCGACAGCCACCGTCCGCTCTATCTCGTCGGCGTCCGCACCGGCGGCGCGTTCCTGGCTCAGCGCCTGGTCGCGCTGATGTCCGACCCGAAAGAATCGCACGCCGGGCCGACGCCGCTTCTGGGTGCGGTCGACATCACGCTCTACCGCGACGACGTCTTCCACGGTCTGCCCAAGCCGGAGATCGGGCCGACCGAGCTGCCGTCCGGGATCGAGGGGCAGACCATCATCCTGGTCGACGACGTGCTCTACACCGGGCGCACCATCCGCGCCGCCATGGACGTGCTGGCCGACTACGGGCGGCCGCGCTCGGTGCAGCTGGCCGCGCTGGTCGACCGCGGCCGGCGCGAGCTGCCCATCCAGCCCGACTACGTCGGCATCCAGGTGCAGACGACCGAGACGGAGTCGGTGCGGGTGATGTTGAAAGAGCGTGGCGAGCCGGACCGCGTGGTGCTACGAGAGCGTCGCTCATGAGCCTGTTCCCCCACCGCCACCTCCTCGGGACAGAGACCCTGACCGCCGAGGACTTGACGATGCTGCTCGACCTCGGCGAGCGCTTCCTGGAGATCGCCCAGCGCCCCATCAAGAAAGTGCCCACGCTGCGGGGCAAGACGGTGATCAACCTGTTCCTCGAACCGTCGACGCGCACGCGCACGTCGTTCGAGATCGCCGCCAAGCGGCTGTCGGCCGACGCCATCAACATCTCGGGCGCGGCGTCCTCGACGGTCAAGGGCGAGACCCTGCTCGACACCGCGCGCAACCTGGACGCGATGGCGCCCGACGTGGTCGTGCTGCGCCACGCGCAGGCGGGCGCGGCCGAGATGCTCGCGGGCCGCATCAGCGCGCGCGTGGTCAATGCCGGCGACGGCGCGCACGAGCACCCGACGCAGGCGCTGCTCGACTGCTCGACCATCCGCGCGCACAAGGGCCGCCTGGCCGGGCTCGAGGTCGCGATCTGCGGCGACATCACGCACAGCCGCGTGGCCCGCTCGAACATCTTCGCGCTCACGGCGCTCGGCGCGCACGTGCGCGTCGCGGGGCCGCGCACGCTGCTGCCGCCCGGGCTGCCCGAGATGGTCGAGGGGCTGGGTGCGCCGCTGGGCGTCCACGATCGCATCGAGCCGGCCATCGAAGGCGCCGACGTGATCATGATGCTGCGGATCCAGAAGGAGCGCATCGGCACGGGGCTCTTCCCCAACACGCGCGAGTACTCGCGCTACTTCGGCCTCAATGACCGCCGCTTGGCGCTGGCCAAGCCCGACGCCATCGTGATGCACCCCGGCCCGATCAACCGCGGCGTCGAGATCGAGCCATCGGTGGCCGACGGCCCGCAAGCCGTGATTCTCGACCAGGTTTCCCGCGGGGTCGCCATCCGCATGGCGGTCCTGTATCTGTTGGCGGGCGGCGAAACCGGCGAGAACTAGCGCCCGCGCTGTTTGAGGTTGACTGTCTCCCGCCGACCACCTATTCAGTGGTCCCGGCGATATGGATCTGTGTATCAGAGGCGGCCGGGTGATCGATCCGGCGCGCAACCTGGATGCCGAGGGCGATCTGCTGATCGAAAAGGGCGTGATCGCGGGCTTCGGCGCCGGGCTCGCCGCCGGCGTCTCCAAGTCGACGCGGGTGCTCGACGTGCGCGGCTCCTGGGTCGTGCCCGGGCTCATCGACCTGCACACTCACCTGCGCGAGCCCGGCCAGGAGTACAAGGAAGACATCGCCACCGGCACGCGCGCCGCGGCGGCCGGCGGGTTCACCGCGGTGTGCGCGATGCCCAACACCCTGCCGCCCAACGATACGCGCGCGGTCACCGAGCTGATCCTCAGGCGCGCCGCCACGGTGGGCGCCGTGCGCGTCTACCCGGTGGGCGCGATCTCCAAGGGGCTCAAGGGCGAGTCGCTGGCCGAGATCGGCGAGCTGCGCGAGGCCGGCTGCGTCGCCATCTCCGACGACGGCCGCCCGGTGATGAACGCCGAGCTCATGCGCCGCGCGCTCGAGTACGCGCGCACGTTCGATCTGCCGCTGGTGCAGCACTGCGAAGATCTCACGCTGTCGGACGGCGGCTCGATGAACGAGGGGCCGGTGGCGACGCGCGCCGGCATCAAAGCGCAGCCGGCGGCCGCCGAGTCGTCGATGGTGGCGCGCGACATCGAGCTGGTGGCGCTCACCGGCGCGCGCTACCACGTCGCGCATGTCAGCAGCGCCGAGTCGGTGCGGCTGGTCCGCGAGGCCAAGCGGCGCGGCCTGCCGGTGACCTGCGAGGTCACGCCGCACCACCTGTCGCTCACCGATCAGGCCTGCGCGCACTACGACACCGCAGCCAAGTGCAACCCGCCCCTGCGCGGCGCCGCTGACGTCGACGCGCTTCGCGAGGGGTTGCGCGACGGGACCATCGACGCGATCGCGACCGACCACGCGCCGCACTCGTCGGTGGAGAAGGACGTCGAGTTCGAGCAGGCGGCCTTCGGCATGATCGGGCTCGAGACGGCGTTGCCGCTGGCGCTCGACCTGGTGCGCACCGGCCTGCTCACGCCCGCGATGCTGGTGACGCGCCTCTCCGCGGCGCCGGCGGGGATCTTCCGCTTGCCGGGCGGGCGCCTGGGCGAGGGTCAGCCGGCCGACGTCACCGTGATCGACCCCGAGGCGGCCTGGACCTGCGACGCCAAGAGCTTTCTGTCACGCTCCCGCAACAGCCCGTTTCTGGGCCGCGCCTTGCGCGGGCGTGCCACGCTGACCATCGTTGGGGGTAAGCTCGCCTTCAGCGAAGAGAGGTATCGTGAGTAGCCAGCCTGCCTCCGATTCGACGTCATCCCCCGCGACCCCGCCGCCCGCGCTGCTGGCGATGGAGGACGGCACGATTTACCGCGGCTTCGGCTTCGGCTCCGAGGCCGAGTCCGCGGGCGAGATCGTGTTCAACACGGCGATCACCGGCTATCAAGAGGTGATCACCGATCCCTCATACCGCGGCCAGATCGTCACCATGACCGCGCCGGAGATCGGCAACGTCGGCGTGAACCCGGTCGACTTCGAGTCGGCGCGGCCGTGGTGCGCCGGCTTCGTGGTGCGCGCGCTGTCGCCGGTGGTCTCCAACTGGCGTGCGTCGGGATCACTCCACAGCTTGCTGGCCGACGCCGGCGTCGCCGGCATCACCGGCATCGACACGCGCGCGATCACCCGGCGAATCCGCCTGTCGGGCGCACAGCGCGCGGTGATCACGCGCAAGGTCGACAATCCAGCGGCAGCCGTCGAGCGCGCGCGCAAACATCCGTCGCTCGAGGGCCGCGATCTCGTTCGCGAGGTCACGGCGCCGTCGCCCTACGAGTGGGACGAGGCGATGTGGCGCATTGACGGGGCGGGCCCCAAGCCGGCGCCGCGCCATCACGTGGTCGCCTACGACTTCGGCATCAAGCGCGGCATCCTGCGCCGCCTGCGCTCGGGCGGCGCGCGCGTCACCGTCGTTCCCGCGGAGACCAGCGCGCGGGAGGTGCTCGCGATGAAGCCCGACGGCGTCTTTCTCTCGAACGGCCCGGGCGACCCGGCGGCCGTTGGCTACGCCGTCGAGGCGGCGCGCGAGCTCTGCCGCTCGTCGCTCCCGGTGTTCGGCATCTGCCTCGGTCACCAGATCCTGGGCCAGGCGCTGGGCGGCAAGACCTACAAGCTCAAGTTCGGTCACCACGGCGCCAACCACCCGGTGATGGATCTCGGCACGCGCAAGGTCGAGATCACATCGCAGAACCACGGCTTCGCCGTCGACGTCGACTCGCTCAAGGGCAAGGCCGTCCTTTCGCACGTCAGCCTCAACGACAACACCGTCGAGGGCATGCGCCACGCCGAGCTGCCGGTCTTCAGCGTGCAGTACCACCCCGAGGCGTCGCCCGGCCCGAACGACGCGGCGTATCTCTTCGATCGGTTCGACGCGCTCATGACCGAGCGCCGGCGGAAGTGAGCGACACCGCCGGCGATCGGAGCGGGCCCGACGTCGCCGTCGCCGGCGACAGCGCGCCGACATCGACATCGACGTCGGCCGCGGTGCACCGCCAGCTCGAGAAGCTGGCCGAACGGTACAGCGCCGGCGAGAACAAGATCGAGGCGATGCGCGCGCGCGAGGAGTACTTCGAGCGCGCCGGCAAGGTCTTCGACGACGACGCCGAGCTGTTCGAGGGGCGCATGGCCGCCTTCCTGGAGTGGTACGTGCTGGAGCGGCCCTTCCGCGGCGGCGTCGCGCCGGTCGTGCACGTGCTCGACGAGGTCCCGCCGCTGCCGGCCGAGGAGCGCCGCACGATCGCGCTCCTGGCGGCCAGCCACCGCAGCCTGTTCGAGCTCCACGAGGTCGACGACCGCACCATGGATCTCGAGGACGTGCTCGGCGGCGCGCGCTTCCTGGTCACCGAGCGCCGCCACACCATCGGGTTCAACCGGGGCGATCTCTTCGAGGCGCGCGTGATCTCCGACGGGGCGGCGGTGATCTTCGGCAAGACGTTCATCTTTCACCCGGTCGACGCGCGCGAGGTCGCGCTGACCGCCGTCGACGCCGCGCTCGAACGAGGCGTGCCGCGCCACGAGATCCTCTTCGACCTCGCCCGCCGCCACGTGCGGTGGCACCGCTTCGGCCACATCGGCGCCGCGAAGATCTACGCGGCGAACACCGACTAGGGACTGTTTAGTCGGGCGCCCGAGATCTTCGGTCGACGGTTGGCCAGTCGATCGCTTTCGGGGAGGACGGGGATTCCCTCGCGGCGGACGGCGCTCTTACGCCGCGTCGTCCGCAAGACGAACACCCCACCCCGGAAGCGGTGACTAGCCGACCGTCCACCGAGGATAGGGAGCGCGCAACTCCACTAGAACAACAACCCGATGTTGACGTGCAGGACGCCGATCTTGGTGTCGCCGGGACCGGGGTCGAGGGGCCAGGCCCACGAGAAGCTCAGGTCTCCGACCGGGATCTTGATCAGCAGCGGGGTGACGCCGACGCCGTGGCGGAACTGGCTGGCGGAGAGGCCGTCGAGCGAGTCGGCGACCACGCCGTTGTCCATGAACACCGCGCCGTAGAACGGCGGGCTGATCGGGAACTGCAGGTCGATGTTTTGCAGGATGCGGAGATTGCCGCCGAGCGGCCGGTACTCGACGCCGTCGACGCCGGGATAGATCTGGAAGCGCACCTCCTCGATGCGCGCGCGATCGAGCTTGAAGCCGCGCAGCGTGGTGTCGCCGCCCGCGAAGAACCGCTCGACCTTGGGCAGCAGCACCGCGCCGCCGAGCGGAATGCCGTTGTCGAAGCGCAGCCCGTGGCGCAGCGACAGCCAGCGGGTCAGCGGCACGACGGTCATCGAGTGCACGCCGAGCTTGACGAACGTGTCGTCTCCGACGGAGAAGGGCAGCGGCCGCAGCGGCACCGAGAGCACCGGCAACGCGACCTCGGCCACCGCGTCGATGCGGAAGCCCCGCGTCGGAACCAGGCGGTTGTCGAGGCGCAGCCACTCGAGGTTGAACGACAAGCTGCCGACGGTGGTCCCGAGCTGGATCGTGCTCAGCAGAGCGTCGGGGCCCTGCGAGCGCAGCAGCGACTCGGTGTGCGTGGTGTTGCGCAGGTTGTAGTGAACGCCGGCGTCGACGCCGGGGTACATCTCGCGCGAGAACCCGATCGAGCCGCCGCCCGAGTGGATGTCGCCGAGCCGTACGGTCGCCTGCTGCAGGTAGGAGAGCGACGTGTCGAAGCGGAATAGCGTGCCGAAGAAGCGGCGGTCGAGAAACGACAGGGTGCCGCGGAACAGCGACGTGCCGTACGCGGCGTTGCCGTTGACGTTCCAGCCGTGCCCGATGAGGTCGCGGTTCTCGTAGCCGGCGCGCACGTAGAAGCCGAACGGCAGCGACGAGTCCGGCGGCTTCTGGTCGGTCGACGCGCCCGCGCCGAGGTGAATCACGCTGTACTGCTCGTAGCGTTCCTCGACCTGAACCACCATCGGCAACACGCCGCGCTTGTCTTCCTTGCCCGGGAAGCTGATCGGCTGCGCGTTGTTGAACAGCTGCAGGAAGCCCAGGTTGCGCTGCCCGCGCTCGAGGTTGGTCGTGGTGAGCAGGCCGCCCGGCTCGAGCGGGATCTGCTCCAGCACGGTGTCGCGCGTGGTCACGAAGTTGCCGCGCACGAAGATCGGCCCGAGGCGCGTCAGCGGGCCCGGCTTGATCACCCAGGTCAAAGCGATGCGGTTGCCGGCGCGCGCCGGGTCGGGCTCGACGCTGACGGTCGGGTAGCCGGCGTCGCCGAACAGGCGCTCCAGCCGGCGGCCGTCGTCGCGGATCTCGGCCGGGTTGTACGGATGCCCGGGCGCGGCGGTCAGGCTCTCGAGCAGGAACTGACGGTCGTAAGGCAGCGTGGGCACGAGCGCCGCCGCGCTCGCCCCCACGAGCTTGAAGTCGACCTTGTCGATCACCACGCGCGGCCCTTCGTCGACGGTGAACCGCACGAAGATCGCCTTCGCGTTGCGCGACACCGTCTCGGCGGCCGCCGCGGTCGCCCCCAGCATGCCCAGCAGATCCGGCGAGGTCGCGGCGTCGGCGTGCGCCTTCGCCTCGGGAAAGCCCTTGGCGTGATAGTGGTCGACGATCCGCTCCGCGTCCTGCTCCATCTGCCGCCCGGTGACGTAGCCGCCCGCGCCGAGCCCGATCGCCGCCAGCCTCGGATAGCGCCGCACCGACACCACGCCCTCCAGCTCCGCGCTGTCGATCGACTGATTCCCGACGAAATCGATGCCGCGCACCTTCAGCTCGGGGCCTTCGTTGATGATGAAGACGATGCGTTCCTCGGTCGCCGACAGCGGCTCGCGGCGCCACTCGACGCGCGCGAAGAAGAACCCCTGCTGCTGGTAGTAGCGCTGCAAGGCATCGGCGCTGGCTGACGCCTCGTAGTCGTCGTAGGAGCCGCGATCGAAGATCGTCAGCTCGTCCTTCAGCGTCGACGACGACTTGCGCTGGTTGCCCTCGAACGTCACCGTGATCTTCTTGCGCTCGTTGACGGTGATCCCCAGGACGACGTTCTTGGCGTTGCGGTCGACGCTCCTCGCGACGTTGAAGTCGGTGGTCACGCGCGCGCCGACGTAGCCGAGCTGGCGGTAGCGCTTGGTCAGCTTGGCGAGATCCTCGCGCAGCTGCTTCGCCGTGAACGGCGCTGGACCGGTCCACGCCTTGTACCAGATGGAGTGGCGAAACATCTCGGTGAGCTCATCGGTCGGGATCGCGGTGTTGCCGGTCACCTTGATCGGCCCCAGCGGAAAGGCAGGTCCGCGCCGCACGTCGATCGTGAAGTCGACGGGCGCGGGGGCGCCTCGGCCGACGCTGAGATCGATGCGCACATTCGACTCGAAGTAGCCCTCGCCGCGCAGGTACTCGACGACGCGCCCGCGCTCGCGCTCGACGGTGGCGTCGCGCTCCGGGCCGGGCGGTGGCAGCGGGCTGCCCGGGCGCAGCGCGATCCGGCGCTGGATCTCGTCCTGGCGGATCGGCCAGTTGCCGGTGACGAAGATGTAGCGGAGGCGATCGTAGGCGTGCAGCTCGATCGCGATCTGGACGCGCGCGCCGGCGGACGCCTTGGCGTCGGGCATCGCGCGCACCTGAGCGCGATAGCCGATGCCGTCCAGCGCCTGCGTGAGCCGCGGGATCGTCCCGATCGGCGTGCCGATGCGATCGGCGGGCCCCGACTCGATGAACGGCGAGCCGGTCGGTGCCACCGACTCCAGCAGCGCCTGCAACTGGTCGGCGGGATCGACCAGCTGGCCGGTCACGCCATACCCGCTGATGAGCGCCCCGGAGGCGGGCGCAGAGCCGGGGGCGGCAACCGGCGCGGCAGCAGGCGCGCCGGCCTGGGCTCGGGCCGACGGCGCCGCGAGCGACAGCACGAGCATCGCGGTCGTCGCTACGGTCGCTCCCGCGACTCCGGCTCGCGATAGGCTCATGCTCGGTGGGTGCGGGTTCGGGCTCGTTTCACGACGGTTTCAGGCGCCAGAGTAGCGGGCTTACCTTCTTATCGCGAAATCCCACCTGAGCTCGAGATTCCCGCTCATGGGCAACGTCTCGGGAACCCCTTGCTGCGACGAGAGCGTGATGCGCTGGAGCCCGCCGCCCAGGCTGATGTAGTCGAACAACCAGGCGTCCAGCTGAACCGTCTGACGGCTCTGGTTCTGAAAGCCCAGCAGGGTGTCGGCCTGGAGGTTGAAGTAGCGGCTGATGCGCTTCAGGATGCGCCCCTCGAACCCGTCAGGCCCGACGGTGAGCCGCAGGTTGAAACCGGTGACCCGCTGGAAGGTATCGTCGATGTACGGTTCCATGAGATTGGCGACGGCGTCGCGCGTGATCTGCCCGGCGACGTCGGCGCCGGTGTTGATGTTCGCACCGACGGTCGGATTTTGCGTGCCGAAGCGCTGCGACGTATCCATCGACGTGCGGCCGGTCAGCATCAGCATCGCGGTCTGCGAGCGATCCAGCCCGTCGTCGGTCGACAGATCAATCTGCGCCTCGCGGATCGGGCCGTGCAGGCGCATGTGCACGTTGTGGTCGCTGCCGCTGGCGTCGGTGACCGTGCTCTGCGCCTCGATCTCCAGCTCCGGCGTGTCGCCGTCGGTGACCGACTTGGTCGCGATGAAGGTGACGTGGTTGA
>CAZNCQ010000224.1:0-6984 GCA_964571275.1 uncultured Myxococcales bacterium
CGGACGCTGTCAGCGGCACAGATGCGGCGGACGCTGTCAGCAGCACGGACGCGCCGGACGCTGTTGGCAGCACGGATACCGCGGACGCCAATGACGTTGGTGGCTAGGGCCCGGGCATTCGCCCGTGAAGACACTTCATCGACCCCGTCAGTTTGACCTGACGTTTCAGTACGTGAGGAGACCCCAGATGATCGACGAAAGATCTTTGTTACTCGACGCTCGACAATCAGCTCGTCAACTTCGCAGGGCCGGTGTTACCGGCAGCCTGTTCCTGGTCGCCATGGCCGCTCTCCCGACGATCGCCTTCGCCCAAACGCCGGCGCCTGACGCGACCCCGCCCGCAGGCGTCGCGCAGCCGGTGCCGCCGGATGCCGTGCCGCCCGCTCCCGTGCCGGTCCCCGCACCCACGCCACCGCCAACAGACGTGCTCACCCACGTTCAGGAATCCGATCAGCGCTCGCGCATTACCGATCGCAGACTGGATCTCCTGGAGGAGAAGCTGGACAAGGCGGCGAAGGAGTCCCCGTCGATCGGCGCCGACGAGAAGGGCTTCTTGCTCCGCAGCGCCGACCGGAGGAGCTTCGTGCAGCTCCGAGGTCTCCTGCAGATCGACACCCGCTGGTTTCTGGGAAACGACACCGTCAGCAACAATGTCAGCTTCAACGACAGCGACAGCATTCTGATCCGGCGCTTCCGGCCCGAGATCGGCGGCACGCTGGTGGGCCTCGCCGACTTCCTCTTCAGTCCCGACTTCGCCGGCGCCGCGACGACCGTCTTCGATGCCTATATCGACGTCCATCCCTTTCCCTGGTTGCGCCTGCACGTCGGCAAGTTCAAGACGCCGCTCGGTCTCGAGCGCCTGCAGTCGGAAGGGGCGTACCCGTTCATCGAGCGCGCGCTCGACCAGAACCTCACCCCGGGCCGCGACATCGGAGCGGCCCTTCAGGGCGACATCGCCGGCGGCATCGTGAACTACTCGGTCGGCGTCTACGATGGCTTCCCCGACAACGCCAACAACAGCGGCGGCGCCCGGCCCGATGGCGACACCGACCACGCCAAGGACTTCATCGGCCGGCTGTTCTTCCAACCCTTCAAGGCGCCGGGGCTCGCCGATCTCGGTTCGCTCGGCGTGGGTATCGCGGCCAGCACCGGCAACCGCAAGGGCTTGCCGGGGACGCCGCTGACGCCGACGTTCACTTCGGCTGGCCAGCAGACGATCTTCAGCTTCCTGCCCGCGACCGCGACGCTGAGCGCGACCTTCGTCCACTTGCGAGAGACGCACTTGAACCCGCAGTTCTTCTATTACCAAGGTCAGGTTGGCGTGCTGGCCGAGTACGTGTGGGTCAAGCAGGGCGTTCAGCGTCAGAACGCGACCGCCGACCTGACTCACCAGGCCTATCACGTGAGCGCGAGCTATGCGTTTGGCGGGAGACCTTCGTATGACGGCGTGATTCCCGACCAATCCTTCGATCCGGCGACCGGGCACCTCGGCGCGCTGGAGATCGCGGTTCGCTACGACGCGCTGAAGCTGGACAGCGACAGCTTCGATCGGAGCACCCCGACCGCCAGCTACGCGAACGGCTTCGCCAACCCCACCGCGTCGGTCTCGAAGGCGCAGGGCTGGACGGGCGCGGTCGTGTACAGCCCCTCGCGCACCCTGCGCTTCTACTTGAACTTCGAGCAGACCTTCTTCAAGGACGGGGGCGCCGCGGACGCCACGACGAAGCTACCGACCGATCGAAAGACCGAGAACCTCCTGTTCGCCCGCGCGCACGTCAAATTCTAGGCGGGGCCGGCGGCGCCGCGGTTGGCTGAGAGCGTTGGTCTCGAAATCGCTTGACCGGTGATCAGTATTACGGACTAGTGTCTTGTTTTGCGGAGGAGGAGTTCGAGCCATGGTTCAAGGCAGCGTTTCACAATGGCGGGTACGTGGCGTCTCGGCCGTCGCACTGGCGATCACTCTCGCGGCGGGCCTGGCCGCCGAGATGCCGGCGGCCGCTGGCGAGACGACGATCCTCAACGTCTCTTACGACCCGACGCGCGAGCTCTGGCGCGACATCAACAGCAACTTCGCGGCGCGCTACGAGAAGGAGAAGGGGGTCAAGGTCAACATCAAGCAATCCCACGGCGGCTCCAGCACGCAGGCGCGCGCCGTCATCGACGGTCTCGATGCGGACGTCACGACCTTGGCCTCGTTCCTCGACACCGACGCCATCAGCAAGAAGGGGTTGATCAACCCGGGCTGGGTCGAGCGGTTGCCGAATCACTCGCGTCCCTATCTTTCGACGATCGTGTTCGTCGTGCGCAAGGGAAATCCCAAGCACATCAAGGACTGGCCGGATCTCGTGAAGCCCGGCATCGCGATCGTGACGCCGAATCCCAAGACGTCGGGGAACGGCTACACCAGCTTCTTCGCTGCCTGGGGCTCGGTCATCGTGCGAGGGGGCTCGCGGCAGGATGCCGTCGACTTCGTCACCAAGCTCTACAAGCAGGTCCCGGTGCTGGATTCGGGCGCCCGCGGGTCGACGACGACCTTCGTTCAGAAGGAGATCGGCGACGTGCATCTGGCGTGGGAGAACGAAGCTCATCTCGAGGTCGCCGAGGCGAAGGGCGCCCTCGAGATCGTCAATCCGCCGATCAGTATCCTGGCGGAGCCTCAGGTGGCGGTCGTCGATGCGAACGTCGACAGGAAGAAGACCAGGGACGTCGCCGAAGCGTACCTCAAGTACACGTACACCGACGAGGCTCAAGAGATCTTTGCCAAACACTTCTATCGACCCAGCAACGAGGCGATCCTGAAGAAGCACCTGGATGTCTTCCCGGTGACCACGAAGCTGTTTCCGATCACCGCCATTGCCAAGGACTGGCCGGACGCCCACAAGCAGTTGGTGGGGGATGGCAGCGTGTTCGACAGCATCTACAAGCCCAAATGATGGGCCGTCTCCGGACGAGGAGTCGCTCGCGCGTCGGCCGTCCGGAGGACCACGGCTCGTTGCATCGGTGCCATGGCTAGCGTCAATCGCCGTGTATTGCCCGGCTTCTCCCTCACGTTGGGATACACGGTCTTCTATCTCAGCATCCTGGTCCTGCTGCCGATCGTGGCGTGCTTTCTCAAGGCCGGTAGCCTCTCGTTCCATGAGTTCTGGCACGCCGTGTGGACCGAACGCGCACGCGCCGCCTATCTGCTCACCTTCGGAGCGGCGTTCGCCGCAGCGGTCGCGAATGTGATCCTCGGCCTCCTCTTGGCGTGGGTCCTGGTTCGCTATTCATTCCCCGGCAGGAAGGTGGTCGATTCGCTCGTCGATTTGCCACTCGCGTTGCCGACCGCCGTCGGTGGGTTGGTCTACGCCAGCCTCTATGTCGAGAAGGGATGGCTGGGTCGCTTCCTCGTTCCCCTCGGAATCAAAGCCGCCTACTCGCGCTTGGGAATCGTTCTCGTTCTGATCTTCGTCGGCTTACCTTTCGTGGTGCGGACCGTCCAGCCGGTCCTCGAAGACCTCGATCCCGAATTCGAGGACGCAGGCGCTTCGCTCGGAGGGACGCGCTGGCAGACGTTTCGGAACATCATTTTCCCCACGGTCCGTCCGGCGCTCGTCACCGGGTTCGCCCTGGCGCTGGCCCGCGGTATTGGTGAATACGGTTCGGTGGTCTTCATCTCGGGGAACATGCCGTACAAGACCGAGATCGCTCCCATTCTGATCGTGGCTCGCCTCGAGGAGTTCGCGTATGGCGAGGCGACGGCCATCGCCGTGGTGTTGCTGGTGGTGTCGTTCTCCATGTTGTTGCTCATCAACGTCCTCGAACGCTGGACCGTGCGGCATGACCGCTAAGACGCCGCGAGCGGCGGGCGCTCGCAGATCCCAGCAAGATCCCGCGTGGGTGCGGTGGACGCTGACGGCGGCCGCGCTCCTCACGGTCGGCGTGCTGGTGGGCGTACCGGTGGTGAACGTCTTCTATGAAGCCCTGAAGGAGGGCCTCGGCACGTACGTTCAAAATCTCTTCTTCGATCCAGACACGCGCCAGGCCATCGTCCTGACGCTGACCGTGGTGCCGATTGCGCTCGCGGCCAACATCATCTTTGGCGTCGTCGCCGCGTGGGCCATTGCTCGCTTTCGGTTCCCCGGACGATCATTGCTGACGGCGCTCATCGATCTTCCGTTCTCCGTGTCGCCGGTCGTCGCTGGGCTCATGTTCGTCTTGATCTTCGGCCTTCAGGGCTATCTCGGGCCGTTCCTTCGCCGAGACGGGTACGCGGTCATGCCCTATCTCATCTCACTGTTGGGAGTGTTGGTGCTGTCCGGCGTCTATGTATTTCTTCGGCCCAAGCAACCGAAGGCAACGCTGGTCCGATGGCGTCATCCCTTCCTGGTCGTGAGCGTGGGTAGCGTGGCGGTGTTTGCCGTGCTCTTCGCCTTACAGCAACACTTCGCGGTGTGGCCGAAAAACGCGAGCTTGAAGATCATCTTCAATACACCTGGTCTGGTGCTGGCGACGGCATTCGTGACGTTTCCTTTCGTGGCGCGTGAGCTCATTCCCGTGATGGAAGCCATTGGCGCGGACGAGGATCTGGCGGCGGTGAGCCTGGGCGCGACCGGCTGGCAGATGTTCTGGGACGTCACCGTGCCGAACATCAAATGGGGGCTGGTCTACGGGATCATTCTTTGCAATGCCCGCGCGATGGGAGAGTTTGGCGCCGTCTACGTGGTGTCCGGTCACATTGCCGGCCAGACCGACACGATGCCGTTGCGAATCGAGAAGCTCTTTCAAGAGTACAACCTGCCGGGCTCGTTCGCGGTCGCGTCGCTGCTGACGCTTCTGGCGATCCTCACGTTGATTGCGAAGACCAAGCTGGAGACCAAGGTTCCGTCCCTGGCCAATCTGTCGCGGAAGCGCCCGGCGGTCGGCGAGGCGGCTAAATCATGAGCATCGTCGTCAAGGAAGTGTCCAAGACGTTCGGCAGGTTCGTGGCTCTCGACAAGGTCAGCTTGGAAGTGCCGGAGGGGACCCTGGTCGCGCTGCTTGGCCCGTCCGGGTCGGGAAAGACGACTTTGCTGCGAATCATCGCCGGTCTCGAGCTGCCCGACTCAGGAACGGTGCTCCACCAGGATGTGGACATCACCCATCAATCGGCGCGCGATCGCAAGGTCGGGTTCGTGTTTCAGCACTACGCGCTCTTTCGCCACATGACGGTCGCGGAGAATATCGGCTACGGACTCCGCGTTCGGAAGGCGCCCAAGGCCAAGATTCGCGCACGAGTCGGCGAGCTCTTGCGATTGATCCGTCTCGAGGGACTGGAAGATCGATATCCCGGGCAGCTCTCCGGCGGTCAACGCCAACGCGTCGCCCTGGCCAGGGCGCTGGCGGCGGAGCCGAGCGTCCTTCTGCTCGATGAACCGTTCGGCGCCCTGGACGCAAAGGTCAGACAGGAGCTGCGACAGTGGCTGCGCAAGCTTCACCAGGAGATCAACGTTACCAGCGTATTCGTCACGCACGACCAGGAGGAGGCCTTCGAGGTCGCCGACCACGTGGTGGTCATGAATCACGGCAAGATCGAGCAGATCGGTACACCGGCGGAGGTCTTCGAACACCCCGCCAACGCCTTCGTGATGGACTTCCTTGGCAACGTCAACGTATTCCCCGGTCGATTGGAGAGCGGCAAGGCGGTCGTGTCCGGATTGGAGGTGGACTATCCGTCTTACACGCACGCCGAGGCCCAGGACACGGTCGCGTACGTGCGGCCACATGAGCTCGTGCTTCAAAATCAGCGGGAGAGCGACGCGAGCATCCAGGCCAGAGTTCTCCACGTGAATCCGACCGGCTCTCGGATCAAGGTGGAGCTGCGCGTTCTCGACTCGGACCAGGTGATCAATGCGGAGCTCACCACCGAGCGCTTCACCGAGCTCGCTCTCAGGACCGGTGACGTGGTCTACGTCTCTCCAAGCCGAGTGCGCATTTTTACGGCCGACTACTCGATCTGACGAGGCGCCCGGGCCGGGCTGCGGCTCCCTTATCGACCGGCCGGTTCGTGCCGAAACCCACTGCAAGAGACAGATAGAGATGCTTATCCACCCCGACCTCTCCAACGCCACAACGGATCCGGACGCGCTCCGCGCCAGCGTCCCCATCGTCCTCGCCGACGATTACCTCTACTCGACGCTGGTGCGGCGGGTGTCACGACGCGCTTCCCTTAACCCTGCCCCCGTCAACGCTGCCTACATCCACTCTGCTTATGGGCGCCTGGGCGCTGAGCTCGCATCTCGTGGCACCCGGGTCGACGCGCCCGCGTAACGGCCGCGCCGCCGCCACAAGCCCGAGAGCCCCGCGCCGGACATATTGCGTGCGTCCGTCGGCCGTTGCTGATTGGCCAAGCCTGACCATGCCACGGTCGGCATAACGACCACCGCGCGCGGAGCGCGCCGGCCTCTGGATTCATTGGCCGAGCTGCCGTTGAGTGGCGCCCCACTCGATCGGGCGTGGCGGTTTCCGGGGGCGCGGCAAGGACGGGTCATCGTCGTCCTGCTGCTGCGGCGCGGCTGGCGCCGCGGGAACAGGCAGCTGAGTGGGTGCGACCGGCGCCCCCGCCCCCATCTCGGGCGGCAGCGGGGACGGAGGCGGGTAGATCTCGGGCCGGGCCGGTCGCGCGCGCCGCGCAGCAGCGGATCCGGTCCACCGTCCCGCATGCGCGTCTTCACATTCGCTGATGTGCCTGTACCCGTAGACCGCTGAAAAAGTCCACAACATCGCGACCGAGAGCCCCAGCGACACGGCGGTGCCTTTGTTGCTGACGTTGTCTTGACCGGCGACGTAGATGGCCGAGGCCGTGTTCGTCACGGCAAACAGCGTGTCCAGCACCGGAGGCAGTGGGTTCGTGGAGCAAGGGGGGATGTCATACGTCGAGTAGCGTTCCGGCAGCGGCTGAGTAAACAACCATGAACAACCGCCGGCCATCGTCGAGAGCACGATCAGCGAGAGCACGATCAGCCC
>CAZNCQ010000224.1:7084-11801 GCA_964571275.1 uncultured Myxococcales bacterium
ATGAACAACCGCCGGCCATCGTCGAGAGCACGATCAGCGAGAGCACGATCAGCCCGCTGCCCCGAGTTCCGTACCGCGCGCCTGCTCGCTGGTCGCTGAACGCCCGCGTCCGATTCGGTTGCCAAGTTATCGAGCTGGGGTGTGTTGTGAGTAGGCGTCGCATCGGGCGGCTGCCATCGGAACCACACGACCGAACGCGACCACATCGGCAAGGGAGAGGGAGAAACCCATGGAAACGAACCATCTAGCGGCTTCCGGGCGACAGCAACGGGCCGTGGCAATCAGGGCAATAGTTTACGCGTCGCTCACGGCGCTCGCGGCCTGCAACGGCTCCGATCAGGAGGCGGGCGGTGGCCAGGCCCAGAGTGCGGTGTTGGTCTCTTCGGGCCCCATCCGGACGCTGCCGCCGCCGCCGTGCCTGAATCCGATCTGCACCATGTCTCCTCTGAACGCAAACGGCGGCGGCCCAACCCAATGCACCTCGGCCCCGAATGGCACCTACGGATGCGGGCTGCCGTATTACCAGACTCTGGTTCGCCAGCTCCAGTCGGGAGACGCCGGTGGTCACATCGATGTGTCCTGGAACGCTAGCTCTTGGATCGCGATACCAGCCGCGACCACGACAGGTTGTCCCAACGCGTCCATCAACGCGTCCCTCTACGACTCATCGTCCAACTTCATCACCTCGACGACGGTCAGCGCTTCGGTGTGCCAGGGCGCTCCGCCCGCGCTCAGTTTCAATGGCACCGCGATCGGCGCGGGTGGGGACTTCATCGTCCAGGTCTTCGCGACCGTGGGAACCGCCAATTATCCAGCGGTCTTCACGGTGGCCATGCCCCAGACCACGGTGTACGGCGCCACGATCCAGACCTTTGACGCCACCATGCTCACCGCAGACAACGACGGCGGCAGCTCGGTGTCGACCAATACGACGGGCCCGAGCATCCTCGCCGACTGGATCATCGAGGATCTGAACGGAGGCCTCCTCGAACCGGGCGATCTGGTGCACATCGCGCACAACTCGCAGTCCACGGGACAGTTCTGGTACGGAAGCGCGGAGAACGGCGGTGGTCCAGGGAGCGTCTTTCACATCAATCGGAGCGCCGCCGGCGGCTGGGAGGTGTTCACCATCTCCGGGACTGGCGGGCCCCTGGCCACACCCGGACAGGACAGCACATCCACGTCGACGACGTTTCAGTCCCTCAACGGCTACTACATGAGCGCCAACAACGGCGGATGGCTGACCGGCGACGGCTCGATCGCCGTCGACCGCACGCTGGCGGGAGGATGGGAGTGGTTCACCGTGAACTTCACCCATCCCTGCACCACCGGCATCGACGGTTTCACGACTGCGCCCCATTGCGCCTCGAGTCAGGCGTGCAATCCGACGTCGGGGTGTTACGTCGCATGCACGCAAACCAGTTGCACCGGGGGGCAGGTCTGCAATCCGCCGGTCGGGTGCGTGAATCCGATGTGCACGCCGAACGGCTGCGGTCCCGACGGCACCTGCGATCCGGCGACCGGCTGCACGCGAAATCTCAAGAACCTGTCGAACTTCGTCTGTGTCGTCGTACCCGGGACGAATTACTCCAACTGCTCCTATTTCTATCCAGGCGGAAGCACTTCCGGGATCATGCGTCTTTTGACGTCACCAAGCCTCTCCGACATGATCGCCATGGTCGCTCAGGGATATCCCGATGGCGTCGGACAGCCGCGCAACAAGGCCATTGGCCTGGCCCTGCAACAGGTGCCCGCGACGACCGCGGTGAACGTCGCCGCCGGGAAGTGCGACGGCGACGCCGTTGCTTACTACAGTCCCAATCAGGGCATCTTCAAGGACACCGAGTGGTGCAGCGAGTTTGTGCGAGACATGGTCTTGTGGTCGGGCGCGGTGAAGGACAAGACCCGTTGCGATTTCACCTTGTGTGACATCGATCCGATCGGCTGCGCGATCGTCGGTCCGGTGTGCCTGCACTGGGCGGCCGTTCACGAGATCAGCCGGGTCGATCTGTGGAGAGCGATGTTCCAGGTTTATGGCGGCTGGCAGAGCCCCATTCGACCACAATTCGTGCAGCCGGGTGACTACATATCGATGGTCAACAGCGAGGGGCAGGCTGATGGACACTCCGAGTTGGTGGTCGGCATCTCCGCGGACAACAGCCAGGTCTGGACGATGTCGGGCAACTTCTCGAGTGGGGGTCCTCATTGCGAGGCCTTTGCGCAGCACCCGTTCGTCATCTCGGGTGGTCCGACGGGACAGACCGTAAACGCCAACCTGAACTCCACGGGAAATATGTCCGTCCTGTTCTGAGGGGCGGCCCCGAGGCGACCACGATCCGGCGGCGCCGGGCCGCCGCGATGGCGGTCATTGCGGGCGTACATCACGCGCCCGGGCGCCGGTCGTCGAGTCAATTCGACGACCGGCGCTCTTCGCGGCCTTCAGCAACCAGCATGGAAGTGTCGCCGGTTCGCCCCGCAGACGAACTGTGGTGAGGCGCTGCGGTTCATGAGACGATGCGGGAGGGAATGAATATTCGTATGCCACATGTCGGGCTGGTGCTTGGCATCCCCAGCATCGGAACCTACATCTGGACGATGATCGGCAGCTGCTTTCGCAACGAGGCCGCCGCACGCCAGGTGAGCCAGACCACGCTGCGGGCGCGTACCGTCACCGAAGAGGGCTCGGCGCTGACCTGGTTGATCGGGCAGGGGGTCGACGCGATCGCGCTCAGGCCGTTGGTGAGCGATGACCCCGAGCTCTTGCGGAGCCTGGACAAGGCGCGGGCCGCGCGCATCCCGGTCATTACGCTGGACTCGTTCGTCAACCATCCTGCGGTGGTATGCACCGTCGGGCTTGACAACCGGGCGGCGCAGGCGCTGGCGGCAACTCACATCTTCGACCGCCTGCGCGGAGGCAGCAAGGTGGCCTTCCTGGCGGGGGACCCACACTCCGCATCGGGCGTAGAGCGCAATGAAAGCTTCCATGACCTGCTGACCCGCTATCCCGGCATCCAGCTGATTTACGAGGCCAACATCGACTGGGTGACGCCCGTCTCGCGCCGCTTACAGGGCGACGCTCTCACGCGGGCCGCCCTGGAGATCGCGCCTGACCTGGACGCGGTCGTCGCGAGCAGCGACGAGGCCGCGCTGGGCGCGATCGATGTGCTCGAGGAGCGGGGGCTGGCCGACTGCCTGGTCTCGGGTTACGACGGATTGCCCGACGGGTTGCTGGCGGTGCACGACCGGCGCATGGTGGCGACCATCCGGCAGGGGCCGCTGGCCATCGCGCGCGCGACCATCGACGTTGTGCTGGCCATCGCCCGCGGTGAGGTCATCGAGCGGCGAGCGGTGGTGCCGGCCGAGCTCGTGACCTCGGAGAATGCGGGCGAGCTCATCGTGAACGCGCTGCGCTTCGTGCCCGCGCTGATCGAAGATCTGATTGAGAACCACGAAGAACAGCGACGCACCACGATCGCGCTCGCCGCTGCAAAGGAGCGCCTGGAAGAGCGCGTCGCCGAGCGCACCCGGGAGCTGGATGCGCGCAACAGCAAGCTGCGCGTCGTGCTGGACCACGTGGCGCAGGCGCTGTTCACCGTCGATCTCGAGGGGCGCATCTCGCAAGAGCGCTCGGCGGCGTTCGATCAGTGGTTTCCCGGTGTCCGCGGCGGTATGCACCTGTGGACGATGCTCGAACCGATCAACGCCGATACGGCGGCGTGGACGTCGGTCGCCTGGGAGCAGCTTCGCGAGGGGTGGTTGCCGCAGGACCTGGCCATCGATCAGCTGCCGCGCAAGCTGCTGCACCAGGGCCGCCACTACGAGATCGGCTATCGTCCGATCAACCGCGGTGCCGAGCTCGAACAGCTCCTGGTGGTGATCTCGGACGTGACGGAGGCGGTCGGGCTGGCGCAGTCGGAGGCGGATCAGCGCGAGCAGCTTGCCGTCTTCCAGCATCTGGTGAATGGACGCGATGAGTTCTTCGAGTTCTTCGGCGAGTGCCAGCGCTTGGTGAGTGCGGCGCTGAGCGAGGACGAGGGCCATCGCGATGGCGGCGCCAGCGGCCCAGGCAAGGGCGCCGGCGAATCTTTGCTGGCGACGCAGGTGCGCGCGCTGCACACGCTGAAGGGTATTTGCGCGATCCGCGGCTTCGGATCGATCGTGTCGGTTTGCCATGCGCTGGAGAAGAAGCTGCTGCAACCCGGTGACCGACTGGACGTTGCGGATCGCGCTGAACTGGCCGAGGTCTGGGCGGCACTCTCGGGACGCGTGCGCAAGCTGACCGGATCGGTCTCCTCCGAGCGCATCGAGCTGGCGCGCGCGGATCTGCAGGCGCTCCAGGCCGCCATCGAGGAAGGGCGCAGCCACGCCGAGTTGATGCACCTGCTGCGGCGGGTGGATCACGAGCCGGTCGCCCACCGGTTGGCTCGGCTCGCCGAGGGCGCGCGGGCCCTGGCGGACCGGCTGGGCAAGGCTGAGCTCGAAGTCACGATCGAATGCGACGACCTGCGCTTCGATCGGCGGCGCTGGGTACCGTTCTGGGCGGCGTTCGTGCACATGTTGCGCAATGCCGTCGATCACGGCATCGAATCGCCGGAAGAACGCGTGGCGGCCGGCAAACCTCCCGCTGGTCGGCTGGCGCTGCGGGCGCGCCAGACCACCGGTGACCTGGTGATCGAGATCGGCGACGACGGTCGTGGCATCGACTGGGAGGGCGTGC
>CAZNCQ010000225.1:0-11755 GCA_964571275.1 uncultured Myxococcales bacterium
TGCGGCTCTCGACGTTGGGCTCGTTGCCGAACACCATCTCGATCGGCGGCAGCGCCACGGGTTTGTCGTTGCCCATCACGCCAATGTAGAGCTCGCGGCCCGCGATGAACTCCTCGACGATCGCGTCGGTTTGAAAACGCTCGTGGATGAACGCGACCCGTTCCTTGAGCGCGGCGTCGTCGCGCACCACCGATGCCTGCGAGATGCCGACCGACGCATCCTCGTCGAGCGGCTTGACGATCAGCGGGAAACGCAGGTCGCTCGGCCGCTGCACTTCGGTGCCCAGGCGGCAGACCATGAAGTGCGGAATGCGCAGCCCCTGGTACGCGAGCACCTTCTTGGTCAGCGCCTTGTCGCGCGCGAGCATCAGCCCCTCGGACGACGCGCCGGTGTACGGGATGTCCAGCATCTCGAGCAACGCGGCCACCGAGTAGTCGAGCGCCGACAGACCACGAAAACGCTCGGCGAGATTGAACACCACGTCGAACGGCTCGGCGCGCAGGCCGGCCGCGAGCTGATCGAGGTTGTCGCGAAATCCGAACAGCCGCACCTGGTGCCCGCGTTCGGTCAACGCGCGCGCGACGTCGAACTCGGCCTCGTCACTCGACTCGAGTTGCTTCTTCCATTCCTGCTGAACCGGCGGTTCGGCATCGGTATCGAAGAGCACGAGTACGCGTGTTTTCTTCATCGAGACCGTTAAGCTAGATAACCGATCCCGCTGCGCGCGTCCAGGAACGCGTCAGTTGATGCCGTCCCCCGAGAGGGCTCGAACGAGCCGCTACCGCATGACGCCTGCGTCAGGCCCGTGACTCTCCGCCGTGGCGGGTGGCGCGCCCGCGTCGGGTGGAGCCTCGCGATACCCCAGCAACGTCTTCTTCTGATCGGGTGGCGTCATCTTCACCGACACCTTGCTGTCCGCGAACGTGTACGCGCGCGTCTGCACCGGCAAATAGCCGGTCGCTCGCACCAGCACGTCGAGCGGCCCGCTGTCGCGCGGGCGCTCGACGACGAGCGGCTGGTGCGGCGCGATCATTCCGAGGCGCTTGCGGCCCCAGTACACCATCGCCTTCAACGAAGGCGGCCACACCGTGAACGTGATGCGCACCTTGTCCGACGGCGGCGCCGGCGCCGCCGCCTTCTCGGCGGGCACCGCAACCGGCGTGGCAGGCTCGGCCGCCTGTATGAAATCCCAGCCGCACAAGAAGACGCCCAGCCCCAGCAATCCAGCCGCGAGGGCAAACCACCGCTTGGTTTTCGCAACAGTCATCGTCATTGCCACTCCTGGCTACTCCTCGCCCCCGCCGCCACCAGCCTTGGCTTCGGGGCTGTCGGGCGCGGGCGGTGGCGGGCCGGGGTACGTCACGCCGGGCTTGGGGACGTAGCCGATGATCGGTTTCTTCTGCGCACCCATGATGTTTCCCTCGAGCACGTTCACCGGCAGCGGCGGATCCAGGTAATACGCGTAGCCGCGCGAGGGCAGACGCATCTCGAACACCGACTCACCCATCAGGAACTGGCGCGTGAAGCCCATCGGCTGATCGCCGGCCACGCGCATCTTGCGGTGGCGCAGGATGAACGAGTACATGCGGATCGCCAGGTGGTTCGGCAGCCGGTGGCAGCCGTGGGAGAAGCCGTTCGAGCTGTAGATCGACAGGTAGTCCGACGAACCGTGCGCGCGCACGCCGTTGTCGAAGTCGGACTTGCCGTTCGCGCCGGGGATCACGAAGTAGCCGGCGATGATCCCGTACGCCGACAAGTAGCCCGGACCGAGCTCGTCGTAGTTGACGACCTTCATCCACGAGTTGTTGATCAGCTTGCCCTTGACCAGCGTGCGGATCGGCGTCGACGTCGGCGCGATCCAGACCGGGCCCGAGACCACCTGGCGGATCACGCGCGGGCCGACGTCGGACATCTTGTAGCGGTAGTACTCGTAGCCGTCGCTGGCCTGCTCCGCGCGCCAGCCGCCGATCGTCGTGCGCCAGCGCGCGAGCGGAATCTGCTGGCCCTTCCACTTCACGAACAGCGTCAGGTGCGGGTAGTGCTTGCGCGGCTGCTGCTTCCAGTGCCCGTCGGGCTCGACCGGGAAGTCGTACCAGACGTCGCCGCGATCCACGACGATCGAGAGATCCATCGCGTCCGAATAGTATTCGGGGCGCGGCGGCAGCTTCACCGCCGCGCGGAACGACTTGAACTGCTCCGCACCGTGGCGCTTGAAGAACTCCAGCGCCGTGTCGCCGCTCGTGAGCCCGAGCTGATCGGTCACGACCTTGGTGTACTCGTCGGCGAGATCGCGCGACGGGTTCTTGGGCGTCCCCGCGGTTCCGTCCTCGACGATCGCCGCCGCCGAGACCACGCGTTCGCGCAGCGCGCGCACCAGGCCCTCGTAGTCGTTGTCGAGCAGTGGCTTCGCCAGCGCCTCGACGGTCTTCTTCCGCAGATAGTTCGACTCGTAGATCATGTGCTTCTGCTGGAAGCTGCGCACCGCCAGGCGCATGGCATCGTCGTAGATGCCGGACTGGTGCTTCATCTTCGGCGTGAGCAGGCCTTCGCAGGTCAGGCGCCGCTCCACCGCCGCCATCGCCGGCTTCTCCGCCGCGCGCTTCTCCAGCAGCTTGACCTTGGGCGCCTGCTGCGGCTGCTTCTCGGCCAGCTCCTCGAGCGTCGCCACCTTCGCCTTGCGGCGCGCGAGCTCGAGCTCGGCGCGAATGCGCGCCAGCCGGTGCTCTTCTTTTCTCACCGACTCGGGCGCGACGTACGAGACGGTCTCGACCGCCTCCAGCGCGTCGGCGCTCTCCTGATCGTGGCACGGGTGCTCGGCGTCTTGCACGAAGCGGGCGCGCACCACTGACAGCGACGGCGGGATGCCGTACAGCTCCAGGTAGTTCTTCGTGCCCGGCGGCAACGCCTCGCCGTCGTCGTCGAGCTGATCGTTGGCCTCGCCGAGAAAGACGTGGCGGTAGCGGTTCAGCAGCGGCGCGCCTTCCGGTGACGTCTGCGGCGCGAGGATGTACGGCGTCCAGTCATCGCTGAGATCGATCAGCGTGAAGCCCGCCGCCTCGGCGAGGCTCGCGTCGATCCACCGCTCCTTTCCGTCGACCATGGCCAGCGCGCGCTGCGGCGGTGGCAGATCGTCGCGCGGCTTCAGCGCCTCGGCCTCGGAGACCGTGCGCGCCGGTGGACGCGCCTCGCCGGGCGCGGCGGGAGCCCCCGACGCTGCGGCGGCGCCCGTGGCCGGATTCGACTGGTCGGCAGCTCCGCTGGCCGGCGCGGCCGCACCGTGACCGGTCGAGCCGCCACACGCGCCGAAAACGATCGTCAATACCAAGGTGCGCCCGCGCGTCACGCGCGATTTCTGGGGGCCTGCCTGCATATGCACGCTACCTTACCAAAGGCGCCGGCCGGTCCTAGCAGAGATCTCGCGGGCGGCGACGCGCGCCCCCGCGAATCCGGGGCCGGCACAGCCGATTGCTTGACTTTGATTCATTTTGACTGCATCACTTCACTCGAACATTTGTCCTTGCTCCAGCGCCGCTCCGGCCATCACGCCGCGCGCGATACCGAGTGTCGAGTCGTCGATCGCGGGCCCCGTTGCTCTGCTGACCGTTTCTTCTCGAGGGACAGCAACAACTGAAAGGTCCGTACATCCAATGACGTCGTTCTCTGAGCTGGCTCTCATCGAGCCGATCGCGCGCGCTCTGCGCGCCGAAAACTACACTGTCCCCACGCCGATCCAGGCCGCCGCGATCCCGCCGCTGCTGACCGGGCGCGACCTCCTGGGCTGCGCCCAGACGGGGACCGGCAAGACCGCGGCGTTCGCGCTGCCGATCCTGCAACGCCTCGCCTCCGACCGCCGGCCCGCGCCGCGCAAGGGCGCGCGCGTGCTGGTCCTGGCGCCGACACGGGAGCTGGCGCTGCAGATCGCCGAGAGCTTCGCCGCCTACGGACGTCACCTGCCGCTGTCACGCGCGGTGGTGTTCGGCGGTGTCGGCCAGGGCCCGCAGGTCTCGGCGCTCGCGCGCGGCGTCGACGTGCTGGTGGCGACGCCGGGACGTCTCCTCGATCTCATCGAGCAGGGGCACGCCCAGCTCTCCGGCGTCGAGGTGCTCGTGCTCGACGAAGCCGACCGCATGCTGGACATGGGCTTCATCCGCGACATCCGCAAGATCGTCGCGAGGCTGCCCGCGCGGCGCCAGACGCTGCTGTTCTCGGCGACCATGCCGCGCGACATCGCCGTGCTGGCCGACCAGATGCTGCGCGATCCGGTCAAGGTCGAGGTCTCGGCGCCGGCGACCACTGCCGAGAACGTCGACCAGTGGGTGATGTTCGTCGACCGCGACAACAAGCGCCACCTGCTCGCCGAGATGCTGAAGGACCCCAAGATGACGCGCACGCTGGTCTTCACGCGCACCAAGCACGGCGCGAACCGCGTGACCGAGCAGCTGTCGCGCCTGCAGGTTCGCGCGGCGGCGATCCATGGCAACAAGTCGCAGGGCGCGCGCCAGGCGGCGCTGGAGAGCTTCCGCTCGGGCCAGACGCGCGTTCTGGTGGCGACCGATATCGCGGCGCGCGGCATCGACGTCGATGGCATCAGCCACGTCGTGAACTACGAGCTGCCCAACGAGCCCGAGAGCTACGTTCACCGCATCGGCCGAACGGCACGCGCGGGCGCGCGAGGGATCGCGCTGTCGTTCTGCGACCGCGAAGAGCGCTCCTATCTGCGCGACATCGAGCGACTCACCAAGCAGCCGCTGCAGGTCGTCGCCGACCACCCTTACCGCGCCGCCGGCGGCGCGCCCGGCCCGGCATCGAATGATGGCGGCGCCGACGATCGCCCGCGCGGCGGGCCCGCGCGCCGGTCCGCCCCCCGTCCGCAACGCGGCGGCGGATGGCGTCAGGGCTCCGGCCGTCAGCGGCCAGCCTACCCCGCACGCTGATGGATGGCGGCGGCGGCGAGATTGGTGACCCTGCCATCGTCGGGCAGGCGCCTCTCGACGACCGCCGGCGCGACCTCGGCCTGCGCGTCATCATCACTTACAAGCTGATCAAAGCCGCGTTGCAAGCGGCGCTGGCGGTATCACTCCCCATCCTGCGGCGGATGGGTGTCACCACCTACTGGGCGGCCCGAGTCTCGCGCATCGCCGAACACGTCGCGCACCGCTGGACCGCGGCGCTCGCGCGCCGGATCGCGGCGTTGCTGACACCGACCCATCTGACGCTGATCGCGCTGGCGCTGGCGCTGGACGCGACGTTGAGCGCCGTCGAGGGCTGGGCACTTCACCGGCGCTTCCGCTGGGCCCCCTGGCTGGTGGTGGTCGCCGGCAGCACCCTGATCCCATTCGAGGTCGTCGACCTCGCGCGCCGAGCGCGGCCGAGTCGCATCGCGATCCTCATCGTGAATCTCGTGATCATCGCCTACCTGGCGGCCCGCGCGCGCCGAGAACACGCGAAAGAACGCGTGGACGCGCGCACGAGTCATTGACGCACGAGCTTGTCCCCGGCCTCGGGTTGAGGGATGCTCAGAGCGCACCGGCGCTGCGCTGAGCGGGGTCTGAGCCGTGGTGTCGGGCCGGCCGGCGTTTTTCTGGACGCCGGCGAAACCAAGAAAGGAGGCCGTCATGAGAGCGCTCGAAGGCAAACAATTACGTGTGCGCGTCGTCGTGGGCGAATCGGACCGGTGGCATCACCGTCCCCTCCACCTGGCACTGCTCGAGCGCCTGCGGCGCGAAGGCTGCGCCGGCACCACCGTGACGCGCGGGATTGCAGGGTTCGGGGCACACAGCGTGGTCTACGACGCGCACGTCACGCGGGTCTCCGAGGATCTGCCGGTGGTGATCGAAGTCGTCGACAGCGAGCCTCAGGTCGAGAAGGTGAAGGCGATCCTGGACGAGATGGTCACGGAAGGCCTGGTCACGATCGAGCCGGTCACCGTGCTGCGCTACGCCGCGCGCCCGCGCGCCTGAGCCGCCCGGCAGCCGCCGCTGGCGCACGCGCGCCGCCAGTCCCACGTTGGTTGTATGAGGTGTGGTCTGGCCTCTGCGATCGCCCACCATCTGCGATCGGCGCACCAGCGCACGGCACGCCCCGGCGAGATCAACTTCGCGTTGGTCGATCCCTATTCGCTGGCGCACGCCGCGGTCGGCGCGATCTTCGGATGGCTCGGGTTGCGTCTCGGCTGGCTGCTGGCGATCGCCGTCTGCTGGGAGGTGGCGGAGCACCTGCTCAAGAACCTGATCCCGGCGGCGTTCCCGCATCCGACGCAGGACACACTCGCGAATTCAATCGGCGACGTGCTGTGCGCGCTCGGGGGCTGGGCCATCTCACGTGGCGTGGCCACCAGATCGCACCGTCACTCGTCGCACGAAGCCTAAGACGAGGCGCGGAACCGCGGCGCGCTCAGAAGACCTGCGACCAGCGCACCGCAAAGTGCAGCGTGGGCTGGCAGATGACCTCGACGGCGCCGGCGGGCAACGGCGCGCCCGCGACGACGCGCGGTGACACCACCACCGCCAAGCCCAGGTTCTGGCCGGATTCGACCTGGTTGGCGATGGCGGTGAACGCTGGCGTTCCCTCGCCGATCGACAGATGGCGCGCATCGCTGAGGAGCTGACCGGCGGCCAGCGGATCGGCGTTGCCGACTAGCACGTCGCCGGCCTCGGCGGGCGCGGCCTCGAGGGTGGTCCCGCCGTCGCCGACAGCCGTGCCGGCGTCGGGAGCTACGGCGCCGCTCGCGACGACGAAGAGCTGGATCTTGGCGAGCGCGAACGTCAGCGTGTTGATGGGAATGGTGTAGGCGACGTCGATGCCGCGCAGGTAGGGCGCCGCGTCGCGGCCGAGCGCGCTGTCGAGCGACGACGGATTGGCCACCGCGACAGTCTGCTCGATGCGGAGGTCGGCCTGGCCGAAGCACTGGTGGGCGGTGGCGTCGCAGCCGACCTGCCAGCCGCTGACGCCGGCCGGCGCCGGAACCGCCGCGCACGCCGAGGCGCTGTTCGCTGTGCAAGCGAGCGGCGGGATCGACCCCGCCGCCGCGCCGAAGTCAGCACGCAGTGCCGTCGAATCGAGGGCGACGTCGGCCGAGGCGAGGTCGCCGCAGCCGGTGGTCAGCGCAGCGGCGGCGAGCGCGATCGCCGCAAACACACCGCGGACCGCCCCCTGCCCCGCCGCGCGCGAGAACACGCGTGGTAGCACCATCCCTCAACCGTAAGTCTGGAACGGCGACCGAACAGTCCAGGACGCGCCGCAAGCGGTCGCGCGGGCGTAATGCTTGAACTCTTTGGATCAGCCTGGGATCGCGACCGCGACCTTGACCCACTGCGGGACGTGGTTACCCGTCGGCACGGCGTTGGGAAGCTGGCCCGTCGGCGTCGGGTTCTGGTTGGGCAGCCACACGGGCGGCGAGCTCGGGTCCTGGAATGTCTCGCTCATGCGGATGGCGGTGAACCAGAGCTGCGGCTTGGTGGTCAGCGGCGCGCCGTTGTTCACCTGCAAGCCGTAGGGGCGGCGCGACGAGAACGCGAGCCAGTAGAGTTTCTGCCCGCGGAAGGTGCCGTTGTCGGGGCTCCAGCGCGGCCAGGAATTATCGTACGCGACGCCGGGGCCACCGTTGGCGACATCGAGACGGACGGGCTGCGCGCCCATCGGGCTCGTCAGCCACAGAGTCGCCGACGAGTCGTCGTAACCGTCGCAGGTCTGCGCGCCATAGACGCCGACCGGGGGATTGGCGTTCAGGTTTGTGTAGACGTCGGGATCGATGCCGCACGTGCTCTGGTTGTAGACCACCAGCGCATCGTCGTTGCTGATCGCCGGATAGTACTTGGTGATGTTGTTCTCGCGCGGAACCAGCACGTGCGCATCCGTGTTGATTCCGGTCGCGCTGGCCGACGCAATCGCTATCTGGCCGTTGCGCTTCATGTCGCCGTTGAGGCCCGTCGGGTTGTAGTAGGGAACGCTGACGTCGGCCACGGCGAACGACGTGAAAGCGAAGTACTTGCCGGTCTGGCTCCAGAACGGATCGCTCTTGAAGGAATCGACAAAGTCCGCGGCGACCTCACCCTCGTTGGTCAGGCTCGCGGTCGTGCCGCGGAGAAACAGCTTCGACTTGTACATGTTGACCATCACGTCGCCGTTCGGACCGAAGGTGGTCTCGGTGACGACGGCAGTCTGGCGGAACTGCTTGTAGTAGTTGATGTCGGTCGGCGGGGTGTTCGCGGGCGTCGCGGTGGGATTGAGCACCATCATCGTCAGCGTGGTCAGATCGAGCAGCGCGAAGTCCGGCGCGCTCGATCCGCCGATGGTCAGCGCCATGGTCTTGCCGTCGTTGGTGATGGCATGGCACCCCACGCACTGGGCGCCGTCGGCGGTCGCCGGCGGCGAGCCGAGGAACGTCGGGGAGCGCCCCCGGTCGGTGTACACCAGCTGCGGCATCGCCGCGCCGTCCTGGCCGAAGTCGTAGCGCTGGATCCCGGTCCCGGTCGTGCCCGGCGTGTTGTCGGCGTTGTTGGGCGGCTGGTAGCCGGGCACGACTCCCGGCGCCAGCGTCGTCCAGTAGTAGAGGCCGCCCGACAGCGGCACGTTGGCCCAGGCGACGTTGATCGGCGCCGACTCGATCAGCTGCGCACCCGTGCCGCCCACGCGCGCGGTCATCTGGAGGTCGTGGCTCTCACTGACCGCGATGAATAGCTGAGTGAGCGAGAGCGGCAGGTCGACGTAACACCCGTTCCCGGCTCCCGGCTGGCAGGCCGCGTAGTAGGTGACGTCGACGATCTGGTCGACGAAGAATCGGATGCGCGCGGCGCTCTGAGCCGCCGCCGTGCGGACCACGTGCACCGTCACCGGGCTCAGGTTGGGCGGGAAGACCGCGCCACCCAGCGGATAGGCGATCTGCGTCTGTCCGGCGGGCGTGGCGTCGAGCGTGGCGTGGCCGCTCGGGTCGAAGCCCGGGCCGTCCTGGCTGCCCGTGAACGTGGCGGTCAGCATCGCGTTCGCCGTGACCGAACCGCTGCCGACGGTGATCGTGTAGACGCCCGGGGCGCTGACCTGCGCATTTCCGCCGGTGACGCGCAGCGACCGGAACTGGCTCGACCAGCCGACCCGCGCGGTCACGTCCTCGGTGTGGCCGTCATCGAAGTGCCCGGTCGCGGTGTACGTCGCGGTGCCCGACAGCGTGGTCCCGCTCGCCGTGAGCAGAATCGTTTGCGAAGGCGGCGAGACGTCGATCGATGTCAGGCCGGGAATCGGGGGCGTCACCACCGTTCCACCGCTGCCACCGCTGCCGTTCAGCGACGGGTTCTTCACGCCGGCGCAACTGGCGGACAGGAGGCTCAGCGTGGCGACGGCCAACACAGACGAAGCTAAGTTCGTTCGCCGAGGTGACTTCATAGACTCTGCTCCTACGCGAGGGTTGTTTGCGGCCAACCGCGCCGCCGGGGGACGGCTCAAATAGCGGTCGTTCACAAATATCGTCGGAATATATCCCCAATTCGGTCACCTGATCCGGTTTTTTCCGGCATCCGCCGCTGCGGATCGTGGGCCGAGACACCACCGTGATCTCGCTGTCGTGCTAGCTTTACGCCCCATGAGCACCGGGTATCGCAGCCGCACCTCGACGCATGGCCGCAACATGGCGGGGGCGCGCTCGCTCTGGCGGGCGACCGGCATGACCGACGCGGACTTCGGCAAGCCGATCATCGCCATCGCCAACAGCTTCACCCAGTTCGTGCCCGGGCACGTACACCTGCACGACGTCGGCCAGCGGGTGAAAACCGTGGTCGATGCCACAGGCGGCTGGGGGGTCGAGTTCAACACCATCGCCGTGGACGACGGCATCGCCATGGGGCACGGGGGGATGCTGTACTCGCTGCCCAGCCGCGAGCTCATCGCCGATAGCGTCGAATACATGGTGAACGCCCACTGCGCGGACGCCCTGATCTGCATCTCCAACTGCGACAAGATCACGCCGGGCATGCTGATGGCCACCCTGCGGCTCAACATCCCGACCATCTTCGTGTCGGGCGGGCCAATGGAAGCGGGCAAGATGATCGGCACCCATGGGCGGGATGGGAAGCCGCTGGTCCGAAAGCTCGATCTCATCGATTCGATGATCGCGTCCAGCGACGCCAAGGTCAGCGACGCCGAGCTCGGGGAGATGGAGCGGTCGGCCTGTCCGACCTGCGGGTCGTGCTCGGGGATGTTCACGGCCAACAGCATGAACTGCCTCAACGAGGCGCTCGGGCTGGCGCTGCCCGGCAACGGTACGCTGCTCGCGACGCACGCGCGTCGCTGGGAGCTGTTCGAAGCGGCCGGCAAGCGCATCGTCGAGATGGCCAAGCGCCACTACATCGAGGGCGACGACAACGTGCTTCCGCGCAGCGTCGCCACGTTCGACGCGTTCGAGAATTCGATCGCGCTCGACATCGCGATGGGCGGGTCGACCAATACCGTGCTGCACCTCCTGGCCATGGCGGAGGAGGCGGGCGTCGACTTCACGATGTCCGATATCGATCGCATGTCGCGGCGCGTGCCCAACATCTGCAAGGTCGCGCCGTCGTCGCAGTACCACGTCGAGGACGTGCACCGCGCGGGCGGCGTCTTCACGATTCTGGGAGAGCTCGACCGCGCCGGCCTGATCCACCGCAGCGCGCGCACCGTGCACACGGCGACGATCGGTGACGCGATCGACGTCGAGGACCTCCGCCGCCCCACGACCAGCGCGGCCGCCAAGCAGCGCGCGCTGGCGGCGCCCGGCGGCGTGCCGACGCGGGTCGCGTTCTCTCAGGACAAGTACTTCTCGTCGATCGACGATGACGCGGAGAAGGGCTGCATCCGCGACGTGCCGCACGCGTACAGCAAGGACGGCGGCTTGGCCGTGCTCTACGGCAACATCGCCACCGAGGGCTGCATCGTGAAGACCGCCGGCGTCGACGAGTCGATCTGGAAGTTCGAGGGGCGGGCGCGCGTCTTCCATTCGCAGGAAGCGGCGTGCGACGCGATCAACGCCGACCAGATCGTCGCCGGGGACGTGGTGGTGATCGTCTACGAGGGACCGAAGGGCGGCCCCGGCATGCAGGAGATGCTCTACCCGACGTCGTTCTTGAAGGGTAAGGGCCTTGGCAAGGCGTGCGCGCTGGTCACCGACGGGCGCTTCAGCGGCGGAACGTCGGGGCTGAGCATCGGCCACGCCTCGCCCGAGGCGGCGGAGGGTGGCGCGATCGCTTTGATCGAAGAGGGCGACAAGGTCCGCATCGACATCCCGGGGCGCAAGATCGACCTCGTGATCAGCGACGCCGGGCTCGAGCGGCGGCGCGCCGCGATGATCGCGCGCGGTAAAGACGCCTGGCGCCCCAACCGCGACCGAACCGTGTCGCAGGCGTTGCAGGCCTACGCGCTGATGGCGACCAGCGCCGCGCGCGGCGCCGTGCGCGACATCCGCCAGCTCAAGCGCGACGGCAAAGCGACGGCGTGAGATTCGCCGTGAAGGTCGCGGACCTCCTCACCCCGACCCTCTCCTCCACGCGGACGTGGAGGAGAGGGAGATAAAGAGGGCCGGGCGTCTCACTCGAAGACCTCGAACACATTCTTCGAACACATTCTTCGTCTTCTCCCGATCGATGTCGATCCGAGTTTGCCTCTCTCCTTCACTCCGCGTGCACGTGAGGGTCCTCTTCTCTCTCCTTCACTCCGCCTGCACGTGAGGATCCTCTTCTCTCTCCTTCACTCCGCGTGCACGTGAGGGTCCTCTTCTCTCTCCTTCACTCCG
>CAZNCQ010000226.1:0-11690 GCA_964571275.1 uncultured Myxococcales bacterium
AAGCGACGAGCAACGAAGCGAGCGCGCCGCAGGCGCGCCCGAATGCAGGCGGATTTCTGAGACAGGACACTAGACGCTCAGCTCGACGCGAAACAGCTGCTGGCCCATCAGCACGAACGCTCCGTTCGGAACGTCACGCTCGGAGCGAATCCGCAGAAACGTGCCGTTGGACGAGCCCAGGTCGGACAAGAACGCCTGGTCCTCGTTGATGGCGATCCGCGCGTGCGAGCCGGAGACATAGCCGTCCTCGGGGAAGAGCACGTCGCCGCGCTCGCGGCCGAGAACGATCGCGTCACCGAACAGGGGGAAGGCGGAGCCGTCGACGTCACGACCGACGACCACCGACAGGCGGCCCCAGAAGCCCGGGTTGGGCGTCCCCATGATCTCGGTTCCATCCTCGAGCGGCTGGGGCGCAGAGATGATCTCGAAACGCAGCAACTCCTGACCGATGCGGAAGATGTCGCCGGACTCCAGTGGCTCTTCCTGCGAGATCTTCAGGAACACGCCGTTCAGACTGCGCAGGTCGCGGATCACCATGCCGTTGGGACCGACCAGGAACTCGCCGTGTCGCGGTGACAGATAGGCGTCGTTATCGAACAGCGGGCCATGACCTCGGCCGATGATGTTTTCGCCGTCGTAAAGTGTATGGATGCCGCCCTCGGAGCCGTCAGGGCGGATCAAGACCAGGCGGCCGCGGGTCACGGGCGCGGTCGCGGCGGGTCCGCCCATGAACATGGTCCGCGGGTTCGCCGCGGGGTTCGCCGCTGCCGTCGCTGGTGCGACGCGCGTGCCGCACGAACCGCAGAACGCGAAACCGGGCGCGATCGTCTTGCCGCAGGTGGTGCAGATGGTTTCGCCCGAGGGTGCCGGCGCGCTGACCACCGGGCCGCTCCCCAGGCCGGGGATCGCGCTGCCCATCGCGCCACCACCGATGGCGCCACTACCGATGGCGCCACCCATCGCGGGCGCTCCGCCTCCATTCGAGACGTTGCCGCGCGCGCTGGCCGGGGCCGGGCCCGACGCCGGAAATGCGCCGCTCGACGGTGCTGGCGCGTGAACGATCGGCATCGGGGTGAACTGGGCCGGCATCTTCGGCGAATCGTTCCAAGGGATCCCACCCTTGGCCTTTTGCGCCGCGGGAACCGTCCCCGATGCCAGCAGGCGGTCGGGGGCCGCAGGCTTGAGCTCTCCCGACGCGATCCCGGTCGGCGGCGGGGTCGCATCGCCGCCACGTCCGCTCGTGCCCGCGGGCACGAACTCGGTACGCGCCATCGCCAGCGGCGGCGGCGTGCGCTCGGTGGCGACCGGATCTGGAACCGGGCGCGAGGCGCTCGGCGGTGGCGTCGCGGGGATGGGCGCGCTCGGCGCGGCTGCGGGCGCCACCGGGACGGCCTTGGCCAGCTCGTTTCCACAGCCGAGGCAGAACTTGTAGTGGTCCTGGTTTTCTTTGCCGCAGCGGTTGCAGGTGATCAAGCGGGCCCCCTGGGGACGAAGTTCGCACTAACACAGGCCGGTTCGACGGTCAACCGCCGCGCCTGTGGATGTGCTTGAGATCTCATGGTCCGTGCCTTCCTGCTCGTCTTCCGCTTCGTGGGGCTCAGCTGACCTCGACCCTCAGCAGCTGCTGTCCGAGAAACACGTAATCGCCGTTGTTCAACAGTCCCTCTTCGTTGATTTTCACGAATGTTCCGTTCTTCGAACCGAGGTCGGTGAGCGTGATCTGGCCGTCGGGCGTGATGCTCACCTGTGCGTGCTTTCCCGAGATGAAGGGATCGTCGAGGAAGTTCACGTCGTTCCCCTCGCGGCCAATGCTGATTGTCTCGCCGCGCGAACGATAGATCATTCCGATCTCGCCGCCGCGAAGCCGCTGGATCAGCCTCATCTTGGAAGGCCGCTTGGGGCTGGCATAAAAGTACGTCCCCTCGGCGTCGGGCGCCGTGCCCAGATCGGGCGGAGCCGGCTCCACCTGCAGCAGCTGCTCGCCGATCAGGAACAGGCCGCCCGAGCTGACCAGCGTCGGCGTCTTGATGCGAACGAAGACGCCGTTGACCGAGCCCTCGTCGTGCACCTTGAGCTGGCTGTTTTGATAGATGAAATTCGCGTGCCGGGGCGACAGCAAGGGGTCCTCGGGGAAGAGGATCGCGCCCTCCGACCGGCCAGCTACATGCTCCGTGCCATTGAGCTGGTAGGTCACGCCGTCGAGACCCTCGCCCTTGATGACGATCAGGCGGGCCTTTCCCGGGACCTGGTTCGCGCCGAAAAACATGGTCTTGTTGGCTGCGGCGGGAGGGGCCACATCGACGTTAGCGCCGCACTTGCCGCAAAACTTATTGTTCGCAGGAACCTCGGTACCGCAGCTCGGACACATTTTTCCCGGCATCTCAGGATCTCCCGGCGAAGCGTATCAGACGCTCGCCACGGCCCCGACATTGTCAGGGCACTATTGCGCAAGTCAAGGTTCTAAGTGCTCGAGGGCACCCCGGACCAGCTCCGAGGGATCGCGCCGAAGTCGCGCCAGGACGGGCGCCAACGTGGCCGGAAGGGGCGGAATCCCTTCGGTCCCCGCGCCGGAGGCGGGGGTCGAAGCCCGACGTCCTCGTGGGGCCGGTGCCAGCGCGCGCGCGGCTGCCGCCCGCACGGCCGGGGTGGGGTCGCCAGCCCCCGCCGCCACGATCGCGAAGGAGCCTGTCGCCGCCGCCGCGGTCACCGCCGCCGAGCGAACGAACGGGGAGGTGTCCTTGAACGCCTCTTCGAGCTGGGGACGTGCGGCCGGGCCGGCAGCCGCGAGCAGCTCGACGGCTGCCCGCCGGCGCTCCCACGACGTCGCGTCGCCCAGCATCGGCGCCAAGAGGTTTGGAATCGCTGCCTTGGCCTCGGGATGGCGGGCCACGACCGCGCTCAGCGCGAAGAGCGCGGCGTCCACGAGCAACAGGGGCGACGGCGCAACCGCGGCGACGATCCGCGCCGGCGTCAGGCCCGGGTCTCCCATCTTGTCTCCGGTCTTGTCCCCGATCTTGTCCCCGATCTTTTCCCCAATCTTGGCCGCGACCCGCAGCGCCAGCGCTCGCACTTCGGGCGCGCTGTCGTCGACGAGCGCGAGCACCCGCGCCCGCAGCGCGCCGCCTAGCCGCGTCAGGGCCCCGGCCGTCGCGGGGGCCAGGGGCGCGCTCCCGTCCGGCGCGAGCACGCCCAGGCCCGGGCCATCGGCGCGCGAATCCAGCGCCTGCAACGCCAGGATCCGCCGAGCGCGGTCTCCGTCGAGCGCACGGGCCAGCATCTCTTCGATGTCGCGCTCGCGCGGAATCCAAACCAGCGCGCGGTCGCCGCTCGCGACCCGCGGCGGCGGCTGGGTGAGCACGCCGAGCATCCCCTCGAGATCCAGCCGGGCGCCGTCGATCGCCTTGGCCTCGTCTTCGATCGGCGCGCCGCTCACCAGCCGATCGACCGCGGCCAGCGCGGGAGACCGATCGCCGGTGCCCGCACCCCGGCCCAGCAAGGTGCGTTCGAAGAGGACGGGCAGCAAGCTCGCGTCACCGAGCCCGCCCAGCGCGAGCGCGGCGGCGAGCGCGAGGTCGTCGCTCGACGAGTCGAGCAAGCGCATCAGGGCCGGCACGCCCGCCCGGTTACGCGACAACCCGAGAGCGACCACCGCCGCGCGCCGCAGCTTGGTCGGCTGCGACGGATCCAGCGCAGCCTGCGCCAGCTCGGTGCCCCAGCGCCGATCGCCGGTGCGGCCCAGCCCGAGGTAGGCGAAGCCCGCGACGTCGAGGCGCGAGCTGGTCTGCGCGGCCAGCAGGTCGCCGACCTCGGGCGTCGCCAGCCGCCCGAGCGCCCAGACCGCGGCGACGCGAACCGTCGTGTCGGGCGAGGCGATCAGCGACTCCAGCGTCGCGCGCCCGCGGGCGTCGCCGAGCCGGCCGAGCGCGATGATCGCGGCCAGCTGTGTCTCGTTGCCGCTGCTGTTCGACGTGCGCAGCAACGCCTCGCCGCTGGAGCCAACCGACCCCTGCGCCAGACGCGACAACGCCGGCGCGGCGTCGCGGTTGCCGAGCATGCCGAGCAGCTCGATGAGCCCGCGTTCGGGATCGCCGTCGGCTTCGGTGACCAGCTCCAGGAGCGGGCGTAGTCCATGCTGCGCGATGCGCGCGCGGTTCTCGGCGGCGGCAGTCTGTTCGGCCGGCGCGCGGTACAGCGCCGGCAGGAGGCGGCGATAGATCTCGGCGAGCAGGCGGCGATAAGCCGGGCCGTTCGGGTTCGAGAACAGCAGCCCCGACACCACCCGCTCGAGATCGTCGAGCGTCCCCAGGTACTCCTCGAGATCGATCGCGCGCCGGCCGGTCTCGGTGATGGTCTCCTCGTCGGTGGCGGCGCGCAGCACGCCGCGCAGGATCTCGGCCGCCTCCGCCGTCGAGCCCCGCCGCGCGAGCAGCCGCGCCAGCGCGAACGCGGCGCTCGGGTTCGCGTCGCGGCCGAACGCGCGGCGGTAGTTCGCCAGCGCCGCGTCGATCTCGCCCGCCCGCTCCTGGACCTCGGCGATCCGGATCAGGGCACGCCCGTCGTCGGGCGCCAGGCGCGCCGCCGAGCTCGCGTGGTCCAGCGCCTGCCGGTCTTCGTAGCGGCCGAGCTCGATGTCGGCGATCTGGATGTGCGCCTCACGTGCGCGCGACGGGATTCGCTGCGCGAGATCGGCGAGCAGCCGCACGGCTTCGTCGAGCTGGCGCGTCTGCCGCAGCAGGCGCACCAGCGTCAGGATCACGTCGGCCTGCGCGTCGTCGCTGGCGTCGGCGCTGCCGGCAGCGCGCTCGCGGTCGCGCGCGATCGTCGCGCGCAACGTCTCGATCGCGCTGGTGATGGCGTCGCTGCGTAGCTCCGCCTCGGCCAGGAACAACGCCGTCTCGCGCCGCTCGGGGTGTTCGGACACCTCGGCACGCAGCTTGGCGATCTTTTCTTCCAGGCGCGCGCGTCCCTCGCGTCCCAGGATACCGAGGATGCGCGAGCGCGCCTCGCGCCGCTCCGCCGCGTGGGCCGTCCCGACGTTCATCGCCATCACGCGTTCCCATTCGGCGATGGCCGCGTCGGGGCGCCGCTGCCGCTCCAGGATCTGCGCCATGAGCCGGCGGTGGCGCGGCTCCTTCGGCTCCAGCGCCTCCGCCTGTTCGACCTCGGCCGTCGCCTCGTCGAGCAAGTCGTGCTCCATCAGCACCTCGGCCAGACGTGCGCAGCCTTCGGCCTTGGAGGATCGGCCGCTGCGCAGCGCCTGCCAGGTGTGGATCGCGGCGTCCTTCTTGTGCGCCTGGAACTGGACCTCGCCGAGGCCCAGGATCGCCATCTCGTCGTGGGGCGACAGGCGGAGCAGGCGTTGCCAGGCGTCGAGCGCGCGCCGGTTCTCCGACCACCGGCCCGCGAGATCGGCCAGCTGTCCCAGCGCCGATGGGTTGGTCGCGAAGCGCGCGATCGCGCGATCCAGCTCGGCGCGCGCTTCATCCTTGGTCGCGGTCCGGAACTGGCGCTCGATGAGATCGATCGTGAACCGCGGATCGCCGGGCGCGAGGCGCGCCAGCTGCGCCAGCTCCGCGGTGACCTCGTCCTCGCGGCCCAGGCGATCGAGCAGCGCGGCCACGCGGCGGCCGATCTCGATGTCGCGTGGCTGCTTCGTTTGCGCGCGGCGTGCCGCTTCGAGCGCGCCGTTCAGATCACCGAGCTCGTCGCGCACCTCGCTCAGCGACTCCCACTCGGCCGGGCCGCGTGCCGGGGCCGGCGCCTCGAGCTGCTTCGCGAGCGCGGCGAGCGTCCCGCGGCGCCGCGCGATCTCCATGATGCGCAGCCAGACCTCGCGCCGCCGGTGCGTGTCGCCCGCGGGCAGCGCGCGTTCGGTCTCGGCGAGGATCTCGGCGGCGCGGTCGAGGGCGCCCGCGTTCTCGTACAGCGTCGCCGTGCGCAGGCGCAGCGCCACCGACGGGGAGCTGGAGTCGGGTCGTCGCTTGGTGAGGCGCTCCTCGAGCACCTGCCCCGCCTGCCGCGGCTGCCCGGCGCGCTCGAGCGCGTCGACCAGCGCCAGCGCGGTCTCGTCGTTGGCCGGCTCGAGCGCGGCCAGCTCACGCCGCGCGGCGAGCTCGCTCTCGATCTGCTGCGGGTCGCCGGCGCACGCCACCAATTGGCGCAGCAGCCGCCGCCGTTCGCCCGGGCGTTTCTCGACGCCGAGCGCGCGCTGGTACACGGCGACTGCCTGCGCGCGATCGCCGGTCGCGCGCAGCGCTGCCGCCCAGCCTTCGTACGCCGCGACCAGGAGCGCGGGCACGGGTGGGGCGGCGTGCTTGACGGCCTCCTCGGCGGCGGTGGCGGCGCGCTCGAAGGCGCCGGTCGCGTCGGGCGCGTGTCCCGCGGCGAGCAGCAGCTGGGCATATGCCAGCTGCGGCCCCGCGTCGGCGCCGGCGCCCGCGGCACGGGCGGCGAACGCAGTCAGCAGGCGTTCGAGCGTCGCCGGAGGCGCAGCGCGCGCGAGGCGGGTGGCGAGCGGACGCTCTGTCGGGCGGGCTGCGAGCGCGCGCGCGATCTCGTCGATCAGCGGCTCGCGGCTGGTGCGCTTGACCGACCAGTCGGCGCGAGCGGGCTGCGCCAGCATCGCCAGGAGGAACGCCGTCCCCAGCGCCGTCCCACACACGGCCGCGATGCGCACCGGTTCAGGATAGCCCAAAAAAAACGACCCTCGAGCCCGCACCATTGCGAGACCGAGGGTCGACCGAGGTGATTTGAGTGATCGGACGGATCTCCACACTGACGCCGGCAGGACCAGAGCCCGGCGTTGCGCTCGCGTGACGAGCGTTGCGAGTGTCCGCGGCGGGAGACGACGCCGCGGACGGCTACATCGAGCTAATTGTGCTGATTCGCGGTGCGGCGCAGGCGCAGCCACATCCGTTCCAACATCCATTCCTTGTCACGGACGTAGTCGCGGATGAGCCGTTCGTGCTTTCGAGCCATGGCGGTGAAGCGCATGCCCGTCAGGTGAAAGTCGGATCCGACGGCGTCGTAGCGGCACTCCGCGCCGGCCCAGATGATCTCGCCGGTGCCCGGCAGCTCGAACTCGAGCCCGACCGTGGGCGCGTGGCGCATGAAGGGCATCACCAGCTTCTGCACGAAGAGGCCGGTCGGGCTGACGTTGGTCGCCAGCGCGCGGTAGGGCTGATCGCGCACGTACTGGTTGAGAAACATCTCGGTGCGGATCCGGGTGTCTCCGCGCCGGTCGGAGAGGGCGCTGTCGATCTTGAAGGCGTGCATGTAGGACAAAGTAGGGCGACATCGCACGCGCGTCAAAAAATTACACCATTCGCTCTCGAGACGCTGCGACCCGGGGGTGCGGACGGAGTGGCCGGCCCGGCGACTATCGTTCGCTCTCGGGCTCGCTCGCGCGCTTCGCCCGCAGAAAGCTACGCACCGATTCGCGCACCGCTGGCGGAATCTCCGTCGCCAGCGCCTCGCGTGTCAGCTCGGGCGTGCGACGGTAGGTCTCGAAGAAGACCAGGCAGTCGCTGCACTGTCCCAGGTGCTGCGTGAATCGCAGCCTCTCTTCGACGGGCAATGCCCCGTCGATGTAGTCGAAGCAAAAGTCGATGAGCTGCTGACAGTTGATCACGGCGACGATCCCGTCATGTTCCGTTCTTCCGATGGCTGTCCGCGACCCGGGTTTCGGAATATATCCCAGTTTTTTCGCGTACCGACCAGCAAACCCGGGCGCGAAACGCATTGCGCGCGTTTGATTGCGCGTGAAACGCTCCCGAGCTTGACAATCGCCAACCTCCGGGGCAGCAACAGGACGCCAATGGCCACCGTCGAGCCGCTCACTCTCGCACGCTTGCCGCGGGTGAGCGGCGGGCGCGGACCGCGGGCGGCGGCGATCTGGGCCTGGTCCGACGCCCGCGATCGCATTGTCGGTTGCGAGCTCGCGGGCGCCGGCAGGCTCGAGCTCGGCTGGGTCGGCTTCGATGGCGCTGATCTGCCGTCCGTCGAGTCGTTCGGCCTGGTGGATCGCGACGGGCGCGCGGGGCGCGCCGCGATCGATCGCTGGCTCGCGCTGGCGGTCGTCGCGGCCACGCTGGGGTTGCCGGCCCCGCTCGCGTTACGGCGCCTGGGTCCGGTCGAGCGAGGCGTGCTCGGCGGTCACCTCGCCTCCTTGCTCGCGCGCTGGGCGCGGTCGATCGCGATCGATCTCGCGATCGATCGCGTCGCCGGCCCGGGCCGCGATCGCGGCGCGCCGCTGATCGCGGTCACGCTGCGCGCGCAGGCTGCTGGCGCGTCGGGGATGGTTCGGATCGAGGCGCCGCCCGACTGGTTGTCGCTCGGGCCGAAGGCCTCACGCACGCGGTCGCCGCGGCTGCGCGCGGCCGCGGACAGGTTGCAGACGGTCGCGTCGGTCGAGCTCGCGGCGACCACCTTGCGATGCGCCGAGCTCGAGGCCGCCGGCGTGGGTGATGCGGTAGTCTTCTCGGGGGCGGCGTGGCCGGAGGGGACCGAGCGCCTGGTCGAGATCCGGATCGGCGATCACGCGGCGCCCGCTCGCGTGCGTGACGGGCACGTCGTGATGGCGGGCGGCTTTCGAGCGGTCGATCCGCGACCGCGCCCAGCCGTGGCCAGAAGGACAAGCGAAAGGACAGGCGAGATGAGTGATGACGACAACGCCGCCGGCCGCCAGGCTAACGCCGAGCTGCTCGCGTCGGCTCCGATCGAGATCGTCGCCGAGCTGGGGCGCGTCGTCCTGCGCGGCGACGAGGTGCTGGCTCTGGGCGAGGGGAGCGTGCTCGCGCTCGGCCGCGCCGGCACGACCGTCGATCTCGTCGCCGGCGGGCGTACGTGGGCACGCGGCGAGCTGGTCAACATCGACGGCGAGCTCGGCGTGCGCATCACCGAGCTCGCGCGCGACTGAGCGGTCGCCGTGCGCTGGCGGCGCGCGTTCGTGGCGCCGTCGGCGCGCCGTCCGCCGTGCCTACGAGGCCAGGCCTTCGGCGGCTGGCAAGTCGTAGGTGGCGCAGACCTCTTCGATCAACGCCGCGCTGGTGCTCCACTTGGGCGCGCTCGCGAAGAGCCCGCTCACCAGCGGTCCCCAGAGCTCCGGGTCGGCGCGCAGAGCGATGGCGCGGCGGATGGCGCTTTCGATCTCGAATGCCCGGAGATCCTCGTACAAAATCGCAGAGCCCGTCGCCGATCGCGGGTCGTAGTCGATCAGGTAGTCGCGCGAGGCCGCGGCGTCGACGGCGATCGGCAGCGTGCCGTAGAGCAGGGCGGTGCCGGCGGCGCGGCCCGTACGGTCGTCGGGATCGCCGAGCAGGATCGCGTCCGCGGCCGCGCGAACGCGACGCTCTTCAGTCGGGTCGTTGTCGCCGATGACGGCGATGCGGCCGGGGTGCTCGATCGCCAGGATGTTGGCGCGCTCGACCAGCTCGCGGTCGCCCCAGGAGGGGATCACGACCGCGACGTCGAAGCCGTCGAGCCGCGCCAGCGCGGCGAGGATCTCCTCACCGCCCTGGTCGGCGCGCAGCGGCGTCGTCGCCAGCAGCAGCGTGCGGGCGCCGAGCGCCAGCGATCCGCGCCGCGCGAGCGCGCGGCGGCACTCGGCCTTGCCCTCGAGCGACGCCGCCGAGTAGTTCGCGGGCAGCGTGTAGTCGGTCGCGGGGTCGTGCAGCGGATCGTCGCAGCCGAAGCGGATGGCCACGAACGGTTCGTCGGAGGCGCGTGAGGCCAGCGCGGGATCGCTCTCGACGGCATGCGTGGCGCTGGAGCTGGGCGCGATGATCGCGTTGGCCGACAGCGATCCGAGCGCAAGCAGCGACTCGACGGTCGTGCCGTCCTCGGCCGAGGTTGCCATGACCTGGACGTCGTGCGGCGCCAGCGCCGGTCCGATGCGGCCGCTCGGCAGCGCGAAGAGGCGGATCGCGGCTGAGGTCGCTGACAGCGCGATCGCCGACGTCTCGCCCCAGCCGATCGTGACCTCGGGCGTGATGAGCCCGTCAGCGGAGAGCGCTTTGACGGCGCTTCCGAGCAGCGCCGCCGTGTGTCCACGGCTCCCCGGCTCGGCCGCAATCACCAGAAGCTCGGCGTTGCTGAGCGCGGCCTTGCCCTCGTACAAGCTGAGCTCGTAGCTCTTCGTTCCCACCGATGCTTTGATGGTCCGAAGTCGCCGCGCCAGCCCGGGCACACGCTCGACGGCAGGTGCCTCTCCCAGCGAAAGTACCGTTGTTCGGTGACCAGCGGCAGCGAGCGCCCGGCTCAATCCGATGGCCGCCAGGGGAGATTCCCCGGCAGCCAGTGGAGCAACGGCGTCGGCGATTATGAGAACATCGCGCGAACGCACTTATTCGACTGCGCCGCGCTCGTCCTCTTCGCCTGGGAACTCGTTGACCGAGGGGTACTTCATGATCTCCTTGCGGGAGATCTTCCAGGCTTTTTGGACGATCCACGAAAGCGACCGATCTTGCCGAGTCGCCTCTTCCTGGATCTCCTTGAGCATTTCTTCGGGGAAATAGAGACTCTGTTTTCTTTTGTCGGAACCGCCCATGGGGCCTCCGCGTTCACTGAACGCTTGTCGCGGCGGAAACTGTAGTTTTATTCAGGCTTCCGTGTCAAGGAACAAGACAGCTTTCAGTACATTTGATGAGTCGCCGTGTAGATCGGCGGATGAGTCGGCCAGACGCCGGCGCCGCAACCAAATGTGAGCATCGTCAGTTCTCCGGCGAATTTGAGCTTAAAGTGCACGATGTCGGGCGCGGTCTCCGGGCGCGAACCACTTAAAACGACGCACCGCCTGCTTTGGCTTGACCGAAAGGCAACGTCGAACTATCTTTTCGGGCTATTTCATCGCCATCCAGGCATGGGGTGCAAATGGAAGGAACGGGCCTCAAGAAGAAGGATCTCAAGCGCTTCCGCGACATATTGCTGTCGAAGAAGAAGGAGATCCTGCGCAATGCTCAGCGGACGTTGAACGAAGACATGACGTTGGATGCCGACGATTTGCCGGACGAAATGGACCTGGCGTCGTCGGAGTATCTGCATTCGTTCACGTTTCGCCTGCGCGGGCGCGAGAAGGGTTTTCTTCAGAAGATTGACCATGCGCTCGAGAAGATCCGCGAAGGGACCTTTGGCGTGTGCGAGCAGTGTGGGGAGGCCATTTCAATGAAGCGCCTCGAAGCGCGGCTGGAGACGACGCTGTGCATTCGCTGCAAAGAGGATCAGGAGAGGATCGAGAAGGCGTACGGCTGATAGCGGGGAAGTGGCGGCGCTCGCCGGCGATCTTGATCGCCGCGAGCGTCGTCGCGACTGTGGGTGGCGGTGGTTGCGCGTCGGTCTTCGCCGAGGACGGCACCAGTGCGTCCCTGGGCACGACCTCCGAGGGCGCCTTGCGCGACCCGGTGATGCTGCCCATTTCGGGCGACGGCTACGTGGTTCCCGCGCACTGGCTTCCGCGTAACAGCAACTACGGCACCGAGGAGCTGGTCGGGCTCGTTGCGCGGTCGACCCGCCTGGTCGACGATCAGGTGCCAGGCGGCATCGCCGCGATCGGCGACCTCTCGCGCCGCGGCGGTGGCGCCTCGATCGAGCACAAGTCGCATCGCAGCGGCCGCGACGCCGACATCTTCTACTACGCGGTCGACGAAGGCGGCCGGCCGGTGGTGCCGGGCGAAGCGATGCTGCGCTTCAACGCC
>CAZNCQ010000227.1:0-11652 GCA_964571275.1 uncultured Myxococcales bacterium
TCTCCAAGCTGTGCGCCTGGGCGGACACGCGGCCGGCGGCGATCGATCGCATGCGCCGCGCGCTCGGCGAGTACCACGTGGGCGGCATCCGCACCAACCTCGGCTTTCATCGACAGGTGATGCGCCACCCGGCGTTCGCCGCCGGCGAGTACGACACGGGCTTCATCGAACGGCACAAGGCGGAGCTCACGCCGCCCGAGCCCGACGCCGCGACGGCGGAGCTGGCGGCGATCGCGGCCGCGGTGGCGGCCGATGCGAACGGCGTGGGCGGCGGGAGGGTGGAGCTGGAGACGCGGGAGCCTTCGAAGTGGCGCCAGGGTGACTGACCGGCGAGCGTGTTCGTGGGCGAGTTCGAGTTCGTGTTCGTGAGGGGCTCGCGGTACGCGAACCGCGGCACGCGAACCGCGCACGCGAGCCTCCGTCGAACACGCCCACGCCCACGCCGACGCGGCGAGCCGGATCAGAAGAGGCTCTGCTGGCGGCTGTCCTTCTTCTTGCCCTTGTTGCCCTTGCCGTCGTCAGGAGCTTCCTGCCGGGGCGGCGGCTCGGACGGACGAGGCGCGCCGATCATCCCTCGCAGGCGTTCCAGGTTGCGCTTGAACGAGGGCAGCTTGTCGGGTCCCGACGGCGTCTCCAGCACGCCGGGGACGCGCGCGAAGCGCGGGTCGTTGACCAGGCGCCAGAACGGCAGCCTGCCGAGGAATCCGTCGCCGATCTCGGCGTGGCGGTCGACGCGGCTGCCGGCGGGCGACTTCGAGTCGTTGAGGTGGAACGCCTTCACCCGGTCGAGCCCCAGCACGCGGTCGACCTCGGCGAAGGTGCGGTCGTAGCCTTCGTCGGTGCTCAGGTCGTAGCCCGATGCGTGGACATGGCAGGTGTCGAAGCAAATGCCGACGTCGCCGCCCGCGGCGCGCGCCTCCGCCAGCATCGCCTCGACCTGTTCGAAACGACAGCCGAGGCAGCTGCCCTGGCCGGCCGTGACCTCGATGAGCAGGCGCACCCGCAGGCCGCGCGTGCGCTGGTGCACGGCGTCCAGCGACGCGGCGACCATGCTGATGCCGTCGCGCTCGCCGGCCCCCAGGTGGGCGCCCGGATGAAGGACGACGTATTCGAGGCCGAGCTCCTCGGCGCGGGTCATCTCCTCCTCGAGGGCGGTGCGCGACTTCTCGAGGATCACGGGGTCGGTCGCACAGAGGTTGATGAGGTAGGACGCGTGGGACAGCACCGGCCCAGGCAGCTGAGCGCGCTCGGCGCGAAACCGCGCCACCTCGCCGGCAGCGAATGGCCGGGCGCGCCATTGCGCGGAAGGTCGAGCGAAGATCTGAATCGTTTCGCAGCCATCCTCGAGCGCGCGCGGGATGGCCGTGAACGCGCCGCCAGCGACGGACTCATGGGCACCAAGGAGCATCCCGCCAGCATAGCGCAGCTCGCGGGGGCGCTCTGATCCGTGCTCGGGCTCTGCGGACACCACCACATGTCGGGGTCATCCTGAGGCCGCCGAGGCTGCGACACGTCAGCCGCTTAAAAGGAACCAGCCAACGCTTGTAACACTTGCGATAATTCGAGCGTATTTTTTGGTGGAACGGCGAGAAATTGATTACGACCGACAGAATAATCGTTTCGGAGGGCGTTTCATTGTCGCGTTTGGGTGGGGTCCCATGAATTCTCACATAGCTGACCGGGCCGGGTTTTTGGCGGCGCTCGCGAACGACGATCCGGAGCGGGTTCAGGCCGAGGAGCACGCGCGCAGTTGCGCCGCTTGCCGTGAAGCTTTCGCGGAAGGGCTCGGGCTGGTTGCATTGCTCGATGAATCGCAGCCGCTGACGCCGCCGTCGCCGGCTTTGCTGGCGCGCGCGGCGTCCGCCATCGAACGACAAAGCGCGGGCGAAACCAGCGTCAACCGGCGCCTCATCGCGGGATCGGTGATCGGCGTTCTCATTGCGTGGGCGTTTCAGCTCACCGTCGGAAGTGGTTTCACTCCCGACCTCGATCACGCCGGCGCGTCTTTGATGGTGCTGGGGGTGGCGTTGGCCGGCGTCACCATTTTGCGCAAACAACCCAAAGTGACCATTGCGTTGGTTGCCGCCACTTCGTTGGCAATGGTCTGGGTCTCCGGCACCGCTGCCGGGCTGGCGCCCGGAATCGGCATTCGTTGTTCCTTTCGTGAGCTGTGGGCCGCCGGCCTCACCTGGGTCATCGCGGGCACCGTGGCCCGGCGAGTCGATTCCCCGCTCGGTCGCTGGCGGCTGACGGCCATCGTCGGCTGCGGTGCGCTGGCGGCGCTCGCGGGCCAGCACCTCGCTTGCGAGGTTCCCCATGCGCATGGTCACCTGCTACTATTCCACTTCGGGGCGGTGTTGCTGGCCATCGTGGGGACGTTCGGGACGAAGGTCGTGACCGGTCGGCAGGGAACGTCGTTCGCGACGCGCTGAGATTCGCTCCGATCTGCGGTCGGGTTGCCCTCAAGTAGTCGTTTCTACTCGCGTTTGACTTGGTCTGTAACATCTTGATCGAGATCGACGTACTTACGGACGGCTGAGCGGAGAAACCACGGAAGAGAAGCTGATGGCTCTTTACGCTGAAGGCGACGGTGCCGCCTTCAGGCGGCTGTTCGAGCTCATGGCACCTCGTATCCGCGCGTTCTTCCTGCGTTCCTTTTCGGACGCCGCGGTGGCGGACGATCTTACCCAAGCCACGTTCTTGAAGCTGCATTCGGCGCGCGTCTCCTATCGCTCCGATCGCCCGCTCAAGCCCTGGGTCTTCACGATCGCGGCCGGCATCCGCGTCGACGAGCTGCGGCGTCGCTATCGGTTGCCGCGCCACGTGGGCGAGGCGGATCTCGAGACCATCGAGAGCGCGCTGGCCGTCGAGTCGCCGTCCGACGAGCAAACCAACACCGCCAACCGCACCGAGGCGGTGCGCGCCGCGATCAAGCGATTGCCGGAATCGCAGCGCGTGGTCGTGCACCTGCATCGCTACGAAGAGCTGACGTTCGAGCAGATCGCGCAGGTGCTGGGCACGACGCCGGGCGCCGTGCGCGTGCGCGCGTCGCGCGCGTACGAACGTTTGCGCGAAGAGCTGCGCGCGTACATCACGCGAAGCGCGTAGCGCGCATTCGGCGTCGGCCAGGGTAGCCGATGTAACACTCGCGCGCGCGCCGTCGTACTGAGGGGGCGATCCGACAGGGAGCCGTCGCCCGTGGCCTGGTTCGCGCCGCGGGCTGTGGCTCGACGTGTACCTGCCGGACGCCAGCAAGGCCCGCGCGCGCGGGAAACCCTAGGAGGTCCGAATGTTCAAGAGGACGATCAAGATCTTATTGGCAGCCAGCGCGATCGGCGCGCTTGGATGCGGGGCGCCAGAAGAGGACGTCGCGTCGACCGAGGGCGCAGTGCTCGGTGATGCGCTCCCTGGCACCAACGGCGCCACGTTCGCCGCCGCGAGGACCAACTTCGCCGCCACCGAAAACAACTCAGACGGTCTCGGACCGATCTTCAACGAGCACAGCTGCGGCGCTTGCCACGCCAACGGCGCGGTGGGCGGCGCGGGGCAGAACATCGAGCGCCGCTACGGCACGCTGACCAACGGTGTGTTCGATCCGCTGGCCAACACGGGCGGCTCGCTGCGCCAGCTGTTCAGCATCGGCGGCTTCAACGTCGGCGGCCTCAACTGCAACTCGGGCGTCGACGCGAACCCGGCGCCGGGCGCGACCATCTTCGGCGGCCGCTTGACCACGCCGACCTTCGGCCTCGGTCTCGTCGACTCGCTGCCCGATGCGCGCTTCGACACGCTCGCCAGCCGCGAGCCGGCCGCGATCCGCGGCATCGTCAACCGCTTTGCCATCGCGCTCGCCAACCCGGCCGACTCGTCACAGCACGTCGGCACCACGCGCGTGGCCCGCTTTGGCTGGAAGGCCAACGTGCCCAGCCTGGCGCAGTTCGCCGCCGACGCGTACGTGAACGAGATGGGCATTACCACCTCGTCGTGCAACGGGGGCGTTCCCAACCTCGCGTTCGCGACCGAGAACCGCGCCAACCGCGCGGCGACGAACGCGATCATCAACGGCTGCCCCGACGACGCGGTGCCGGGCACCGACGACGACTTCGCGAAAGAGACCAACAACTGCGCCGGTGGCGTGAACGAGCTTCAGGACGACGTTGCGAACTTCACCTTCTTCATGGCGCACCTGGCGCCGCCACCGCCGGTCGCGATCGTCGCCGGCACGGCGCAGGATCGTGGCCGCACGCTGTTCAACTCGACGGCGCTGCAGTGCTCGGGCTGCCACCGCAACGACGCCGACATCTTCGTGTCGACGTCCGCGGGCGGCGTCCAGGCCGGCATCGCGTTCCAGCCGTACTCGGACTTCCTCGCGCACGACATGGGCACGCTGGGTGACGGCATCGGCATCAACGCCGGCGACAGCGTGGCGGCCACGCGCCGCATGCGCACGGCGCCGCTCTGGGGCCTGCGCTCGCGAAATCTGTTGTTGCACGACGGCCGCACCACCGATCGCGGCGCCGCGATCACCGCGCACAACGGTGGCGCGAACGGCCAGGGCACCGCGGCCGCGGCGGCGTATGGCGCGCTGACCTCGGCTCAGAAGAGCGACCTGCTCGCCTTCCTCGCCACGCTGTAGTTCGAATCCGATCGCCCCGATCGGTTTGGCCGCCCCGCGCAGTTGCGCGGGGCGGCTTTTTTTTGCGCGCTGCGTGCCCCATCGCGTCTGTGGCCGTGTGACCTGTAACACTCTCTCGCGGTCTTCCGTACTCATGGACCAAGCCGGTTGGAGCCCGGAGCCGTGAATCCGCGCAATGGGCGCGACGTGACGGCCGGGCTGGAATTGCGTCCGCTCGACGCCACCGGTCTGTCCCCGCAACGGGAAACCCCGAGGAGGTACGAATGCTCAAGAGAACCTTGACCGTCTTGTGGGCCGCGACCGCGATGGGAGCCGTGGGGTGCGGCCAGGGCGCCGACGACGTCGAGTCGACCGAGGGCGCGATCCTGGGCGATGCACTGCCCGGCACCAACGCCGCGGCGTTCGCCGCCGCCAGGGCCAACTTCTCACTGACCGAGACCGTGCAGGACGGCGCCGGCCCGATCTTCAACGAACGCAGCTGTTCGGCGTGTCACTCGAACGGCGCGACCGGCGGCGCCGGCCAGAACATCGAACGGCGTTACGGCCGCGTGGTGAACGGCCTCTTCGACGCCATGGAGAGCACCGGCGGTTCGCTGCGCCAGCTCTTCGGCCTGGGCGGCTTCAATCCGAGCCCCGGCCTCAACTGTCAGTCGGGCGTCGACACGCTGCCCGCCGGCGCGACGATCCGCGACAGCGGCCGCCTGACCACGCCGCTCTTCGGCCTCGGCCTGGTCGACTCGCTGCCCGACGCGCGCTTCGATACGCTGGCCAGCCGCGAGCCAGCCGCGATCCGCGGCATCGTCAACCGCGTGAGCATCGTGATGGCGAACCCGGCCGATGCGTCGCAGCGCAACGGCGCGACCCGCGTGGGCCGCTTCGGCTGGAAGGCGGGCGTGTCGAATCTGGGTCAGTTCTCCGCTGACGCGTACCTGAACGAGATGGGCATTACGACGTCGTCGTGCAACTTCGGCGTCGCTAACCGCTCGTTCGGCACGGAGAACCGCTCCAACCGCGCGCCCACCAACGCGCTCATCAATGGTTGTCCTGACGACCTGGTCCCGGGGACCGACGACGACTTCGCGACCGAGGAGAACAACTGCGCCGGCGGCGTGAACGAGCTGCAAGACGACGTCGCGAACTTCACGTTCTTCATGACGCACCTGGCGGCGCCGCCCGCGGTGCCGATCGCGGCGGGCTCGGCGCAGGACCGCGGCCGCACGTTGTTCGGCTCGGCGGCGTTGCAGTGCTCGGGCTGCCACCGGTCCGATCCCGACATCTTCGTGTCGACGGCGGCGGGGGGCGTTCAGGCCGGCATCGTCTTCACGCCGTACTCCGACTTCCTGGTGCACGACATGGGGACGCTGGGTGACGGCATCGGCAACACCGGAGACACGGTCGCGGTCACGCGCCGGATGCGGACCGCGCCGCTCTGGGGCCTTCGCTCGCGAAATCTGCTGCTGCACGACGGCCGCACCAGCGATCGCGGCGCCGCGATCGCCGCCCACAACGGTGGCGCGAACGGCCAGGGCACCGCCGCCGCGGCGGCGTATAGCGCGCTGACGACAGCGCAAAAGAGCGACCTGCTGGCGTTCCTGGCGACGCTCTGAGCGTCGGCAAACAGCTGTTCTAGCTCACGGCGGCTGTCCCGCAAGAGGCGGGGCAGCCGCTTTTTTGTGGGCTGATTTTGTGCGAGCCGCCGACCGACCCCACGTTGACAACCCGTCGGGTCTGCCCGAAAGTGAGGCCGTCCGATCTTCGACTCTGCGGCCGCAAGGCCAGAAGGAAAGCTCAATCATGGCCTCCGCGTCCGTCTCCGCCTCATCCTCCTCCCCCGACCACGGCTCGTCGGAAGTGACGACCCTGCTCGGCCGCGGCAGCGAGTTCGAGGGCAAGCTGTCGTTCGAGGGGACGGTCCGCATCGACGGCAAGCTGGCAGGCGAGATCTTCACCGACGACGTCTTGATCATCGGAGAGGGCGCCGAGGTCAGCGCGGAGATCAACGTCGGCGCGATCGTCATCGAGGGGACCGTCCACGGCAACATCCAGGCGAAGCGATCGGTCGAGATCCGGACGCCGGGCCGGGTGCGCGGCAATATCATCACGCCCTCGCTGTTCATCGAAAAGGGTGTGATCTTCGATGGTCAGTGCCAGATGGAGCCCAACGGCTCGTCGGCGGCCAAGACGCGCCCGGGCCCCACCGCGGTGACGGGTGCGGCGGCAGACTGAAAAACGTCTTTCAGTCATTGACTCGCACCCTTCTATTTGATAACGGACCCGCGGGTTTTTCTTATATGTCCTTTTCGCCACCTTTCGTTGCTCTCGTTCTCGTTCCGGCGCCTCAGTCGCACGAGCCGCAGCTCATCGATGTGGACGGCACGATCTTCGTTCAGCTCGGGATCTTCCTGCTGGCGGTGGTGGTGTTGTACCGATTCCTGTGGAAGCCGTACCTGCGCGTGCGTGACGATCGGGTGACGCGCGTCGAGGGCTACCGGCAAGAAGCGCTGCGGATCGATGCCGAGGCCGAGGCACGCCTCGTGCGCCTCGAGGCCGAGCTCGCGGAGGCGCGGCGGATCGGCGTCGGCGAGCGGGCGTCGGCGCGGGCAGCGGCGCTCGTGCACGAGCACGAGCTCCTGGCCCAGGCGCAGGCCGCGGCGCAGCGCGCACAGGCCGAGGCGCGCGCGCAGCTGGCGGCGGCGCTGGCGTCCGAGCGCACGACGTTGCAGCAGAAGATCGGCGAGATCGGGCGCGAGGCGGCCAAGAAGATCCTCGGGCGCGAGGTAGGCTCATGATTGCCGTGCGACGCGGTGCTTGGATTGTTTCGGTCGTATCAACGGCGCTGCTCGCGCTGACCCTGCTCGTGACCGCCGCGCGCGTCGCACGAGCCGACGAAGCCCGAGGCGTACGAGGTGAAGGCTCGGTCGCAACCGCCGAAGGTGAAGACCACCGCGAGGGCCGGGCGGCGGAGCTCGAGGAGGCGCCGTCGGTCAACGGCAAGAAGCTGGCGCTGCAGCTGCTGAACTTCGGCGTGCTGCTGGCGATTCTCATCAAGTTCGGGGGCGGAGCGGTGAGCAAGGCGCTCGCATCGCGCCACGAGCAGCTCAAGGCCGAGGTCGCCGCCGCATCCGCGGCGCGCGCGCAGGCCGAGGCGCGGTTGCGCAAGCAGGACGAGCGGCTCGCTGGCCTGGAGCGCGAGATCGCCGCCATGCGCGCCGGTATCAAGGCCGAGGCCGAGGTCGAGAAGGCGCAGCTGATCGCCACCGCCGAGGACCGCGCCAAGCGAATCCGCGAGGAGACCGCCTTCGTCGTCGACCAGCAGATCAAGGAGGCGCAGGTCGCCCTGCGCCGCGAGGTCGCCGAGGGAGCGCTGCGTATCGCCGAGGAGACGTTGCGGCGTGTGGTCACCCCGGACGACCAGCGCCGGATGGTCGAGGGTTTCATGAGCGACGTCATCGGTCCGGAGCCGCTCGTGACCACGGGGAAGGGGATCTAGATGGCCGCGCTCGCGGGATCGGTGGCGCGGCGCTATGCACGCGCGCTGTTCCAGATCGGCGTCGATACCGGCACCTATGAAGCGCTCGGCCAGGAGCTGGGCGATCTGGCGGCGCTGTTCGAGGAGTCGGTCGAGCTGCGCCAGACGCTGGTGAACCCGGTGTTCAAGCCGTCGGAGAAGCGCGCGATCCTGGAAAAGATCCTGCCGCGCGTGACGCCCAGCCCGGTCGTGCAGCGCTTCGCGCTCCTGCTGCTCGACCGCGGCCGCATCGTGCTGCTGGCGTCGCTGGCGCGCGCCTACCGCGAGATGGCCGACGCCCACGCGGGCCGCGTGCGCGCCGTGGTCACGTCGGCCACGCCGCTGTCGGCCGCCGATCTCGAGCGCGTGCGCCGAACGCTCGAGCGCCGCACCAAGAAAACAGTCATGCTCGAAGCGCAGGTCGATCCCAGCCTGATCGGCGGCCTGGTCGCGCGGGTCGGTGATCTGGTGCTGGACGGCAGCGTCCGCACCCAGCTCAGCACGTTGCGGGACAAGCTTCTCAACTAATTCGAAACGCCACGAGGAATCCACGTCATGCAAATTCGCGCCGAAGAGGTCAGCCAGATCATCCGCAAGGAGATCGAGGGGTTCGATCAAAAGGTCGCCGTCCGCGAGACCGGCACCGTGCTCGAGGCCGGCGACGGCATCGCCCGCGTCTACGGGCTGGAGGCGGCGATGGCCGGCGAGCTGCTCGACTTCGGGCACAACGTCGTCGGCCTGGTGCTGAACCTGGAAGAGGACAACGTCGGCGTCGCGTTGCTCGGCAACTTCGAACACGTGCGCGAGGGCGACACGGTCAAGCGCACCGGCAAGATCGCGCAGGTGCCGGTGGGCGACGGGCTCATCGGCCGCGTGGTCGACGCGCTGGGCGTGCCGATCGACGGCAAGGGCCCGCTCAACACGACCGAGTCGCGGAAGATCGAGGTCAAGGCGCCCGGCATCATCATGCGCAAGTCGGTGCACGAGCCGATGCAGACCGGCATCAAGGCGATCGACTCGATGATCCCGATCGGCCGCGGCCAGCGCGAGCTGATCATCGGCGACCGCCAGACCGGCAAGACGGCGGTCGCGGTCGACGCGATCATCAATCAGCGCGGCCAGAACATGAAGTGCTTCTACGTCGCCATCGGCCAGAAGCAGTCGACGGTGGCCTCGGTGGTCGAGAAGCTGCGCGAGCACGGCGCGCTCGAGTACACGACGATCATCGCCGCGACGGCTTCGGACCCGGCGCCGCTGCAGTTCCTGGCGCCGTACACCGGCGTCACCATGGCCGAGTACTACCGCGACAGCGGCCGTCATGCGCTGATCGTCTATGACGATCTCTCCAAGCAGGCGGTCGCCTACCGCCAGCTGTCGCTGCTGCTGCGCCGCCCGCCAGGGCGCGAGGCGTTCCCGGGTGACGTCTTCTACTTGCACTCGCGCCTGCTGGAGCGCGCCGCCAAGCTGTCGGACAAGGAAGGCGCGGGTTCGCTGACTGCGTTGCCGATCATCGAGACCCAGGCGGGCGACGTCTCGGCGTACATCCCGACCAACGTCATTTCGATCACCGACGGGCAGATCTTTCTCGAGAGCGATCTCTTCTACGCCGGCCAGCGCCCGGCGGTGAACGCCGGCATCTCGGTCAGCCGCGTCGGCGGCGCCGCGCAGATCGCCGCGATGAAAAAGGTCGCCGGCAAGCTGCGCCTGGATCTCGCGCAGTACCGCGAGCTGGCGGCGTTCTCGCAGTTCGGGTCGGACCTGGACAAGGCGACGCAGCAGCAGCTGGCGCGTGGCGCGCGCATGACCGAGGTGCTGAAGCAGGGGCAGTTCCAGCCGCTGCCAGTCGAGAAGCAGGTGCTGATCCTGTTCTCGGTCATCAACGGGTTCACCGATCCGCTGCCGATCGATTCGATCGGGCGCTACGAGCGCGACCTGTACGGCTTCGTCGACGCGCGCCACCCGGCGCTGTGGACCGAGCTCAAGACCAAGGGCAACGACGGAAAGGCGTGGGACGGGCTGGTGACGCGCATGCGCGCCGTGCTCGGCGAGTTCGGCAAAGAGTTCGCCGCGGAGACCAAGGCGGCCTAGCCGATGCCGTCACTCAAGAGCATACGCACGCGGATCGCGTCGGTGAAGTCGACGCAGAAGATCACGCGCGCGATGAAGCTGGTCGCGGCGGCGCGGCTGCGGCGCGCGCAGGACGCGATCATCGGCGCGCGCCCCTACGCAACCGCGTTGCATGAGGCGGTCGCGGAGGTGGCGGTGCGCGCCGGCGGCGAGTCGAACCCGCTGCTCGACCAACGTCCGATCCGGAAGATCGCGCTGGTGGTGTTGACCTCGGACCGCGGGCTCGCGGGCGGTTTCAACGCCAACCTCTTCCGGGGTGTGCAGCGTTTCGTCGAGGAGCAGCGCCGGGCGGCGAGCGGCGCCGAGGGCGGTCCGCAAGCGCCGCCGGAGATCACGATCTACGTCGTGGGCAAGAAGGGCCGCGACTTCTTCCGCCGCCGCAAGAACCTGACCGTCGCGCGCGAGTTTGCTGGCGCGGCTGGCAACGTCGCTGAGGCGCGCGCGCAGGAAGTGGCGCTCACGATCCTCGAGGTCTTCCAGACCGGTCAGGTCGACGCGGTCTACCTGATCTTCAACGAGTTCAAGTCGGCGATTCAGCAGCGCGTGGTGACGGAGCCGTTGCTGCCGCTGGTCGCGGGCCGTCTGGCCGCGATCGCATCGGAGTCCGGGTCGGCGGCGGGCGGGCAGATCGACTTTCTCTACGAACCCGACAAGGGGCAGTTGCTCGACGCCCTGCTGCCGCTCTACGTGCAGTCGCAGGTCTACCGCGCGTTGCTGGAGTCGATCGCGTCGGAGTTCGGCGCGCGCATGACCGCGATGGACAGCGCGACCAGCAACGCCAAGGAAGTGATCTCGCGGCTCACGCTGCAATACAACCGCGCGCGCCAGGCGGCGATCACCAAGGAGCTGATGGAGATCGTCAGCGGCGCCGAGGCGCTGAAAGGCTAGTCGCTTTGGCCAGGCGCTTTTTCGAAGATTCACGCAGGGACATCAGGGGACAAAAATGACCGCACCGAACACCGCGCACACCACCGCCGCCACACAGGGCAAAATCGCTCAGGTCATCGGGCCCGTCGTCGACGTCGAGTTCGCCGGTGGCGATCTGCCGGAGATCAACACCGCGCTGCGCATCAGCAACCCGGCGATCAACGACAAGCCGGGCAACCTGGTGGTCGAGGTCGCGCAGCACCTGGGCGAGCATCACGTCCGCTGCATCGCCATGGATACCACCGACGGTCTGGTGCGCGGCATGCCGGTCATCAACACCGGCGGGCCAATCATGATGCCGGTCGGCAAGGAAGTGCTGGGACGGATCCTGAACGTCATCGGCGAGCCGGTCGATGACGGCGGCCCGGTGAAGACGGCGAAGATGCTGCCGATCCACCGCCTGGCGCCCAAGTTCGTCGACCAGTCGGTCAAGGTCGAGATGTTCGAGACCGGCATC
>CAZNCQ010000228.1:0-11602 GCA_964571275.1 uncultured Myxococcales bacterium
ACGGCGTCGAGATCGCGTTCGTCACGCGCGAGTCGTCGCGCCTGGTCGAGCGTCGGGCCGAGAAGCTGAAAGTGCGCTACTGCTACCTCGGCGTCGGCGACAAGAAGGCGGCGCTGCCGCGGCTGCTCGAGGACACCGGCATCGAGATCGCGGAGCTCGCGTACATCGGCGACGACGTCAACGACGCCGGGATCATGAGCGCCGTCGCGAACAGCGGCCTGGTTGGCGCCCCTCTCGATGCCGTGCGGACCGTGCTGCACAGCGCGCACTACCGTTGCGCGCGGCCCGGGGGCTATGGCGCGTTCCGCGATTTCGCCGAATGGATCCTCGGCTTGCGCGCTCAGGCGCGGACGCCGAAGGCGATCGACAACCGCGACTACCAGTGGGGGGATTCACCATGACGGTCAAGGACGTGTCCGTGGATGCGCAGGTGGATGCGCAGGTGGACGCGCAGGTGGATACGAACGATGCGTTGCCGGCGGCCGTGAGGCTGGCGACCGAGGCGCCACGCGTGCGCGTCGGCAACAAGGGCATCGGCGGCGCAGCGCCGGTGTTCGTCATCGGTGAGATCGGCATCAACCACAACGGCTCGGTCGAGATCGCCAAGCGGCTGATCGACGGGGCGGTGCTGGCGGGCGCCGACGCGGTCAAGTTCCAGAAGCGCACGCCGGAGAAGTGCGTGCCGCGCGATCAGTGGAACATCGAGCGCGACACGCCCTGGGGCCGCATGACGTACATCGAATATCGGCGGCGCATGGAGTTCGGCCCGCGCGAGTACGCCGAGATCGATCGCTATTGCGCCGAGCGGCGCATGCTCTGGTTCGCCTCGTGCTGGGACGAGGAGTCGGTCGACTTCATCGAGTCGTTCGCGCCCCCTTGCTACAAGGTGGCGTCGGCTTCGCTGACCGACGTCCCGTTGCTCAAGAAGATGCGCGCCACCGGACGCCCGCTGATGCTGTCGACGGGCATGTCGACCAACGAGGAGATCGCGGCCGCGGTCGACGCCGTGGGGCGCGACAATCTGCTGATCGCGCACGCGACGTCCAGCTACCCCTGCCCGCCCGAACACCTGAACCTGAACATGATCCGCACGCTCAAGGCGCAGTACCCCGAGTGCGTCATCGGGTATTCAGGCCACGAGGTTGGTCTCGCGCCGACCTGGGCGGCGGTCACGCTGGGCGCGGCGTTCGTCGAGCGGCACATCACGCTCGACCGCGCGATGTGGGGCAGCGACCAGGCGGCGTCGGTCGAGATCGGCGGCTTGCTGCGCCTGGTGGCCAGCATCCGCGACATCGAGCGGTCGATGGGCGACGGCGTGAAGCGGATCTACGAAGGCGAGCTCGCGGCGCGCAAGAAGCTGCGCCGCGTGGTCAGCGCGCCGGCGATCCCGACCAACTGAGCGGACAGGGCCTGGCCACGGCTGATTTGTTTTCGGATCCCGTCGCGACCTGGCGCGTGCTCTCGCCGGTCGCCATCATCGTCGTCGCGCTGATCTTGATCGCGCTCGAGCGGCGCTGGCCGTACACGCGCGGGCAGCGTTTCCTGCGCGCCGGGATCGGCGTGGACCTGATCGGCTACGCGCTGGTGCAGAGCTACCTGCTGGGCTTGGTCATCGCGCATGTCTCGGCGTGGCTCGACGGTGTGACCGGGCTGTCGCGACTGCACCTCGTCAGCGCGTGGCCGGTGGGCGTGCAGGTCGCGTTCTTCGTCATCACGCACGACCTGTATATTTATTCGTTCCATCGCCTGCAGCACCGATCGCCGCTGCTCTGGCGCATCCACGAGGCGCACCATGCGACCGCCGACGTCGACTGGCTGTCGGGCGCGCGGTCGCACGCGTTCGAGATCTTGATCAACCAGACGGTCGAGTTCGCGCCGATCGTGCTGCTGGGCGCGGCGCCCCAGGTCACGCTCATCAAGCTGACGCTCGATTCGATCTGGGGCATGTACATCCACGCCAACATCGACGTGCGGTCGGGCCGGCTGCAGTGGATCATCAACGGCCCCGAGATGCACCGCTGGCACCACGCGATCGAGATCCGCGACGGCGTGAACTTCGCCACCAAGTTCGCGTGGTGGGACTGGCTATTCGGAACGGCACTCCGCCCGGCGGGCAAGCCGTCGGGTTTCGGAATCACCGAGCCGTTCCCGAGCGGGTATTGGGCGCAGCAGGTTTACGCGTTCCTGCAGCGTCCGCCGCGAGCGGCGGACGCTGCTCGCCGCCACGCACGCGAGCCGCTTGGTTGTCGTGTCTCACACAGATCGGGGCGGCAGCGTCCGGATCATCAGTGCTAGAACGGCTTCTCGACGGGAGCGCAGGACGTATGCCAGCGACTAAAAAAGCGAAGCACGAATCGGACGAGCTGAGGCCCGAGTACGACTTCTCGGGCGGTATTCGTGGGAAGTATGCGGCGCGCGTCGCTCGTGGAACCAACGTCGTGGTCTTGGACCGCGACGTCGCTGACGTTTTCAAGACTTCGAAGGCCGTAAACGCGGCCCTCCGCTCACAGCTCAAGCGCAAGCCGGCCCGCAAGGCTCGGCGGCCAACCCAGCGCTGAACCTGGCGGGCCTTCGGCCCGCCTAGGTTACGTCCTCAGCGGCGCGCGCCACGCGCCGCGCGCGGCGTCTCGTCGGTGTTGACCATCGCGCCGCGCGGGCCGCGCGCGCCGCCGCGGCGGTGCTTGCCGTGCTTCGGCACGGGGGCGTGGATCTCCGGGCCCTCGCTCGGGGGCTCGTCGCCGGCGTCCAGCTCGGGCGGCGACTCGGGCTCGGGGCGCGTGGTCATCTTCTTGACCCAGTCGAGGCACTGCTTCTCGGTGAACGTCGCCTCGTGCCGATCGAAGACCAGCGGCTGCGACGCCGCCTGCTCGTACTCCTCGTCGGTGATGTGCCCGCGCTGGTGCACGGTTGCCAGGATGCGCCGCACGTACTTGTCCCACGGCGGATACGGCGCTCCGTGGCAGTACTGGATGTAGCGGCGCTTGGGGTTGGGCAGCATCGACGAGAAGAACGCGCCCTCGAGCGGCGTCAGCTCCGACGGGCGCTTGCCGAAGTAGTGCCGCGCGGCCGCGCCGATGCCGTAGATGCGCGGACCGAACTCGATCGCGTTGAAGTAGAGCTCGAGGATCCGCTCCTTGGGCAGCACCTGCTCGAGATACCAGACGAGAAACAGCTCCTGCAGCTTGCGCGACAGCGTCTTCTCCTGGCTGAGCAGCACGTTCTTCACCATCTGCATGGTGATCGACGACGCGCCGATGCGGAACCCGCCGCGCTCGAGGTTGCGCTTCAACGCGCCCTTGAACTGCGACGTCACCCAGCCGTGGTGCTTGAAGAAGCCGTTGTCCTCGGTGGTCATGATCGACCCGATGAGATAGGGCGAAATCTCGGCGTAGGGCGTGAAGTCCGGGTTGTCGGGCCCGACGACGAACTGCATGGTCTCGGTCTCGCCCGGCGCCATCCCCGGACCGGGCGGCTGCGGCACTTCGACCGTCATCACGATCGGCTCGCCGTCGCGCAGCGCCACCACCGCCTCGGGCGCCTTGACCACCTTGCAACCGTTGATGCCGACCTTGCCGCGCAGATCCAGCGACTCGAGATCGGCGAAGTCGATCTTCGTGCCGACCAGCGCCTCGAAATTGCCCTGCAGCACGAACCCCTGCAGCCTGGGCGTCAGCGCCGCCGGGACGCTCGCGAGCAGCTTGGCGCAGGGCAGGCGCGGCACGGTGAGCGCGAGATCGATCTTCGGCACCATGCTGAGGTGGCTGCCGTCGGAGAAGACGTATTTCCCGCGCGGCAGCTCGACCGAGCCGGTGATGCGCGCCACCAGATTGCGAAGGCGCCCCTCGAGCAGCTCGAGCTCGACGCGCCGGCGCTGCGGATAGGCGACGCCACGAAGCACCAGCCCCAGCGACATCCCTTCGATCGGTTCGCTCGACAGCGCGTCGTGTTGCAGGCTGAGCCCGGTGACCGCCATGTCACCGCCGAAGCGCACGGACTCGCCGGCCCAGGTCAGATCGAACGCGGCGTCGATGTTCGAACGCGCCGGTGAAAGCACCGAGCGCGGCAGCACGTCGGCGATCTTGTCGAGCGAGAACTGCGCCGCCCGCAGCGACAGGCGGCCCTCGCGGTTGGCCGGCTGCGCCGTGCCCTTTGCGGTCCACAGTGACTCGCGCGCGCCGCCGTAGCTGCCGTGCAGATCGATCACCACGCCGCGTCCGTCGTCGGACGGAGCGCCCGCCGCGGTGGGCGGCGGCCCCACGGTGCCGGTGATGCCGGTCAGGGCCAGCGTGGGCAGCGGCGTCGCGAATCCGTCCTGCACGCGCACCATCGGGTAGCCCTGCGGGTGCAAGCCCGACTTCAGCGCCGTGCGCACGTCGAGCTCGGTGGCGCCGAAGCGCGGACCCTTGTCGCCGCCGCCGAGCGCGAGCAGGCCCGATACGCCGCGCAGCCGCACCGACGCCTGCCGTCCGGGTGCGAGCAGGCCGGCGATGCCAGCGATCTTGAGCGCGAGCCCGCTCTCGAAATCCTGCACGTCGATCGTGCCGCTCTCCACCCGGATGCCCGGCAGCGACGACGACGAACCACTCGACGACGCCGGCGGGCTCTCGCCCTCGGTGCGCTTGCCGCGCAGGCGCGCCACGATGTCGCTGACGTTGTCACCGTCGCCGCCGCGCACGGCGTTGACGCGCAAGCCGACGACGGTGATCGGGCTGCCGCCCCACGCGGCGCTGAACGGGATCGCGATCTCGTCGGCGGCGACCAGCGGCGGCGCCTCGCTCTTGCCCGCCGCGCCCTCGACGACGAAGCCGCGCAGCACGAAGCGGCCGAGCCCGCCGCGCCCCTGCGCGATCGTCACCGGGCGGCCGAGCCGCGCGCCGATGCGGCCCGCGGCCAGGTGCGCGACGATGCCCCCGATCACGAACGGATAGAGCAGCAAGACCAGCAAGATCGCCGCACCGACGAGCCACAGCTTGGGACGCCGGCGCAGCAAGGCCGCCAGTGCGCTGACGGAGCCGCCGGACTTCGCGGATACGGGGGCCACTCGACGGACATCCTACCAGCACCGACGCCGGCCGATGCAGGAAGTTGTAGTAGGGGCAACCCGAGCGGGGTTTCCCTTGCCGCCCGCGCCATAAGGGCCGATGCTGTCGAGGGAGACGCTGCAAGCCCGCCATGAGCATCACGCCCACCATCGGCGCGACTGACGAGACCGAGATGACGGGCGGCACGGCCGCGGATGCGCCTCCGGGCGCGCTGCCCGCACGCGACGAGATGCCCGCCGTGCTGCACCTCTATCGAACCGGCGATCTCGACGGTGCCGAGGCGCGCTGCCGCGCGATGGTCGAGCGCGATCCCGGTTGCGGCGCCGCCTGGAATCGCCTGGCGCGCATCGCCGAGCGGCGCGGGCAGCTCGCCGCGGCCGAGGAGCACTTCCGGCGCGCGATCGCGACGCTGGCCGATCCCGCCGAGGCGCACAACAACCTCGCCGTTCTGCTGCAGCGGCGCGGCGAGCTCGGCGATGCGCTCGATCACTACCACCGCGCGATCGCGCTCGGCATGCGGCACGCGATGCTGCACAGCAACCTCGGCTGCGTGCTGCGCAGCCTCGGACGCTTGCATGACAGCGCCGAGGAGTTCGCGCGCGCGCTGGCGCTCGACGATGCGCTGGCGCACGCGCACAGCAATCTCGGCGTGACGCTGGCGCTGCAGGGCGACACGGCAGGCGCGCGCGCGCACGGCCGCCGCGCCGTCGCGCTGCAGCCCGACTGGGACCTGGCGCACAGCAATTTGTTGTTCTGCCTGAACTACGCCGACGACCTCCACGCCGACGAGATCGCCGCGCAGCACCGCGCGTTCGGCCGCCGGCACGCGGGGCGCGACACCGGAGCGCCCGCGCGCGACGCCGACGACGATCCCGATCGCCCGCTCCGCGTCGGCCTGGTGTCGCCGGACCTCAAGCAACACTCGGTCGCGTATTTCGTCGAGCCGATCCTCGAAGCGCGCGACCCCGGCGCCGTCGAAATCACCTGTTACTCCGATACGCCCCGACTCGACGCCGTCAGCGAGCGCCTGCGCGCCGCCGCCGACCGCTGGCGATCGATCCACGGGCTCGACGACGAGTCCGTCGGGGAGCGCGTGCGCGCCGACCGCATCGACATCCTGATCGATCTCGCCGGCCACACCGCGGGCAACCGCATGTCACTGTTCGCAAGGCGCGCGGCGCCCGTGCAGATGACCTATCTCGGCTACCCGAACACGACCGGCCTCGACAGCGTCGACTGGCGCATCACCGACGCCTGGGCCGATCCACCGGGAACGACCGAATCACTCCACAGCGAGGAGCTGCTGCGCGTCGCGGGCGGCTTCCTCTGCTTTCGCCCGCGACCGGACAGTCCCGAGCCGGCGCCGCCGCCGATGCGCGAAAGCGGGCAGGTCACATTCGGCAGCTTCAACCTGCCGGCGAAGATCTCGCCGACGACGATGGCGCTCTGGGCCCAGATCCTGCGCCGCGTGCCCGGCTCACGCTTGCTGCTCAAGGGACCGGTGTTCGGCGACGCGGCGACGCGCGCCGCATATGAACGCCGACTCGCGGCCTCGCCGCTCGCCGGCTGCGACGTCGTGCTCTCGGGGCCGATCGCCGACGAGCGCGCGCACCTCGGCGCCTACGGCCGCGTCGACATCGCGCTCGACACGTTTCCCTACGGCGGAACGACCACGACCTGCGAGGCGCTGTGGATGGGCGTTCCCGTGGTGACGCTCGCGGGACGCACGCACGCGTCGCGTGTCGGCGCGAGCCTGCTCGCCCGCCTGGGCGAACCGTCGCTGATCGCCGATAGCCCGGCGGCTTACGTCGACGCCGCGGTCGCGCTGGCCACCGCGCCCGAACGACTGCTGGCGTTGCGGGCCTCGCTGCGGCCGCGGCTCAGCGCAAGCGGGATCACCGACGCGCCGGCGTTCGCGCGCCGCTTCGCCGAGGCGATGCGCCGCGCCTGGCACATCCACTGCGACAAGACGCGCGCCGCGCGCGCGCCACTGCCGGCGGGCACGACCGGCGCCCCCATGCGCGGCCCCCTGCGCGTGGTCGTGCCCGACACGCTCGATCAGATCACGCCCTACGTGCTGGCCGAACAGCACGATTGGTTCGAGGACGAGATCGCCTTCGTGCGCGCGGCGCTGACGCGCGGCGAGCGCGCGCTCGACATCGGCGCCAACCACGGCGTCTACGCGCTGGTGATGGCCCAGCGGGTCGGGTTCTCGGGACGCGTCTGGGCTTTCGAGCCGGGCGGCGCCGTCGCCGAGCGCCTGCGCGCGAGCCTGAAGATCAACGGGCTGCCGCAAGCGGAGGTCGTCGCCGTCGCGGTCAGCGACCACGAAGGGAGCGGCACGCTGGTCGGCGGCGCGCACAGCGAGCTCGGCCATTTGCAGCGCCCGTCGGACACCGACGCGAGCGCCGGCGAGGCCGTCGCGCTGATCACGCTCGACGGCAGCCGCACGCGCCTCGGGCTGCGCGACGTGGCGTTCGTGAAGATCGACGCCGAGGGCGCCGAAGCCGAGATCATCGACGGGGGCCAGCGCTTCTTTGCCGAGGAGTCGCCGCTCGTGATGTTCGAGGTGCGGCCCGACGCGGCGGCGATCGACACCGACCTCGTTGCGCGCTTCGAGCGACTCGGGTACCGCGCCTACCGGCTGGTCCCCGGGCTCGGGATCCTGGCGCCGCTCGACGGAGCGCGGCCGCTGGATCCCTTCACGCTGAACCTGTTCGCGTGCCGCGCGGATCGAGCGCAGCTCCTCGAGCGGCGCGGGCTGCTCACACGCACCGCGCCCCAAGACCACGACGACGTCGACGACGACGGCGTCGTCGACAGCTTCGCCGGCGCGGGGATCGCCTACCTGCGCGCGCAGTTGTTCGCCGCGCCGCTCTGGCCGCGCTGGTCGAGCTGGGCCGCGGGCGCCGCGACCGCGCCGGCCCCGGACCGCGCCTACGCGCGCGCGCTGGATCACTTCGCGATCGCGCAGCACATCACCGAGCCGCCCGCGCGCCGCTACGCAGCGCTGCTCGTCGCCCTGCGAAGCATCCGCGACTGCGCGGCCGAAAAGCCCACGCTGCCGGCCCTGCAGACCTTCGCCCGCATCGCCTGCGAGGCCGGCGAGCGTGCCCTGGCAGCGTCGGTCCTGAGCCAGATCGTCGAGCGCTGCACCCGGACCGACCCGCCCATCACCGACGCCGAGCTCGCCTGCCCCTTCCTCGCGGTGAGCGCGCGCTTCGACCACCTCGCGCCACGCGAGCCCGACGGCGCGCCCCCGCGCGCCGAAATCATCCGCTGGGTCACCGCCGCCGCGCTCGAGCAGAGGGAGCGCGTGCGCGCGTTCTCGTCGTTCTACACCGCGAAGGATCCGGCCACGCTCGCCTGCCTGGAGACCATCGCGCGCCTCGGCTATCAGAGCCCCGAAATGGCGCGGCGGCTCGATCTGGTGAAACGGCGGCGCGGCCTGTGACGCGAGGCGAGCTACGCCGCGAAGGCGGGCGCCAGCTCGACCGCGAGGCGCCGGCGAGCGTGGTGCAATCGCGACATCACCGTGCCGACCGGGCAACGCGCGATGCTGGCGATGTCCTGATACGACTCACCGTCCATCTCGCGCAGCGCGATCACCTCGCGGTGAACCGGCGACAGGCGCGCCATCGCCGACTGCACGGCGGAGCCGGCCTCGGCCTGGCCGTAGAGCTGCTCGGGCGTCTGCTCCTCGACCGCCAGCGCTGGCTCGGCGCGCCGATCGCCCTCGTCGTTCTCCACGGTCGAATCGCGCCGCGCCTCCGGGCGCCGCAGGCGATCCAGACTGGTGTTCACAACGATCCGGTGCAGCCAGGTTCCGAAGGCCGAACGCCCTTCGAAACGCGTGAGATAGCGGCACACTTTGAGGAGTGACTCCTGCACCACATCCTCGGCGTCGTCGGGGTTGCGCACCACCCGCAAAGCCACGGCCATCATGCGCGGCCGCGCGTCGGCGAGCAGCCGGTTGAGCGCGTCGCGATCTCCGGCCTTGGCGCGGTCGATCATGTGCCCATCTGCCTCGCTGGACTGAGACAGTTTTGCTTCGTCCACCGCGGCAGCCTTGATTTGGACTGGGGTTTTCATGGCTGACCCGAGGAATTGCAAGGTCAGTACCGTTTGTTGTTCCTGGGAACCCTCGCAGGGTTCCCAGACCGACCGGTGTCGCCCCTCACGCCTACATCCTGCTACTATTCCGTGGGCCGTCGCATGAACGAGCTGCAGCGGATCCAGAGCGTGCTCATCGCCGTGCGGCGGCGGGCCCTGCTACGCGCTGCGCTGCAGACCGCCGGCTTCGGCCTGGCGGCGATGCTGCTGGCGCTGCTGGTGCTGGCGCTGTCGGCGGTGGCCGTCGGCCCCGCGGGCTTCTGGCCGCTGCTGAGCGTGGTGGTGCTCGCCGCGCTCGGCGTGAGCGCCCTGGCGGTGGGCCTCATCAGACCCGCGCGGCAGCTGCGCGGCGATCGCGCCGCCGCCAGCCTGGTCGCGCAGCTGCACCCGGCGGTGGCGAGCGACCTCTGCTCCGCGGTCGAGCTCGGGGCGCCCGACGACATGCCGGCGCAGACCGACTCGGAGTCGACGACCGTGTCGCGCACGCTGGTGCGCGCGCTGCAGGGATCGGTCGCCGGCGCGGTCGAGCCGCTGGATCCGCGGCGCCTGATCTCGCTGCGGCCGGCGGTGTCGGCGCTGGGCGTCTTCGTGGTCGTCGCGGCGGGCACCGGCGTGGCGCTGCAACGCTGGCCGGATCTGATCCACGGCATCGAGACGCTGGCCCACCGGCCGACGCGCTTCGAGGGCGCGGCGATCTCGCCGGCGCCGCTGGTCGGCGATCTGCGCATCTCGTACGAGTACCCGGCGTACACCGGGCTGCCCCCGCACGTCGTCGACGGATCGACCGGCGACATCATCGCGGTCAAGGGGACCAAGGTGCGGCTCGAGGCACGGCCGCTGCGCCGCACGCGCAAGGCGCTGCTGCTGCTGGGCGAGGACGGCGAGCGCGGCGAGCTGCCCGCGAAGATGGTGCAGGGCGTGATGTCGACGGAGCTGACGCTCAACGAGAGCGGCACTTACCGCTTCTGGCTGGCGCCGATCCTCGGCCGCCCGGTGCGCGAGCTGCGCAGCCATCAGATGACCGCCGAGGTCGACAACCCGCCGCGCGTCGAGATCCTCGGGCCGGCGGATCGGCTGGAGCTGCCGACGCCGCGGCCAATCGAGATCGGCTACACCGCGGACGACGACTACGGCCTCGACCGGGTCGAGCTGGTCTACCGCATCGGCGATCAACCCGAGCAACGGCAGCTGCTCCGCGACGCGCACGGCGCGCGCGCGGCGCAGGGGCGGATGGTCTGGGATCCGGCGTCGGCGGGCACCTTGCTGGCGGGCGAGCGCATCGCCTATCGCGTGGAAGCCAAGGACCGCGACGAGGTGTCGGGCGCGAAGATCGGATCGTCGCGGACCCTCTACGTGGTCATCCAGAACCCGCACGAGAGCATCGAGGAACGGCTGGATCGCCAGCGCGAGCTGCTCGATCGGTTCGTCGCGGATCTCGCGAATCGGCTGGAGCAAGCGCCGGCGGCGCGCGATGGGGCGCCGCCGCCGGTGGGCGACGCGCCGTCGCGCCTGGCCACGATCGGGGCCCTGCACGAAGCCGAGGAGTCGCACCTGGCGCTGCTCGGACGCCTGCTCGACGACGATCGGCGTGAGGGGACGCTGGGCAAAGCGCTGCGCGGCACGCTGGCCGGCATCGCCGACCGGCTCGAACACGTGCTGCGCGAGGAGGCGGCGGCGCTCGGCCCCAAATCCGGCACGACGTCCGGCACGGCCACGGGCAAGTCGGCCGCGGGCACGCCGGCGACGCTGGCCAGGGTGGGCGCGCTCGCCGACAAGCACGCCGCCGAGCTGGAGAAGGATGTCCTGCTGCTCGACGACTTGATCGGCCGCCAGCGCCTGGAAGATCTGTCGCGCCTCGGGCGCGAGCTGACCGACGCGCACCAGCGCTTGCAGGATCTGTTGCAGCGCTACAAGGCCACCAAGGATCCGGGGCTGCGCCGCCAGCTGGAGCGCGAGGCGCGCGATCTGCGCGCACGGATCAACGAGCTGGCGCAGAAGATCGCCGCGCTGAAGGCGCGCAACGACGTGCCCGAAGAGTGGCGCAACATGCCTGATATGAAGGCCGTCGCCGAGCAGGCGCGCAAGCTCGACGATCTGCTCGAGCGCGGCGACGAGGCGGGGCTGTCGAAGGCGCTGGCCGATCTGGGCGAGAACTTGAAGTCGCTGCGCCAGATGCTCGACCAAAATCTGGAGAGCTTCGGCGCCGAGCGTTTTCCGCAGGAGAACCGCGTGGTGGCCGAGCTGATGAAGAAGATCGGCGATCTCGAGGGCGACGAGCGCGCGCTGCAGAAGGAGACGCAGGGGCTGGCGGATCGGCAAGAGGCCGAGGTCGAGCGGCGGCTCAAGGGGCAGCTCGAGGAGTTCCTGAAGCGCGAGAACGAGAAGGTCGAGCGGCTGCGGTCGCGGCTCGCGGGCGTGCCGACCGGTGACCCGGAGAGCGCGCTCGC
>CAZNCQ010000229.1:0-11592 GCA_964571275.1 uncultured Myxococcales bacterium
GGTCGGGGCGACTGGATTTGAACCAGCGACCCCCTGTCCCCCAGACAGGTGCGCTAACCAGGCTGCGCCACGCCCCGACGATTTTTGTGAATGCCTTACCTACTCTGAAACGCGCCCGTTGCGAAGGGAATTTCGATCAGGTAGTCGGCCCGTCCACCAGGCGAATCAGGTCGACCAGACCCTGCTTGATCTTGCGCGCGAGCTCGCGATCGATCTCGGGCTCGGGCAGCGGTGGCGCCGACGCTTTCTCGTCCTCGCCCAGCTCGCGCAGGCGCGCGCGCGCGCCCTCGATCGTGAAGCGCTCGTCGTATAGCAAGTGCCGGATGCGCAGCAGGAGCTCGACATCCTTGCGCTGGTAGAGACGCTGCTGCGACCGCGTCTTCTTGGGGCGGATCGAGCTGAACTCGGTCTCCCAGTAGCGCAGCACATAGGGCTTCACCGCGCACAGCCGCGCGGCTTCGCCGATCTTGAAAAACGGCTTGTCGGGGATCCCGAAGACGTCGGTTGGCTTTGGAGCTCGTCGCGCCAAAAAGTCCCTCGTCGCCCGGGTCACCCGTTGAGCGCGTTCTTCAGCACCTGGCTCGGCTTGAACGTCAGCACACGGCGCGCGCTGATCGTGATCTCCTGCCCAGTCTGCGGATTTCGTCCCGCGCGCGCATTCTTGTCGCGCACGACGAAGTTGCCGAAGCCGGAAATCTTGATCTTCTCGCCGCGCTCGAGCGTTTCCTTGATCGTGTCGAACACCGTCTCCACGATCTCCGCCGCCTCTTTCTTCGAAAACCCGCCGACCTTCTCGTACACGTTCTCAACAATGTCGGCCTTCGTCATGGCCCCCGAGCTATAACCCGAATAACCCTTTACGGTCAAAGAGTTAGTATCGACGCTTTCCTAAGCGTTTTCAGCGAATGGAGATCGCGTGCGCCGCGCCCAGAGCCGACACCACGCGCGCATGCGCCGCGTCGACCTCGGGGTCGGTGAGCGTTCGATCGGCGGCGCGGTAGGTCATCGTCCAGAGCATCCCCTTCATACCCGGCGCGACGTAGCGCGGGTCGCGGAAGTCCTCGAGAACCGCGAGCTCCCGCAAGAGCGGCTCGGCCGCGGCCGCCATCGCGCCGCGCTGCTCATCGGCCGTGATCGCCTCGGCGATCCAGAACGAGACGTCGCGCGTCGCGGCTGGAAAACGGGGCGGCGCGACGCTCGCGGGCGCGCGACGCTCGCCCGCGACCGCATCGATCTCGACCTCGAAGTAGAGCGCGCCATCGGGGAGACCGAAGCGCTTGCGCTGCGCCGGGTGAACTTCGCCGACCATGCCGACCTCGCGCCCCGCGCCCTGCGCGCCGGAGAACATCCGCGCGGCGACGCCTGGGTGCAGGATCGTGCTCTCGCCACCGCCTCCCGCGGCGCCGCCGACGCCCGGGGCGCGATAGCTCGCGTCCTCGATGCCCAGCGCGCGCAGGAGCTCGTCGACGACGCGCTTGGCGTCGTAGAAGTCGAACGGCTCGCCCGGCTTGAGCCAGTCGGCGCGCCGCCCGACCAGGATGCCCGCGGCGATCGTCGGCTCCGCCGGATGCTCCTTGGCATCCGCGCCGCGCAACACGACCGGCCCGACTTCGAACAGCGCCACATCGGGGACACCGCGCATCAGGTTGCGGCGCGCCGCCTCGGCCAGGCCGGGGAACAGCGACGTACGCATCACCTCGTAGTCCGATGAGATCGGATTCTTGACCACGATCCCGTCGGCGAGCGGCGCGCCGTTGCGCCGCGCCTTGCCCAGCGCCTCGAGCCAGGGCTTCGGCACGAAGCCCCAGGTCACCGCCTCGTGCAGCCCCTGCGCCGCCAGCACGTCGCGCGCGCGGTCCGACAGCGCCTCCGGGCTGGCGGCCGGCGCTCGCGCGCCCGGGGGCAGGCGCGCCGGCACGCGGTCGTACCCGGTCAGACGCATGACCTCCTCGATCAGATCCGGCTCGATCGAGATGTCGGGGCGGAACGTCGGCACGATCGCGGTCAGGAGGTCGCCCGCCACGTCGGCGCTGATGTCGATCGACGCCAGCTTCTCCGCGGCCTGCGCGAGCGGGATCTCGAAGCCGGCCGTGCGCGTGAGGCCCGCGAGCGACAGCGTCGCCTTGCGCGGGTGCTGGTGCATCGGATAGCGGTCGACGGGCTCGCCGTTGACCACGCCGCCACCGAGCCGCGCGATCATCGCCGCCGCGCGCAGCGCCGCGTGCGGGATGCCGTTGGCGTCGACCGAACGCTCGAAGCGATGCGACGCCTCGGAGTGCAGGCCGAGCCGCTTGGCGGTGCGGCGCACACTGCGCGGGTCGAAGGTCGCCGCCTCGAGCAGCACCGCGGTCGTCCCCTCGGACACCTCGCTGGTGGCGCCACCCATCACGCCGGCCAGCGCGACCGCGCCGCGCCCGTCGGCGATCACCACGTCGCCCTCCTGCAGCGGCCGCTCGATGCCGTCGAGCGTGGTCATGCGCTCGGCGCGGTTCGCGCGGCGAACGACGATGCCTCCGCTCAGCCTGTCCAGGTCGAACGCGTGCAGGGGATGGCCGGTCTCGAGCATCACGTAGTTCGTGACGTCGACCAGGTTGGAGATCGCCCGCACACCGCACGCGGCCAGGCGGATCCGCAGCTCGATGGGGCTCGGCGCCGCGCGCAGGCCGGTGATGATGCGCGCGGTGTAGCGCGGACAGGCGGCCGGATCGCGGATCTCGACGTCGATGCCGCGACCAGGGGGCAGCGGCGCCAGCGGCACGTCGTCGGGGCGCGGCAGCTTCCAGCGCGTCTTGAACAGCGCCGCCGCCTCGCGCGCGATGCCCGCGTGCGAGAGCGCGTCGGGACGGTTGGGCGTGACGTTGACCTCGAGCACCTCGTCGAGCAGGCCGACCGCGCCCGCGAAGTCGGCGCCGAGCGCCATCGCCCCGCGCGGCAGCACGACGATGCCGTCGCTCGATTCGCTGATGCCGAGCTCGGCCTCGCTGCACAGCATGCCCGGCGACATCACGCCGCGGATCTCGCGCCGATCGAGCGTGCGCCCGCCCGGCAGCGTCGCGCCCGGCGGCGCCCAGGCAACCAGACCGCCGGCGGCGGGCACGTTGGGCGCGCCGCACACGACCTCTTCTTCGACCGCGCCGTCGCCGGCGCGCACGCGCACGCGCACGATCGCCAGCTTCTCGGCGCCCGGGTGCGGGCGCACGCCGCGCACCTCGGCGATCTGCACGCCGCGCACCTCGCGCCCGCGCCGCTCGATCCCCTCGACCTCGAGGCCGGCCAGCGTCAGCCGCTCGCCGACCGACGCCGCGGTCACCCCCGGCGGCAACTCGGCGAGCTCGCGCAACCAGTTGAACGAGATCTTCATCTCCGCCTGCTCATCTCACCGGAATTGCGCCAAAAAGCGCTGATCGTTCTCGTAGAACGAGCGCAGATCATCGATGCCGTACTTGAGCATGGCCATGCGCGACACGCCCATCCCGAACGCGAAGCCAGACACCGTCGCCGGGTCGTACCCGACGGCGCGGAAGACGTTGGGGTGCACCATGCCCGAGCCGCCGATCTCGATCCAGCCGCTGCCCTTGCACAGGCGGCAGGCCCGCGCCGCGCCGCCTGGACCGTCGGTGCGCTGGCCGGTCCCCTCGCACAGGTAACAAGCGGCGTCGACCTCGGCCGACGGCTCGGTGAAGGGGAAGTAGCTGGGTCGCAGGCGCACGCCGAGCTCGCGTGTCGAGCCCCGACCGAAGAACTTCTGCACGAAGTGCAGCAACGTCCCCTTGAGATCCGCGAACGAGACCTCGCGATCGACGAGCAGCCCCTCGACCTGGGGAAACATCGGTGTGTGGGTGGCGTCGTCGTCGCGGCGGAAGACGTTACCGGGCGCGATGATGCGCACGGGCGGCGGCCCCGCCATCATGGTGCGGATCTGCACCGGCGACGTGTGCGAGCGCAGGATGCGCCCGCCCTCGACGAAGAACGTGTCCTGCATGTCGCGCGCGGGGTGATCCGGCGGCGTATTGAGCGCGTCGAAGTTGTGCCACTCGGTCTCGACCCACGGGCCGGTACGCACCTCGAAGCCGATGCCGTGAAAGATCTGCTCGATCTCGCGGCGCACCAGCGTCAGCGGGTGCACGGTGCCGAGGCGCCGCCCGCGCGCGGGCAACGTAACGTCCACTTGACGCGCGAGGTCCTCGGCCAGCGCGGCGTCGTCGAGGCCGGAGAGCCTCGTCGCGACCGCGCCCTCGATGCTTCCCTTGGCGCGGTTGGCGGCCTCGCCGACGGCGGGACGGTCCTCGGCCGGCAGGCGGCCGAGCGCCTTCATCAGCTCGGAGACCTTCCCCTTCTTGCCGACGTAACGGGCTTGCGCGACGCGGATCTCCTGCTCGGCCGAGAGCCCGGCGATCTCACCACCGAACTCCGCGGCGAGCCGATCCAGGTCGGCGATGATGCGAGAGGCGTCCTCGCTGGGCATGTCAGCCGGGGCAGCTGCACCCGACGGCGGAACCGTCGGGCGCGTCGGCGTCAGGCGGCGCGCGCCGTCTCGATGACTTTCTTGAAGGCAGAAGGATCACTGATCGCCAGGTCCGAGAGGATCTTGCGGTCGAGCGCGATGTTCGCCTTGTCGAGGGACGCGATCAGCCGCGAGTACGAGATGCCGTTGTCACGGGCCGCAGCGTTGATGCGCGTGATCCAGAGACCGCGAAAGTCCGGCTTCCGCTTGCGCCGGTGGAAGAGCGCGTAGCGCCACTTGCGGTGGACCGCTTCGACTGCTGCTTTCCAGAGCTTGGAACGACCGCCGCGGAAACCCTTCGCGTGCTTGCGAATCCGATTGCGGCGTCGAGTTGACTTGTAACCACCTTTGGCGCGAGGCATGGACTGTTTCCTTCTTCGTTATCTCAAAACTTCGGGGCGCTCGAGCGGGAGCAAGCAGGAGGGCATGGGAACCCTCCCAGGGTTCCCATCAAGCATAAGGCAGCATCGCTTTGATCTGATGCTCCTGCGTCTTGCTGATGTACCCGCCGCGGCGCAGCTTGCGCTTGGCCGACGAGCTCTTGTGGGTCAGACAGTGGCGAAGGTAGGCTTTCTTCCGCTTGACCCGCCCGTTGGCGGTCAGCTTGAAGCGCTTCTTCGCGCTGCTGTTGGACTTCATTTTGATCTTGGGCATGGGAGGCGGCGGAGTATAGCGATTCGCGATTTCTAGGCAAGCATTTCGACGCGAACCGTGGCGGGGTCGCGACCCCCGGCGATCACTTGCCCAGCGGCTTGGCCGGTTCGGGGGTCGGCTTGGCGGCCGGCGTCGGGGCTGGCTTGGGAGCCACAGTCGGAGCCGGAGCCGCAATCGGAGCCGGAGCCGAGGCTTGAGCCGGAGCCGGAGCCGAGGCTTGAGCCGGAGCTGCAGCCGGAGCCGAGGCTTGAGCCGGAGCCGGAGCGGGACTGGCCGGCCGGGGCGCCGTGGGCGGTGCACCGCCACCTGCGACCGGCGGACCGAGCCGCGGTCCCATCGGGGCAGCGGGAGCGGTGCCGGCCGCGGGAACCGAAGCCGACGGCACCGGAACGCCGGCGCGGATCACGCCGCCGCGCGGGCCGATGGTCATCACCATGCGACGGCCTTCCATCATCGCCCGTTGCTCGACCATGGCGATGTCGTTCACCGCCTTGATGACCTGGTCCAGCATCGCCTGCCCCATCTCGGGGTGAACGATCTCGCGGCCGCGGAAGACCACCACCAGCTTGCACTTGTTGCCCTCGGACAAGAACCGGCGGATGTGCTTCACCTTGAAGTCGAAGTCGTGCTCGTCGGTCTTGGGGCGAAGCTTGATCTCCTTGAGGACGATCGTGGACTGGTGCTTGCGCGAGGCCTTTTCCTTCTTCGAGGTCTCGTACTTGAACTTGCCGAAGTCCATGATCTTGCAGACCGGTGGCGCCGCGCGCGGATTGACCTCGACGAGCTCGAGGCCCTGCTCTTCCGCCATGCGGAGAGCTTCGTGCGTGGGGACGATTCCAACCTGGCTGCCGTCGGCGCCAATGACCCGCACCTCGGGGACGCGGATGCGCCGTCCGACGCGGTAGCTGTCTGCTGAGCTCGAAGGGGCTTGAAAGGATGGCCTTGCGATGATCTTTCTCCTGGTTCCGGTTTCGCCGCCGATTAAGCGCCGGCCGCTCCGATGGGCGGGGGCGCTGCCTCTTTGGCCAGCCGCTGCGCGAACTCCTCGAGCGCGGTGGCCGGTTGTTGCTGACCCTCTCGCGTGCGCGGCGAGACCACGCGAGCGGCCATGTCCTTCTCCCCCACGACGACCATGTAGGGGATCTTTTCCATCTGAGCTTTGCGAATCTTGGCGCCGAGCTTCTCGGCCGAGACGTCGGCCTCGACGCGCAACGCCTCGGCGCGCAGGCGTAGCGCGACTTCGTGCGCGTACCCCTCGGCCTTTTCGCTGACCGAGACCACGCGCGCCTGCACCGGCGCGAGCCAGAGCGGGAACGCGCCCGCATAGTGTTCGATGAGCACGGCGATGAACCGCTCCATCGACCCGAGCAGCGCGCGGTGGAGCATGATCGGCCGCTGGCGCGAGCCGTCCTGCGCGACGTACTCCAGCGCGAACCGCTCCGGGATCTGGTAGTCGAGTTGGAAGGTCGAGCACTGCCAGTGCCGCCCGAGCGCGTCGCGGATCTTGAGATCGATCTTCGGCCCGTAGAACGCGCCACCGCCGGCGTCGACCTCGAACGGCCGCCCGGTCGCCTCGAGCACGCCCCGCAGGGTCGCCTCGGCGCGGTCCCAGGCTGCGGGCTCGCCCATGAAGCTCTCGGGCCGCGTCGCGAGGAAGAGATCGAAGGTCTCGAAGCCGAAGAGCTTCAGCATCTCCAGCGAGAACTTCAAGCAGTTGGTCATCTCTTCGCCGATCTGATCCTCGCGAACGAAGAGATGGCCGTCGTCCATCGTGAGCCCGCGCACGCGCAGGAGGCCGTGGAGCACGCCCGAGCGCTCGTAGCGGTAGACCGTGCCCAGCTCCGAGTAACGAAGCGGCAACTCGCGGTAAGACCGCATCTGCGACCGGTAGATCGCCGCATGAAACGGGCAGTTCATCGGCTTGACCAGGTAGCGCTGGCCATCGAGCTCCATGCCGCCGAACAGGTTCTCTTTGTAGTGGGCCAAGTGGCCCGACGTCTCGAGCAACTGTTCGCGAGCCACATGGGGCGTGTAGACCAGGTCGTAGCCGCGGCGCATGTTCTCGCGGCGGATGATCTCCTCGATCTGATAGCGGACGTGAGCGCCCTTGGGGTGCCAGAGCACGAAGCCCGGCCCGACCAAGTCGTCCATCGAGAACAAGTCCAGCGCCTTGCCGAGCACGCGGTGGTCGCGTCGCTTGGCCTCCTCGATGCCGGCCAGGTACGCCTTGAGCTCGTCGACGGTCGGGAAGGCCGTGCCGTATACCCGCTGTAGCTGGCGGTTGCGCTCGTCGCCGCGCCAGTAGGCGCCCGCGAACGACAGCACCTTGATCGCCTTGATGTCGCCGGTCCGCTCGACGTGCGGCCCCCGGCACAGGTCGACGAAATCGCCGTGCTGGTAGAACGAGATCGTCTCGCTCTCGGCGATCGACTCGATGATCTCGACCTTGTAGATCTCGCCGCGCGAGCGGAACAGCTCGAGCGCCTCGGCGCGGCTCACGACCTTTTGCTCGAAGCGCAGGTTCTCGGCGACGATCTTGCGCATCTCGGCTTCGATGCGCTCCGCGTCCTCGGGCGCAAACGGTTCGGTGTCGAAGTCGTAGTAGAACCCGGTCTCGATCGAGGGCCCGATCGCGACCTTGGCGTTCGGCCGCAGCCGCTTCACGGCGTCCGCCATGACATGCGACGCCGAGTGCCTCATGCGCGACAACGGATCGTCGGGCACGTCGCCCTTGTCCCGCGGACGAATCATCTTCCCTTCGCTCATATAGCTACGGATACCCGCACGAACCCCACGCTCCCACCTCGCGCCGCCAGGTGCATGTTCGCAGAGGGCAAACGCAACGCGCGCCTCATCTCAGCAACATTTGCTGCGTTCAACTGGGGCTGCGAGCCTTGCCCACGACCGGTCCAACCAGCGGAAAGAGCGAAACGAATCGCCCTCCCAGGTCGGAGGGTAGTGGTAGGCACGGGCGGGATTGAACCGCCGACCCCTACCGTGTCAAGGTAGTGCTCTTCCACTGAGCTACGTGCCTGAGCCGCGCAATTGAATGCGCGTACGTTACGGCTAGAGAATGCGGTGTCAAGAGCAATGGCGTCCGCCGCGTCGAATAAGGCAGCGGTAGCCTGGGCCGACGACAGCGGCCTCAAGCGAGAGGGGCCTTTCTGTCGAGGTCCGTCAAAAGCTGTTACCGTGCTGTGTCGAGAAAGTGCGCCCGCATCGTCAGCGTCCCCGTCAGGTCCTCGCTTGGCTAGCGATGTTTGCCGGGCTCAACCCGGCTGTCGTCTTCTCGTTCTCGTTCTTGGCCATCGTCTTCTCGGCTGTCGCGTACCCGGCTATCGCACGCGCCCAGACCGCGGCGTTGAATATCCAGCAGTACCAGCCGACGCCGTTTTCTGACGGGTACTTGCGGGTCGACGGCACGGAGATCCTGCCGCGCTGGAAGCTGCACGTCGCGCTGGACGCGGACTACGCCTGGAAGCCGCTGGTGCTGGTGGACGTCGCGCCGACGATCCAGCGGTCGCGCAAGACGACCTATGACTTCATCGGCCACGCCGTCGGCGCCGACCTGGCGATTGCTATGGGCGTGGGCGGACGCTTCGAGGTCGGCGCGCTGGTGCCCGTCACGGCGTTCCAGACCGGCGACGACGTCCCCGGCGGCGACCCGAGGGGCCTCTACGGCCTCGGCAACGCCAAGCTCGGGGCCAAGGCCCGGATCCTCGGTAGCGGAACGTCCGGACCGGGACTGGGTGCGTCGTTGCTCGTCTCGCTGCCCTGGGGCCTGGGTGGGGCGTTCACACACGACACCGCACCCGCCGTCGAGGGACGCCTCTTCGGCCAGATCGCGCGCGAACAATGGAGCGCGCGCCTCAGCGGCGGCTACCGAGCCCGCGAGGCGGTCCAGCTCTTCGACATCACCGTCGACGACGAGCTCACCTTCGGGGCGGGCGGCGAATTCAAGCTCCCGAGCGGCGTCGGGCTGCTCGCCGAGATCGCCGGTGGCACCAGGGCGGCCCATCCGTTCAATTCGTCGAAGCAGACGCCGGTCGAGCTGCTGCTCGGCGCGCGGCGCGAGGTCGGCGCGCGCTGGATCGGTGGCGACAACCGCTTCTGGCTCACCGCTGCGGCAGGACCGGGCCTGACGCCCGGGTATGGTTCCCCCGAGGCGCGCGTGGTCGTGTCGCTGGCCTGGTCGAACCGTCCGGTCCCCCACCCGCCCGAGCCGTGGGCACCGCCGCCGAAGCCGCCGGAGCCGCCCAAACCACCCCCGCCCCCGCCACCGGTCGCGGACCGCGACAAGGACGGCATCCCCGACGACGACGACGAGTGCCCCGACGAGCCCGAGGACAAGGACGGATTCGAGGACGAGGACGGCTGTCCGGATCCCGACAACGACAAGGACGGCATCCCCGACGCCGCCGACAAGTGCCCGAACGAGCCCGAAACCATCAACGGCATCGAGGACGACGACGGCTGCCCCGACAAGGGCGAGACCGCCGTGCACATCGGCAAGGAAGAGCTCGAGACGCTGAAGCCGATCTTCTTCGAGACGGATCACTCGCGCGTGCGCCACGCGTACTACAACATACTCGGACAGATCGCGCTGACGCTGAAAGCGCACCCGGAGGTCGGGCGCTGTGCGGTCGAGGGCCACACCGACGACACCGGCCCGCCCGAATGGAACCAGAAGCTGTCGGTGCTGCGCGCGGAGGCGGTGGTCGAGTTCCTGGTCGACAAGGGCGTCGAGCGCTCGCGCCTGACCGCGATCGGGCGCGGTGAGAAGCTGCCCTGGGCGCCCAACGACACCGAGGAGGGACGCGCGAAGAACCGCCGCGTGATCTTCCACATCGAGGGGGTGAACCCCGAGGACCAGAAGCGCGAGGAGCGCCGGCAGCTGATGCGCGCGCGCAAGACAGCGCATCAGTCGGCAGCGCCGCGGCCAGCCGACGACGATGCACGGACGGCGCGCGAAGCCGCCGCGGCTCCCGCGAGCGCGGATTCCGACGTGAAGACCCCTTTCTTGCCTGGGGCGACGAAAGCGTCCGGCAAGGACCGGCCCAAGGACGGCGCCAAAGACACGGCCACGGACAGTGCCAAGGACAGTCCGACGACCGGCGCGAAGAGCAGCTCGATCAAAACGACGGCCCGGCCACCGACTCGCACGCCAGACAAGCCGGAAGAGAAGCCCAAGTTCATCGACCAGCGCCAGCCCAACCCGAAAAAGCCGGCGCCGCCACCAGAGACCCCCAACACGCCCAAGACTCTGCGCGACCTCTTGCGGTTACCGGAACGCTGAGCGCGCCGACGACGCGGCACCCAATCAGATTTCGGCCGGACCAGCCGATGACCCGTGGAGCGATGACAAAATGGTAGTCTGGCGGACGACAACGTGATCGAGGAGCACGCACGCCTCTCACGGGCGATTGCCGCGCTGCTGTTGGTGGCCGGAGGCTTGGGGTGCGCCCTGAATCGGGCCGGGCTCGAGGGCGACAGCCAGGGCGGCGCCGGCGGCGGCACCACGCCGTTCGATGCGAGCGGCGACGCGCCGGGCATCGGCGGTCACGGCTCGATGGGCGGCCAGACCGGTCAAGGCGGGGCGGCCGGCGGCATGGGCGGCAGCGCAGGAACCGGGGCCGGTGGCGCCGCGGGCGACAACGGCGGCGGCGGCGACGACGGCGGCGCCGACGTGATGAGCCCGGAAGACGCGGCCGACGCGATCACGCCGCCGCCCGACGCGCCCGCGGATCTCGGTGGCGGCACCGACACCGGCGTCGTCGATCGCCCCGCGATCGACGTGCCCACCGACGTCCCGTCCTGCACCGCGAACGCGCTCTGCAATGATGCCGCGATCGCCGTCACGCTGCCCGGCGGACGATTCACCGGCACGACGTCGGGAAGCTCGACTGACCATGGCTCCTGCGGCGGCGACAAGGCGCCCGAGGCGACCTTCAAGCTGGTCCTCACCCAGAAGAGCGACCTCTTCGTCACCACCCACGGTACGTCGTTCGACACCGTGATCTACTTGCGCAACGGCTGCTGCGGCACCGAGATCGCCTGCAACGACGACGCCGACAACCGCAAGACCAGCGTGCTCACCGCGCGCAACCTGGCGGCCGGCACGTACTTCGTCTTCGTCGACGGCGCCAACGGCGGCGCGAATGGGGATTTCACCGTCGACATCTATGCGACGCCCTCGACGATCAACGCCACCGACAACTGCGGCAGCGCCGCACGCATCGCCAACCTGCCGATCACGGGCACCACGTGCGGCATGAACGACGACTTCACGCCGAGCACCGGGTGCCTGGCCGCGCCGCTGACGACAACGTCGGGCGACGGGGTCTACTACTTCGTGCTCGACGCGAACTCCACCACGGTCACCTTCAGCACCTGCACCAACACCTGCATCGACACCGTGCTCTATGTGCGCGACG
>CAZNCQ010000230.1:0-11525 GCA_964571275.1 uncultured Myxococcales bacterium
GGATCGCCGAACGTGCCCGGGATCTGCTTGATCTCGGCGCCGCGCAGCGTGATGCGCGAGACCTCGTCGCGACGCTTCTCAGCGACCACGATGATCTCGTAGGGGTCGTAGCGGTCGCGCTCGACGAGGTACTTGACCACCAGCTCCTGCTTGGGCGCCAGCGTCTCGTCCTGCACGAACGGATTGTGGCTGGGCGCGTAGACCGACACCCTGGCGTTGCCGGGCGGCAGCGGCAGCCGGAACTTTCCGTGCGCGTCAGCGTCGACGCTGTAGTGGCGATCGCCGACCACCGCGGTGACCGTGGCGCCGGCGATGGGCGCGCGCGTGCCGAGCTCGATCAGGCGGCCGCGCAGGACCGACGCACGTGCGGGGCCTTCGTCCTTGATGGCCGCCTCGGGGACCGGCGGCGGCGGCGGCGGCAAGAACGTGTTCGTGAAGTTGATCTGAACCGGCACCGGCGCGCCGGCGTAGCGGGCCGGCTGGAACCGAAACGCCTTCGCCGCCGCAACGACCGCGGCGTCGAACGGTGGCTGCGGCAGCGTCGTGAGCTCCACCTTTTGCACGGCGCCGGTGACATCGACCAGCAACTTCACCGTCACCACGACCTTCGTCGTGAATGGTGGCGCGTTGGGCGGCGGCGGGACGATCCGATCCGACAGCAGTTTCGGCGGCTCGAAGCTGGCGGCGGCACCGGCGTCGGCGGACGGAGGCGCCTCGGCGGCAGGCGCGCTCGCCCCCGATCGGGGTGGAGCGGCGGCGTCGGCCACCGCGCCCGCGTCGACCGCGGCGGCCGGGTCGCCGGTCGCCTGCGCGTCCGGCGACGGCGCCCCGGCGTCGGGATTCGCCTCGGCGCGAGCGACGAGCGGCGCCAGCAGAACGGCGGCCAGCGCCGCCGCGCGGATCATCGCCAAGTCATCCCCCACCCGACCGTCGCACCGGCGTGCGGCCACCACTGGCGGCGCACGATCGCCTGCCCGGTGTCGACCTCGACGTTGCCGGTGTCGGCGACGCAACCGGTCCACTGGCCGACGGCCTCGACGGTGAAGCTGGTGGCGGCGCGTGGCCCGAGGACGATCATCCACTCGGCGCGCGCGAGGCCGGCCGCGCCGACGCCGCTGCAACTCGGCAGCGCCGGGCTCGCGCCCGGGAACGTGTACGACGTGTTGATCGTGCTCGGCAGCGGCATCACGTCGGGCCGCCCGGTGCTCCCCTCGACGATGCCGCCGAAACCGAAGCCGACCGCCAGCGACAGGTGCCGTGTCACGTGCCAGGTGGGATCGATCGTGCCCGCGAAGCGCAGGCCGTCGAGGCCGCCCGACGACCGCGCCAGCGCGTACTGGAACGACGCGAGCACCGACCAGTCGGCGTCGAGGCGCAGGCCGAGCCGCACCGTCGCTCCAATCAGCCGTCCGCTGGGCGCGCCTTCGAGTCCGCTGAACTGTCCGTACACGATCCCGAGGCCCATGCGGAACCCGCTGTGCAACCATGCGTCGCGGTCGGCCTCGGTCGGCAGGCTCAGGCGCGGCTCGCCTTCGTCGTCATCGTCTTTGTCTTTCGTCGGCGCCCCGGTCGGGGCGCCCGGGGCGGGCGCGCCCGCGGTCAGTGGGGGTGGCGGCAAGCCGCTGCCGCCCGGCGCCCCCGCGATCGACGAGCCGCCCGCGCTGGCGCCGGGAGCCGCGGCGATCGCATCGCGCGCCGCCGCCGGCGCAATGAGCGCGACGGCAAAAACAACGATCGACGGGCGCGCGCACCCGCCGCGCACGAACGGGCGGCGCTTCACTGCCGGCACTGCGAGGGCCACCAGGGCGGCGGGTTCGCGGTGTAGTCCCATTGCGGAACGTCGCAGGTCACATCGTTGCGGCAACCCCGGAGCGTGTAGTGCGTCAGCCCCTTGCAACGATCGGTGTCCCGGCCCGAGATCACGAGCTGCATCAGATTGGGTTGATCGCCCTGCTCGAACGACGGCAGGTGGACGCACGCAGTCGCGAAGGGGGTCAGATCCGGACCGTTGTCGAATGGCGGCTGGCGATAGCGTGTGCTGCTGTCGTCGGTGCGTTCCATGCAGCCGGCCTCCTCGACGGTCGCCGGCGGCTGCACGGCGATGGTGATGGTCGTATCGGCCGGCAGACCATGCGTGCAGGTCGCGGGATCCTCGGGAGGCAAGTTCCCCGACTCGATCTGGGCGAGGGTCGGGCTGGGAAAACCGCCCGCCGACAAGACCAGGAACCCGGGGAGCGGCTGGTCGCTGCAGCCCGGGCGTGGGTAAAACCCGCTCGGTGTGAAGCTGCCCTCCAGATAGGAGATCCGCTGATCAGGCGGGATCGTGGACGGCGAATCGGGCGCGAGCATCGTCAGGAAGCTCGCGCCGTAGATGATGTCGCCCGAATCAGGCGTGTCGACCTGCGGCGGTCCGGGCCCGGCGCTCGGCAAACGATGCGGCAGCGCGAGATCCAGCGTGCCGTCACCCATCCCACCGTCGGTTGCGCGGTCGTCGTAAAGCACCAAGCTGGCGTAGGCGACGCGCGAAGTGATGTCGCCGACCATCAGATCTGCCGACGGAAGATCCCGCAGCGAGATCGTCGTGGGAACCCCCACTGTCACTGGCACGTCGGCGCCGACGCGCGCCGGGACGAACCCGAAGGCATCGCGGCAACCCCTGCCGATCACGGTCGCGGCGTCCGAATTCTCGGGCGGCAGGATGCAGAACGGCTCGGTCAACCACTGTTCCCCCCAGACCAGCGCGACCTGCAGCGCGCGCTCCGAGTCGACGCCCGCGGGACGCACCGGCGCGATGTCGCCGGTCACGACGAAGTTGAACGTCACCAGCGGCGCCGCGTTGTCGGTCAGGCCCTGCAATTTCCCGCAACCAAACCAGGAGCCAGCGGTGACCAACCCGCCAACGACGGCGAGCGCGCGGACAATCGCCGCGCATCGATCCAGCGCTCTCATGGCTGCCACCCCGTTCCCACCAGCGCGCTCCATCCCGCCTTGAAGTCGCCGCTGACCCACGACGCGCTCGGCCCCCCGCTGACCATCAGCAGCCACGGCCCGGCGATGTGCACGCCGACGACGGCGTCGAGATCGACCGACGGCAGCAGCGAGAACGCCGTGTTCTCGAGATCGGCGCCGGTCAATCCGGCGCGAGCGCCCTGATTGCGGACGCGCGTCTCGTGCACGATGGTGGGCCCGACCCCGAGCCGCAGCCCAAAGGCGCCGCGCCCCGCCACATGCTGGAAGTCCGCGGCTGCGCGCAACCGGAGCTCGGTGTGGGTGACCGCCCAGTCGATCGATGACTCACTCGCCGTGGAGCCCGAGACACGCATCCCGACGCGAAAGCGGTGCCCGACCATCGCGCCCAGGCCGACGCCCGTCGACAACCCGGTCCCCAGCGCCGCGGGAAGCGCCAGCAGGACGCCGCCGTCGAGGGTCAGCCGCCCGCCCGAACGCACCGGCCATCGATCGTCGAGCACCACCGGCCCTTCCGCGCGCGCCGTCGTAGAGTGGAGGGCGTGCGCGACCGCGAGCACAAAAAGCCCGACGACGATTCGGCGCATGGTGCCCTTTGTGGCCGGCCACCGCCCGAACCTTCGCTCGACTCACGATCCTCCGCGGGTTCCGAACCTTCGCCCGCGTGCTCACCCGGGCGAAGGAACGCCCGCCGGCCGGCCACTCACGGTCGAGGATGCGCGCGTTCTCGTCGATCGAGATCACGCTGGGCGTGGGGATCACGCTGGGCGTGATCTGTGCTGCGCGCCACGCGTCGGCCGCCGCTTGCCGCCCGGGCGTGCGCCTCGACGGCGATGCCGCGCTGGTCGGCGTCGTCGGCGCCGCGCTGGGTGAGCGTGGTATCGCGACCGCTGCCGCCGACGATGATCCGGCGCGCGCCGCCGCGTGCACACCGGCACGCGTGACGCTGCAGCGCCGCGACGACCGCATCGCGGTCTCGATCGCCGGGCGCGAGCCCGCGGTCGCGCGCGAGGTCACCGACGCGCGCACCGCGACCACGGTGATCGAATCCTGGGTGCGCGTCGACGTCGAGGAGCCGCTGCTGGCCTCACGCACCGTCGCGATGGCGGCGCCCCGCCCGCCCGCGGTTTCGGCCCCGCCCGCGCCAGCGCCGCCGGCGACGACGACGACGATCACGGCGCCGCCGCCGACCGGCGGCCGCGGCGTCCAGCTGTTCGCGCTCGCCGAGCGCTCGATCGCCAGCGATGGGACCGCGTGGTTGGGCCTGCAGCTGGGCGCGTGCGTCGCGCTCGGCCCCTTCTGCCTGGGCGGACGCGCGCGGTTCGCGGTCGCCGACGGGCCGCAGCTGCAACAGGACGATCTGGAACGGCACGGATTCGAGTTGCTCTTCGACGGCGATCTGCCGGTTCACTTCGGGCGCGCGACGCTGTCGCCCGGTCTCGGCATCGGCATCGGATCCGTGCACACGCATCAAAAGGGAACCGGCCAGTCGGAGAGCACCGGCGGCCCGCACGCGGAGGCGCACGTGTCGCTGCTCTACGGGCTGCGGCCGCACCTGGCGCTAGAATTCGCTATGTCGTTCGACGTCACGGAGACCACTCACGTCGAGTCATCGTCGGCGGTGATGCTGCCCGACGAGCCGGAGTTCTTTGCCCGCTTCGGCGCGGGCGTGCGATTCGGAGGCCTATGACGAGCGCGGTGCCATGTTGAAAAACGGCAAGATGGTTCCCCTGCGCCGCGCCGGCGGCGCCGTGCTGGCGGCGATGTCCGACGAGGCGCTGCTCGCCGCGTGCGGCACCGGCGATCTCCCGGCGCTCGACGCGCTCTTCGAGCGCTTCCACCTGCCGCTCTACCGTTTTCTCGCGCGCTTGCCGACCACCGACGATCTCACGCGCGACGATCTCGTGCAGGCCACGTTTCTCGAGGTGCGGCGCATCGCCAAGCGCTTTCGCGGGACGTCGTCGGTCAAGACCTGGATCCTGGGCGTGGCGGCGAACCTGGCGCGCCATCAGCTGCGCGGCGAGCGGCGGCGGCGAGCGCATCACGCGTCCTATGCCGAGCGGCTGACCGCGGTGCCCGAGCGACCCGACGAGCAGGCCGAGCGGCGTGAGCTGCTCGCGCGCGTCGCCGAGGCGCTGGCCGGGTTGCCCCACGACCAGCAGGTCGCGTTCGTTCTGTGCGATCTCGAGCAAGTGCCCGGCGTCGAGGTGGCGCGCGCGCTGGGCATCCCCGAGGGGACGATCTGGCGGCGGCTGCACGTCGCGCGCAAGGCGGTACGCGCCGCCGTCGAGGGCAACGGGTGATGCGCGAGCCGCCCTGCCCGCGCGAGGCCGAGGTGTCGCGCGCGCTTCAGCTCGGCGCCGACGCCGCGCTCGAGGCGCACCTGGCGACGTGCGCGACCTGCCGCACGAGCTGGCACGGATTCCAGGCGGCGATCGGCCTGGCCCGCGATCTGGCGGTCGACGTGCCCTCGCCCGCGCGCCGTGAGGAGGTGCGCGCGTCGCTGCTGGCCGCCGCGGAGTCGGGCCAGGCGGGCCCCATCTGTACGCGGACGCGGCATCTGCTCTGGCCGGCGCTGGGCGCGGCGGTGGTCGCGGCCGCGATCGGGATCGTCCACGGACACCTGCGCGACGCGCGGCCGCGCAGCCACGCGGTGGTGCACGCGAGCGCCGGCGCAGCGTTCGAGATCGCCTCGCCGCCCCCCGACGAGACGCTGCGTCTGCGCGCCGGCACCGTCGCGATCCAGGTCGACCCTCTCGCTCCGGGCCAGCGGTTTCGCGTGGTCGTCGGCGACGGCGAGGTCGAGGTGCGCGGAACGGCCTTCACCGTCTCGGCCACCGAGGACCGCCTGGCGGATGTGTCGGTGGCGCATGGCCGCGTCGAAGTCCGGCCGCGCGCGGGCGAACCCGCGGTGGTGAGCTCCGGGCAAAACTGGCGCGCGGGCGAGATCACCGCGCGGGCGATCGCGCCGCCGGCGGAGCCGATCCCGCCACCGCCGGTCGCGCCCGCGCGGGCGATCGCGCCGCCGCCACCGCAACGCCGCCTGGAGCGGCCGCGCGATCGAAAGGTCGCTGTCGCCGAGGCGGCGCTCGGCCGCGATCGCGGCCGGCCGGCGGACGCGACGCCGCAGGAGTCGCTCTACGACGACGCCTGGGACGCGATGCGCGCCGGCGAGTTCGCGAAAGCGGCCGCGCGTTTCGCCGGCGTGGTCAACGCCGCGCCCAGAGGGCCGCTCGCCGACGAGGGCGCCTTCTGGCGCGCCGTGGCCACGGCGCGCGCCGGGCGCTCGGCGCTGGCGATCGATCTGTTCCGCGAGATGCTCGACGACTTTCCCGCGTCCTCGCGCCGCGGCGAGGCAGCGGCCATGGTCGGCTGGCTGCTGATCGACGCCGGCCACGCGGACGAGGCGCGCGCGCACTTTCGCGCCGCCGATTCCGACCCGAGCGAGCGGGTGCGCGCCAGCGCGCGACAAGGATTGGAGGTGATCGACCGATGACGGCGACAGCGATGGTGACGACGATCTTCGGGGCGACGCTCTTCGCAACCGGCGCGACGCCTGCTCCGGCGCCAGCGGGATCGATTGCGCTGCCCGGCGGCCCGCCGGTCGGAATGGACTATCTCGCGTACGACGCGGCGACCGGACGCGTCTGGGTGCCCGCCGGCAACACCGGCAACGTCGATGTCGTCGACGTTGCCACCGGCAAGCTGACGCCGCTCGGCGGCTTCGCGACGAAAATGTCGGCGCGCCCGGGGCGGCCGGCGCGCCAGCTGGGTCCGAGCTCGGTCACCGTCGGCGACGCCGCGGTCTGGATCGGCAACCGCGGTGACGACAGCCTGTGCGCGTTCGATCGCCGATCGCTCGCCAAGGGGCCGTGCGCGAGGCTGGCGTCGATGCCCGACGGCATCGCTTACGTCGCCGACACGCGCGAGATCTGGGTGACCACGCCGCGGGACGAATCGATCACGATCGTCGCTGTCGGCGGTAAAGAACCAGGCGCCCCCGCAGTCATCAAGCTCGAAGGCGAGCCCGAAGGCTACGCCGTCGAGGCCGGACGCGGCCTCTTCTACACCAACCTCGAAAACCGCGACCGCACGCTGGCGATCGACGTCAAGACGCGCAAGGTGGTCGCGAGCTGGGCCACCGGCTGCGGCGGCGACGGCCCGCGCGGACTGGCGCTGGATGCGAAGCGCCGGCTGCTCTTCTCCGCGTGCACCGACGGCGCGGTCAGCTTCGATCTCGCCAAGAGCGGCAAGGCGGTCGGCCGCATCAAGACCGGGGGCGGTGTCGACAACCTGGACTACCACGCCGGCAAGCGCCTGCTCTACGTGGCCTCGGCGCGCGACGGCCAGCTCACGATCGCGCGCGTCGCCGACGGCGGCGCGCTGACCGCGGCGGCCACCGCGCCAACCGCGAGCGGCGCGCGCAATCCGGTGGTCGACGCGAACGGTACCGCGTACGTCGCCGATTCGGCCGGCGCGCGGCTGATCGTCATCGCCCCGCGCGTGCCCTGAACGGTGCGCGCCATCGCGGCTGCGGCGGCGTGTCGAAATCCAGATTGCGTCCCACGATGGCTCGCCACCGGATTTTCGCGCCGATGACGACACGGAAGTCGCGGTTCGCGAGGCGCATGATGGGGCGACGGCTCACAAGCCGGCGCGCGGGGCCGGCCCGCGGGGCGGCACGCGGCGTGCTGTAAGCTCGGCCGTGACCAACCTCGTGCGGCGTCGCGGATTCCCGGCGGTTCAACTCCTGTTGTCGTTGATCGTCGCGGCGTGCTCGTCCGCAACGAGCCTGGCACCGAGCGATGCCGGCGATACCGACACGGTCGTGGCAACGGACGCCTCGCCCGATACGGGCTGCGATCCTTCGATCACCTACGCGAGCTTCGGCATGAGCTTCCTCGACACCTATTGCAACCGCTGCCATGCCTGGACCCAGGAGGCGGCTCAACTCGGAGGCTCGGCGATCTCGAACGCCGCCGGCCCCGGCGGCTTCATGCCACCTGGCGTGCCAATTCCTACAGCCGCCGAACGCCAGGAGCTGGTCCAGTGGATCGATTGTGGCGCCCCCTGAGCGGTGCGTCCAACGCGTTGCTCGTTGATCCGGCGCACGCCGCCAGGCTCCTTGACGCCGAGCCCCGTAGACACACACCGTTCGGGTGGTATGTTGAAGTTCCGGTGAATGATCGGCCTCGACCGATCGTCCATCAGGGCAGGAGAGCTCGTCATGAAAACCATCTCGACGGTTTGTGTCACGGTTCTGATGCTTGGGTCTGCCTACGCGCGGGCGCAGAGCGCCGAGGATCAGCCTTACGAGGATGCCAACACGCAGGCAGCGCAGCCGCCTTCGGCCGCGCCCAACGAGGTTCCGCCCGCACCTCCGCAGCAGCTCCCACCGCCGCCCCAAACCGCGGCTCCCGCGTACGGGGACGCTCAGTCGGCTCAGGCGGCGCCACCGGTTCAGGCGCAGGCGAGTGGACAGTGGGTCTACACCGGCCAGTACGGCTGGGTCTGGATGCCGTACGGGAATCAGTACACGTACGCGCCGACGACAACCGGCGTTTACCCATCTGAGTACGTCTACTATCCGACGTACGGCTGGACGTGGGTGACGGCGCCGTGGGTGTTTGGCTGGGGCGTGCAACCGTTCTTCGGCGTTTACGGGCCTGGGCACTTTGGCTGGTACAACCGGATCTACGCTGCGGGTGGCTGGCGAGGCTACGGTTACGGCCGCGTCTATGGGGCGGGCTATCGCGGTGGGTACGCTGGTTATCGCGGCGGCTACGGGGGCTACGCCGCGGCTCGGGGCGGGTATGGCTACGGCGCCGGCGCGCATGTCTACCGCGGCGCCCCGGCCTACGGCGGCGGGTTCCACGGCGGTGGCGGCGGCTTCCACGGCGTCAGCGGCGGCGGCTTTCACGGTGGATCCAGCGGCGGCCACTTCGGCGGCGGCGGCGGCTTCCACGGCGGTGGCGGCGGCTTCCACGGCGGCGGCCACGGCCGTCACTAACAACCGCTCGTCCTGACCGTTTCTCGACGGCGCTCGGTCTCTCGATCGAGCGCCGTTTTTCATTGTCGTCGCGTCGCCGCGTCGCGGACGACCGTTTCGGTGCGCAAAAGGAAATGCCGCCGGGCGCGAAAGCCCGGCGGCATTCCTACGCCTCTAGCGAACGGTCGAGCGGATCAGAATTCGAGCTCGCTCGCGGCCAGCAGCACGGCGCCGAAGCCCTGCGGCACGTTGTCGCGCACGTAGGTGTACCTGCAGTCGAGCGTCGGCGTGGCGCCCGGCGCGATCTGCGCCGCCGTCTTGCACGTCGACGGCGCAGGCGGCGTCCCCGTGGTGAGATCCGTGCGGAAATCGGCGTTGGTATAGGCGTTATATGTTCCGCCCACGCTCATGCCGACCACGGTGCCGCGGATGTTGACCGAGCCGTCAGTGCCGACGTCGATGCGCGACTTCACGCCCGCCCAGCCCTTCTTGGCGACGGCGAGGTAGTCGCTGGAGATGTAGCCGAGCCGCACCGCCTTCGCGAGCGCGTACGAGAAGATCCCGCTCGACGACGTCTCGAGCCAGTTCGGCTGGCCCGGCTTGTCGGTCTCACCGGCGTAGCCGCCGTTGGCCGGTGGCGGCGCGTCCATCTGATTGACGACCTGGTACCAGAGGCCCGTCGCGGGATCCTGGTAGGTCTTCAGGCCCTGGGCGATGTTGCTGACGACGTCGAGCAGCGCCTGCCGATCCGGATGACTGGCAGGCAGGTATTCGAGCACGTCGACGGTACCGGCGAGGAACCAGGCGATCGAACGAGCCCACAGGATGGGCGAGACCACGATGCCGGTCCGCACCGGGGTCTTCGACGGCAGGCCGAGGCCCAGCCAGACACCGTCGGCGGCGCCGTTCCACGCGTGGAAGTAGAGCTTGGTCTGCGGATCGAACGTGTGGCTGGCGAGAATCTTGATCTGCGTGGTCGCGGTGCTGAAGCAGTCGGCCGAGTCGCCCGCCAGCTGCGAGTCGGCGTACAGCGCGCCGAAGCGGGTGATGAACGGCTCGGACATGTAGATCCCGTCGAGCCACTGCTGATTGGGATAGGCCGGCTTGTGCCAGAACGCGCCGCCCGGGTTCTTCATGATGTTGTGGAAGTCTGGCGCGTGCTGCTCATTGCCTTCAGGTAGCGCGCGTCGTTGGTCGCCGCGTACATGCCGAAGAGCAGGTTCGACGGCTGGATCACGTCCTGGACGGTCGGATCGTTGGGCGCCAGGCTGACGAAGACCAGCCGGCGGACGAACCCGCCTGGACGTGGGCGTTGACGGATAGTTGGCTCGATCTCGGGCATGCGGTCCTCCTTGGGCGACGTCGCCTCCAACCGGGGCCGGGGGGCCCCGAGGTAGACGACAATGCGAGTGGACCATCATCGTAAATTAATGTATGTTAGCTTAATGTTTTAAACGACATACAAATCGAAAACGGGAATGCACACCGCGGCGGAGTGCGCCGAGGCGTCGCGTCGAAGTGCGCCGACGGCCGAGGAATCTGCTCTAATTCGCCCCATGGGGACTGGTGGCGTGGAACATCGATCAAACGGGCGCCGAGGGCCGACGCGCGTTCTGTCATCTGGCAGGTTATCGCGCGTGGTGGTCGCGCTCGCAGCCAGCACCGCAGCGGCGACGTGCTCGAGCGTGCAGCCGTCCGATACCGGCGACGCTGGCACGCCGAGCGTGGTCGCGCCGACCGTGGTCGTATCCGACCTCATCGGTCCCGTGGCTCCGTGCGGCGCGGGGTTTGCGCACCCAAACGTCTGCTGTCGCGATGGCGCGTGCCTGACAGGCGGCGGCGATCCCTTCGCCGCTTGTAGCGCGGATGCGTTGACCTTCCCCGACCGCCATCGCTGCTGCCCGCTCGATGGCGGCAGCTGCGTCGACGCTCCGACGGGTGCGGGCGGTGGCGACGCCGCGGTGGTCGGTGGTTGTAGCTTGCCGTGCGGGCCCGAGGGAAAACCTTCAACCGATTCGGGGATTCCTCCTTGCGGGAATGGCGCGACGTCGAACGGCACCTGCGCTTACTGCTGCATGGGACCCAATTGCCCGACCAACCTTTGCACGTGCGCGCAAGTGACGCCCGGCGGTAGCGCCTGCTGCCGCCTCCCCCAGTGCCACGCCTGCCCGTCGGCATGGGGCGCCGCGGGCGTACAGGCGGATCTGTGTTGCGCATCTCCGAGCCGCTGCTTCTCCCAGTCGACGGAGGTTCTCGCGCCCGAGGGCGGCGGGAGTCTCGGGGGTCCCGGCGGCTGTGAGTCGGTCGAGTACGGGAACGGCCATCTCCACGCCATCACCTGCGACGCGAATACTGCATCGTGCCTCTGCTCGATCGACGGCACCACGATCGAACAGATCGAAAACAGCATCGTCAACGGCAACGGCAACTGCGACGTCCAGACTTGCGCGTTCCCGCCGCTTTGAGCCGACCCACGGTAGGGCTCGGCGACCGCGACCTGATGATCGCATTCAGTGAGCGGGAGAAGGGGTTCGAACCCTCGACGTCCACCTTGGCAAGGTGGCACTCT
>CAZNCQ010000231.1:0-11507 GCA_964571275.1 uncultured Myxococcales bacterium
CGCATCCTGGAAGCCAGCGCCGCCGGCGACGTCAAGGACGTCACGCCGCCGGGCGCCCCGCTGATCCAGGGCGTGGCGGTCGATCTCGACGGCAATGGTTACGCCTCGGGCGCGATGGGCGCGATGTTCACGCGCTCCGCCGGCGGCGTCTGGCGCGCGCTCGACGTCCAGCTGGCGCTGCCGCCGATCGAATCGCTGCACGCGGTCTGGATCGACCCCGCCGGCGGCGTCTGGTCAGTGGGTGGCAACGTGGTCACGCCGGCGCTCGATCATGGTGCGATCCTCCACTCCGGCCCGCGAGATGTCGCGACCTACGTGCCCGCATCCGCGAACGCCGACGCTGGCAGCGACGGCTCGCCGCCGCCCGTGACCTGCCCGGCCGATCAGGTCGACCCCGCCCCCTCGGGCTCGATCGCGCGCCGCTGGAACGAGCAGGCGGTCGGCGCCATCCGCCGCGATCTCCCGCGCCCGACCGTGCACGCGCGCAACCTCTACCACGTGTCGGCGGCGATGTGGGACGCGTGGGCCGCCTACGACGACGTCGCCGACGGCGTCTTCACCAGCGAGCGCCAGACGGCGAGCGACGTCGCCACCGCGCGCGCCGAGGCGATCAGCTACGCGGCCTACGACGTGCTGATGCAGCGCTATCAACACGCCACCGGCGGCGCGACGTCGGCGGCCTGCTTCCGCGCGTTCATGACCGCGCTCGGCTACGATCCCGACGACGCGACCGCGACCGGCGACACGCCGCGCGCGCTCGGCAACCGCATCGCGCAGGCGATCATCGCCGCGACGATCGACGACGGCTCCAATGAGGCGAACAACTACGCCGACACCACCGGCTACGCGCCGGTGAACCCGCCGCTGGTCGTCGACCAGCCAGGTGTGACGCTCACCGATCCCAACCACTGGCAGGAGTTGAACCTGTCCGTCGCCGAGACTCAGAACGGCATCGTCACGCCGGCAGGCGTGCAAGTCTACATCGGCAGCAACTGGACGATGGTGACGCCGTTCTCGATGGTGCGCTCGGCGCCCGACACCGTCTACCACGACGCCGGTTCGCCGCCGCTGTGGGATCAGGCCGAGATGCAGGGCTGGATCAGCGATCTTCTGAACAAGTCGGCGGCGCTCGACGCGACCGACGGCACGATGGTCGATATCTCGCCGGGTGCGTACGGCAACAACACGCTCGGCGCGAATGACGGTGCGGGCCGCTCGCTGAACCCGATGACCGGCGCTCCGTACGCGTCCCAGGTCGTTCCGCGCGGCGACTTCGCGCGCGTGCTCGCCGAGTTCTGGGCCGACGGGCCGAAGAGCGAGACGCCGCCCGGGCACTGGTTCGTGATCGCGAATGGTGTGGCCGACAACCCCGCGACGACGCGGCAGCTGTTCGGCGCGGGCGATTCGCTCGATCCGCTGGCGTGGGACGTTCACGTCTACCTGGCGCTCGGCGGCGCCGTGCACGACGCCGCGATCACCGCGTGGGAACAGAAGCGGCTCTTCACGCCGCTGCGTCCGCTCTCGACGGTGCGCTACCTGGCGCAGCAGGGGCAGAGCAGCGAGCCCGACGCGCCCGACTACGCTGCGCACGGGCTGCCGCTCTACCCCGGCGTCATCGAGCGCATCACCGCCGACAGCGCCGCGCCCGGGCAACGCCATGCACACCTGGCCAGCTTCGTCGGGCAGCTGGCGGTGCGCAGCTGGCGCGGCGAGCCCGGCGATCGCACCAGCGAAGTCGGCGGCGTCGGCTGGATCCGTGCCATCGACTGGATTCCCTATCAGCGGCGCACGTTCGTGACGCCGGCGTTCCCCGGCTTCATCTCGGGGCACAGCACGTTCAGCCGCGCCGCCGCCGAGGTGCTGGCGGCGATCACCGGATCGCCCTATTTTCCCGGCGGCCTCGGCGAGTTCGTCGCGCCGGCCGGGGCGTATCTCACGTTCGAGGACGGGCCCAGCGTCGACGTGCGCCTGCAGTGGGCGACGTACTTCGACGCGTCGGATCAGGCGGGGCAGTCGCGTATCTACGGCGGCATTCACTTGCAGCCCGACGATCTCCGCGGGCGCATCGCCGGCAGCGCCGTGGGCGTCGACGCCGTCGCGCACGCGCGCGCCTACTTCGACGGCACCGCACGGCCGTGAGCCGAGGCCGGGTCAGGGTGACAGCGACGCGTCGAGCACGACGCTGAGCGCCTGGTAGCCGGCACTCTCCGGGTCGGCCGCGCGCACGTAGAACGCGAGCGGTTGGGTCATGCCGTCGAGCCGGCTGTCGTACGTGAGCAGGCCGAGCAGCGCCGGTACGTGGTAGGTCGCGGTCGTCCCGTCGATGCGCGTCGCGAGCACGCCGTCGGTCAGCGACGTGATCGTCGCCGGCGGTCCCGCGATCATCGAGACGCCGAGGCAAGTCTTGTGCGCGCCGTCCTCGGGCAGCGCCGCGGGTGCCGTCACGTCGAACGACGGCCGGATCATGAACCCGCCCTGGCCCCCGGCGACCAGCGGGATGTGATCGCCGTCGTTCCACGGCGTGGCGACGTGCCGTTGCGTCGGGTCATCGGTGCCGATCACCATCGTCAAGAGCGTCGGCGCCTCGGGCGGAGCGCCGTCGAGCACTCCCGGTGTCGGCGCCGTGCAGAAGGCGGGCGGTGGTCCGCCGTCGACGCCGCCAGGCACGCGGCACGCGCCCGCGGTCAGCGCGAGCGCCGGCGCGGCGAGCATCAGCACCAGTCCCGTCGAGCGCACGCGACGACCTTAACAGAATCGAAACGGTCGCATCCCTTGCTAAGTCGCGGTTCGTGACCATGGTTCTTCGGCGGTTCTTCCGCTGCGACGGTAACAGTCTGCTAACGTCACCTCGCTTTTTCGTTCAACCATCATCAAGAGAGGACCGTTCAGCCATGCCGTTTTCACTGCCACCACTCCCGTGGGCCAAGGATGCCCTGGCCCCTGTCATCAGCGCCGAAACGCTGGACTTTCACTACGGAAAGCACCACCAGGCGTACGTGACGAACTTGAACAAGCTGATCGAGGGCAAGCCCGAGGCGAACCAGACGCTCGAGCAGATCATCATGTCGTCGTCGGGCGGCGTGTTCAACAACTCCGCCCAGGTCTGGAACCACACGTTCTACTGGAATTCGATGAAGCCGAACGGCGGCGGCAAGCCGACCGGCCAGCTCCTCGAGCTCGTGAACCGCGACCTCGGCTCGGTCGACAATTTGCTCCAGCAGCTGGGCGAGGCCGCCAAGACGCAGTTCGGATCGGGCTGGGCCTGGCTGGTCCAGGACAGCGGCAAGCTCAAGGTCACGCAGACCGCGAACGCGGACCTGCCGATGAAGCACGGTCAGAACGCGCTGCTCACCTGCGACGTGTGGGAGCACGCGTACTACATCGACCATCGCAACGCGCGGCCGAACTACGTCGACGGGTATCTCAAGAGCCTGATCAACTGGGACTTCGCCGCGAAGAACCTGAAGTAGCGGTCGTGCGCGCGCCGGCAGCGACCATGCGTCGCTGCCAGGCGCTGCCGGTCAATCGCCCGCGGCGGCGACCGGCTCGAACGCCCACAGTCCGACGGTGATGAAGATCGCGTCGAGCGTGGCGAGGAACTGCGTCCAGAAGAAGGCGCCGTCCAGGTCGGGCGTGACCGGGTCGAGGAGCTGGCTGGTGCCGCGCGCGCCGGCGATCACGATCGGCACGATGATCGGATAGAGCAGCGTCGAGAGCAGCACGTCGCGGCTGCGCGAGCGCAGCAGCGCCGCCGAGAAGACACAGCCGGCGGCGGCGAACCCGATGGTGCCCAGGCCCAGCAGCAGCGCGATGCGGCCCGCCTGCGTGGCGATGCCGGCGGTGAAGAGAAAGCCGCACAGCGTGGTCAACACCAGCTCGACGAGCAGCATCAGCGCCACCGTCGCCGCGAGCTTGCCGAGATAGATCGCCGCGCGCGGCGCCGGCGACAACAGCAGCGAGCGGATAGGCTCGCCGTCGCGCTCGCGGTCGAACGTGCGCCCGAGACCGACCGTGCCCGACACGATCACCGCGATCCAGAGGATGCCGGCCGTGACCGGCGGCGGCGGTTTGGCGTCGCCGACGACGAACGCGAAGCTGAAGATCAGCACCACGACGACGGCGAGGAACGCCATGGTGTACAGGATCTCGCGGCTGCGCCATTCGATGCGCAGATCCTTGGCGGCGATGCGCAGCACTTGCGCCAAAAACGACGGTGCTGTCGGTGGCGACGTCGCTGGCGCCCGCGGCCCGGCGGCGGAGTCAGGCACGCGTGCGCTCCTCGTAGATCGCGCGCACCGCCGCGGCGTCGAAGCCGGCGGCGCGCGTCTCGTCGAAAGCGACGCGCCCGCGGCGCAAGACGATCAGGTGGTCGGTGATCGCGCCGGCGGCATCCAGGTCGTGGGTCACCAGTACGACGATGCGTCCGGCGGCGCGCTCGGTCCCGAGCTCGCGCGCCAGCCACGCTGCGCCCGCCGGATCCAGCGCCGAGCCCGGCTCGTCGAACAGCAGCAGCGACGGCTCGTGCAGAAGTGCGCGCGCCAGCGCCAGCCGCTGCTGCATGCCGCGCGAGAACGTGCGCACGGCGGCTTCGGGCGGCACCTCGCCCAGGCCCACGCGCGCGAGCATCGCGGCCGCGCGCGCGCCCGCCTGATCCAGGCCGTAGAGCTCGGCGAACAGGATCAGGTTCTGCGCCGCGCTGAGATCGCCGTACATCCCCGGCTCGTGCCCGACGTAGCCGATCGCGGCGCGCGCCATCGAGCCGCGCGTCAGCGTCTCGGCATCCCAGCGCAGCTCGCCCGTGCTGGGCGTCACCAGCGTCGACAGGATGCCGAGCAGCGTGCTCTTGCCGGCGCCGTTGGGCCCGACGATCGACGTGACCTGGCCCGAGGCCAGCTCGGCGTTCACGTCGACGAGCGCGCGCCGTCCACTGTAGGTCTTGCCGATGCTGCGCAGGCGCAGCGCGCTCATGGCGCGCGCGGCTCGTCGAGCGCCGCCAGATCGCGGTAGACCGATTCGAGCTTGGTGACCAGCTCGTTGCGCCGCTCCTTCGCGCCTTCGCCCAGGGCGATGCCGGCCGCTTGCGTGCGTCGCTCGCGCTCGGCGGTGATCAGCTGCTGGAACAGCGCCTCGCGCCGCTCCATCAAGCGACCGCGATCCGCGACCGCCGACGGGTGGCGTCCGCTGGCCGGTTTGCGCGCGAACACCACCGACGCGAGCACCAGCAGCAGCGCGAGCGCGCCCGCGGCGATGCGGCCGGTGTAGTCGCTCGTGGGCAGGCCAGTCACCAGGAACGCCAGCTTCTGTCCCGGCGCGATGGCCTCGATCGGCATCACCCAGTACTTGTGGCCGCTGAGCTCGCGCGCCTGGCGCGCCCCGATGCCCGGACCCTCGACGGTCAGGTCGCCCGCCTGCTCGATGATGAGCACAGTCGCCCCCAGGCCATTCGGCATGATCTGGTGGTAGTCGTGGGTCGACCCGCGATAGGGCACGACGAACGCGAAGGTGATCTCGTTGTTGGCGCCGCTGGTTCCGCGCACCGGCGGGATCGGTCCGTGAACGGCGATGCCGTAGTTCTTGCGGATCTCCAGCTTGCCCCGATCGGCCTCGCCGACCTCGGCGTTGACGAAGCCCTTGGGCAGGGGGATCTCGACGCCCCCTGGCCCCGGGTCGAACAGCTTCTCGCTGCGGTTCTCGATCGGCAGCATCTCGGTGATCTGCAGAACCTCGTCGTGCATCTGCAGGACGATGCGGCCGCCCGAGCCGAAGCTGATGATCGAGGGATCGTTGGTGCGCTGGAGCGCGCGGATCTCGGCGCGCACGCCGCCGGTGTCCGGCATCGTGAAGGGCTGCGTGCCCAGGCGGATGCCGTGATAGTCGAGGGCGGCGGCGTAGCCGATGCTGGCGCCGGTCGCGAGGCCGGTGAAGCGGGCGACGCCGTCGGCGTTGGTCGTGGCGCGCGTCACCTGGAGCTTGTTCTCGGCGCCTTGCCCCGCCGCGCCGAGCTGCACCGTCAGGTGGGCCAGTGGGTGTCCGTTCTCATCGAGCGCGCGCACCTCGAGCGTCTTCGTGGCCAGATCCGGTGCGGGCTGCGCCGCGCCGGTCGCGGCACCCAGCGTGAAGCTCTCACCGCCGGGCGCGCCGGCAGCCTCGCCGCCGTCGTCGTCGCCGCCGGCGGGCGCAGGGCCGAGGCCGGCGATCAGCATCGTGCGCACGCCGCCGGTCGGCGGCACCTCGAACGCGGTCGATTTGATCGTCTCGCCGTCGACCTTGACCTCGGCCTGGAACTGGTTGCCGGCGCCGACGGCCTCGAAGATCGCGCGGCCGCTTGCGTCGGTCGTCGCGGTGCGCTTCTTGGTGTCGCCGCCGGGGTTGGTGATCAGCGCCGTCACCTCGGTGCCGACGACGGCGTTGACCGGCATCTTGCGCGCGACGCGCACGCTGACCGTGCCGGCCGCCAGCCCGGGATCGGGCAGAGGCTTGCCGTTCATGACGCGCAGGTCGGGCATGCCGCGGCCGCCGCCGGGCGCGCCACCGCCTTCCGCGGGCATCGGTTGGCCGCTCGCGGGTGCGCCGCCGAGACCGGCGATCAACATCGTGCGGATGCCGCCGGCCGGTGGCACTTCGAACTCGCTCGACTTGATCGTCTCACCGTCGACCTGGACTTCAGCCTGGAATTGATTGCCGGCACCGACGCCGTCGAAGGTCGCGCGGCCGCTCCCGTCGGTGGTGGCGGTGCGCTTCTTGGTCTCGCCACCCGCGTTGGTGACCAGGGCGGTGACGGTGGCGCCCACGACGGCGTTGACCGGCATCTTGCGCGCGACGCGCACGGTGACTGTGCCGGCGGGCAGCCCGCTGTCGGGCAACGGCTTGCCGTTCATCATCCGCAGGTCGGGCATGCCGCCGCCGCCGGGCGCGCCACCGCCGAACATCGGCTGCGCCTCGGGGGCGCGCTGGTACACCAAAAGCGGCGCGGCCAGCACGAGGAGGCTGATCAGCGTTACGCGCATCAAGCCGCGAGCTTCAAACCGCATTTCTTGCAAAACTGGGCGTCGTCATCGTTGGTCGTGCCACAGCCCGAGCAGGTGTTGTGCGCGGTGAAGCCGCTCACTGCCGCAACCACCGGCGCGGCCTCGCCGGGCGCCGCCGCCAGCACAGCAGACGCGGGCGCGACCTTGTCAGCGGCCAGGCGGTCCTTGAGCTCGCGCTCGATGAGCTCGCGGAAGTTGTCACCCGCCTCGATCTCGCTGATGAGCCGCATCGCGCGCCCGCGATAGCGGTCGATCATCTCACGGTAGTCGACGTCGGCGATCTTGCGCATCTGGTGATCGAGCTCGATCTCCTTGATCGCCTTCAGGACCAGCTGCTTCTCGCGCTCGAGCTCGCGCGCGCGGCCCGGGCCGCGCACCTCGCGCCCCAGGGTCACTTCGGGCCGCGTCAGCGGGTCGATCACCCGCCACAGCGCCAGCCCCGACAGCGCCAGCGTCATGCCGCCGAGCGCGACCATGATCAGCGGCGGGCCGAAGAACATCCGCTCGAAGCCCGCGCCGAATCCGACCCCCAGCGCCGCGCCGATGAGCGCGACGAGCCAGGCGCGGGCACGGCGTCGCGACGGGGTGGGCGCGGCTTCGTCCTCGTCGCGAGCCAGGTCGGCCCGCTGTCCTTTCGGGGTGGCGGTCGCGGTCTTGGGGGCCAAGGTGCGTTCAGATTAGCTCACGCTCCGCGGATCCGCGAAGCGAGGGCGGCGTCGCTCAGTCCAGATTCCGCAGCTCGTCCTCGAGCTTGTCTTGCAAGTCGGGATCGTTCATGGCGATCGACGGTCCCGCGGGAGCCAGCGGTCCCGGGCGGTGGGCCAGCCGGTACGCGCCGTAGCCGAGCAGGCCCGCGGCCAGCGCAGCCGCTCCGTACGGCAGCAGCCACGCCAGGCGGTTGAAGCCCTTGTCGATCGGCGACGCGAGCGCGATCTGGCTGCCGTACTTGGCGATGAAGTACTGGATGACGTCCGCGCGCGTCTTTCCCTGCCCGAGCAGCTTGTGGATCTCGACGCGGTTCTGCGCGGCCTCGCCGCAGTTCTCCGATGCGCACTCGAGCAGGTTGTGCCGGCACGAGCCGCACTGGCAGATGATGTTGCGCACCAGCCAGTTTTCATCGGCGCCCTGCGGGCTCGGCGGCTCGGAGTTGGTCGACCGCATTTCGACGGCAGGCGCCGCCGTGGGGGCCTGCGCGTGCGCCACGCGCTCGCCCAGCCCCGGCATCAGCCCGGCCGCGGCCGCGCCGACCGCGAGCCAGACGATCAACCCGGCCATGCTGCCGCCCGATGCGCCCGCGCCCTCGCGTGCTGTCGCGCGCATGGTCAACCGGTCGAGCACCGAGTCGGGAATGAGCGCGATGGCCGTTCCGATGGCCAGCATCATGAAGCCGAACCAGATCCAGTCGACGACCGGGTTCACGACGACCTTGAGCGTCGCGTTCCCCTCGGCGAGATCGTAGCCGCCGAGCGTGACGTACAGGTCCTCGGCCGGCGAGCGGCGGATCGCGACCTCGGTGGTCGGCTCGCTCTCGTGGTTGTGGAAGAACCACTTCGCGGGCCGCAGGTGGTCGTACACCTTGCCGTCGATCAGCGCCGTGACCTCGCCGGTGACCATCTCTTTCTGCCGGTCCTCTTCGTGCGCCAGCCGCTCGAAGCGGATGGTGTACTTGCCCACCTTGGCCTCGGTGCCCGGCACGACATGCATCTCGCTCTCTTTTTGATACGCAGTGCCGGCGAAGCCGACGAACATCAGCACGATGCCGACGTGCACGATGTAGCCGCCGTAGCGCCGGCGCCCGCGGATCACCATGCCCAGCATCGCCGACACCGCGTCGGTCCCGGTGTTCTTCTTGCGGATGACGATGCCGCGCACGAACTCCTGCGAGATCGTGCCGATCACGAACGCGCAGAACGAGAAGCAGATCACCGCCGCCCACGACGTTTGAATGCCGGCGACGAAGCAGGCCACGATCGCCACCAACGCCGCCGCGCCCGGGATCGCGAACTGGTAGCGCAGGTGCGACAGGCTGGCCTTGCGCCAGGCGATGAGCGGCCCCACGCCGGTCAAGAACAGCAGGATCAAACCGATGGGCACCATCCACTTGTTGAAGAAGGGCGGGCCGACGGTGATGCGCTCGCCGGTGATGGCGTCCGACAGCGTCGGGAACATCGTGGCGAACAGGATGAAGAACGCCGCGAACAGCAGCACCCAGTTGTTGATGGTGAACGCCGCTTCACGCGACAGCCAGGATTCGAAGGTCGCGCGCGCGCGCAGCTCGGGCAGCCGTTTGATCACGAAGCCGAAGCTGACGATCAGCGTGATCGCCATGAAGATCGTGAAGATCCACGCCAGCTGCGTGTCCTGTCCGAACGCGTGCACCGACTGCACGATCCCCGAACGGGTCATGAACGTGCCAAAGATGGTCAGGAAGAACGTCAAGATGATCAGCGTGACGTTCCACACTTTCATCATCCCGCGCCGCTCCTGGATCATGATCGAATGCAGGAACGCGGTCGCGGTGAGCCACGGCAAGAAGCCCGCGTTCTCGACCGGGTCCCACCCCCAGAAGCCGCCCCAGCCGAGCTCCTCGTACGCCCAGAGCATGCCCAGCGTCAGCCCCATCGAAAGGAAGAACCAGGCGCCGAGCGTCCACTTGCGGACCGACGCGATCCACGCGTCGTCGAGCTGGCCGGAGATCAGCGCCGCCAGCCCGAACGCGAACGGAATGCTCATGCCGACGAATCCGGTGTAGAGCGACGGCGGGTGCACCACCATGTACGCGTTCTGCAGCAGCGGGTTCAGCCCCTTGCCCACGGTGGGGATGTCAGTCAGGTAGGTGTCGAACGGGTTCTTGTGGAAGACGATGACGTAGAGAAAGAAATCGGCGATCGCCATCAGCACCGTGACCACGTACGGCAGCAGCTCGCGGTGGCGATTGCGGTTCGAGTAGACGGCGATGGCCGAGAAGACCGACAGCAGAAAGGCCCACCACAGGATCGATCCGTCGAGCCCGCCCCAGTACGCCGTGATCTGATAGAAGAGGGGCGACGCGGCGTCCGAGTAGCGGTGGACGTATTTGATGGAGTAGTCGTGGGTCACGAACGAGTACACCAGCGCGACCGACGACATGCCCAGGATGCCGGCGAGCGCATAGACGCCGGCGCGGCCCGACAGGATCAGCCGCCGGTTTCCACGGCGCGCGCCGATCAACGATGCGGTTCCCGCATAGGTCGCAACGACCAGCGCGATGAGCAGGGTGAGCGTTCCAAAAGCAGCCATGTGATCTCCTGCCGGCCTTTTCCGGCCGCAGCCAACATCCCAGCGGGGCGACAGTCGCTTGGCGCCTAAGGTAGCACAGATACTTGGGGCCACGCGGGCGGCCCTGGCCGTCGTCGTCGCGGCGTTGGTGGCGGCGCTGGCGGCGTCGTCGTCGTCGTGCGGCGGCGGGGCGGGAGGCGGCGCGTCCGATGCGGCGGGCGACGTGACCGCCGTCGATCGCGTGGGTCCGATCGACGCTGGTCAGGCGTCGTGCGACCGCTACCAGGCGCAGATCGGCGCGGCACCGTCACCGCCGTTCGACGTCGTCCAGCAGATCTTCGACGACAACTGTACGACGTGTCACGCGCTGGGCGCGGCGCTGGACCTCTCACCCGGCATCAGCTACGCCCACATCGTCAACCAGGCCGCCCCCGCGGTCGAATCGTGCGGCGGGATCTTGATCGTTCCCGGAGATCCGACGTCGAGCTATCTCTACCAGAAGCTGACGCTCAGCCACCCGTGCGCCGGCGCGCAGATGCCGCTCGACGAGCTCTTCACCTCGCAGCCGCTGCCCGCGTGCATGATCTCGATCTTGCGCGGCTGGATCCAGGCCGGCGCGCAGCCGTCCACGGGCTCGTCGCCGGACGGGGCGGCGCCCGGCGGCTGAGCTCAGGTCGCCGGCGACGCCGGTGGCGGCGGCGGCGGCACACGCGGCAGCGCGCCGAGCTTGGCCTTGACCACCGCCTTGAAATCGCCGGCGCCGGTGCCATCGAGCGGCAGGTCGATCCAGAGCAGCGCCGGGCTGCCGTGCGCCAGCCGCTTGGCCTTCTGGCCCACCGCCGACAGCTCCTTCCAGTCGATGGCGGCGGTCGCCGCTGGGTCCAGCGCCACGACGCCCAGCAGCTGCTCGTCGTGGATCAGGATCGAGGCGACCGACTGCCGCGCGTCGCGCAGGTAACGATAGGCCCACCCGGTCTTGGGGCCGAAGAAGTACAGGTCCTCGGTGACGCCGCGCTGCTTCTTCAAAAACGCGCGCAGCATCTCCAGCCGCCGGCCGCTCGCCACCGGCAGGCGCGCGCTGAACTCCGCCTCCGTCGGCGGCGTGTTCTTCTTGGGAAAGGCGATGCGCGGGCGGCGCGGCTTCGTGGCGGCCTTGGCCTTCGTATCTTTGGCTGCCTCTTTGGCTGCCTCTTTGGCTGCCTCTTTGGCTGCCTCTTTGGC
>CAZNCQ010000232.1:0-11421 GCA_964571275.1 uncultured Myxococcales bacterium
CAGCCGCGCTTCAACGTCAACCTGCGCGACGACAAGAACTACCTGGTCCTGCGGCTCGATCCGGAGGGCGAATGGCCGCGCCTCGAGGTCGTGCGCAAGATCGCCGGCGACGGCGCGTTCTATTTCGGGCCGTACCACTCGGCGTCCGCGTGCCGCGAGGCGCTGCGCATCGTGAACCGTCACTTCCAGCTGCGCACCTGCACCGATCACGTGCTGCACAACCGGCGGCGGCCGTGCCTGCAGTACCAGATCAAGCGCTGCCCCGCGCCGTGCGTGCTGCCGGTCTCGCGCGACGAGTACGGCGACCAGGTGCGCGACGTGCGGCTATTCCTCGAGGGCAAGAGCGACGAGCTCTTGTTGCGCCTCGGAACGCGCATGAAGGAGGCGGCGGCGCGCACCGACTTCGAGCGCGCGGCCGAGGTGCGCGATCAACTGCGCGCGCTCGAGACCACGCTCGAGGAGCAGCGCGTGGTGTCGACCGACTTCGTCGATCAGGACGTCTTCGGGTTCTTCCGGCAGGGCATCGCGCTCGAGATCGTCGTGATGTCGATCCGGCAGGGCAAGATGCTGGGCAGCCGCGGATTCTCGTTCACCGGGCAGGAGTTCCCCGACGCCGAGCTGCTGTCGTCGTTCGTCGGCCTCTATTACGACATGAACGTCGTGCCGCCCGACGAGGTGTTGCTGCCGTTCGCGATCGACGACGCCGAGCTCAAGGCCGAGTGGCTGGCCGAGAAGCGCACCGGACGGCGGCGCAAGGTGGAGATCTGCGTCCCGCAGCGGGGCGATCGGCGCAAGCTGGTCGAGCTCGCGCAGAAGAACGCGGCGGCGAGCTTCACCTCGCGGCGCAACGCGCGCGAGGACACCGAGGTCGCGCTCGGCAAGCTGCAGCGGCGGTTGAAGCTGGCGCGCCTGCCGCGGGTCATCGAGTGTTACGACATCTCGCACATCCAGGGCTTCGCCACGGTCGCATCGATGGTGGTGTTCGTCGACGGGCGGCCCGAGAAGTCGCGCTACCGCACGTACAAGGTCCGCACCGGCGATCGGCCCGACGACTTCGCCTCGATGTACGAGGTGCTCTCGCGGCGGTTCCGGCGCGCGCGCGAGCTTCAGGCGGGCGTTGACGACAGCGCGGACACGGGCGAGGAGCAGACCGGGGACAAGAGCAGCTGGGCGCTGCCCGACTTGATCGTGATCGACGGCGGCAAGGGCCAGCTGGGCATGGCGCTGGCGGCGGCGCGCGACGTCGGCATCGACGTGCGCCCCGGCGTGGGCTTGCCGATCGTCGGCCTCGCGAAAGAGCGCGACGTGGCGTTGTCCGGCGAAGACGAAGGCGAAGACAAAGACGCGGAGGTCGGCGTCGGTGCGGAGGCGCCGTCTGCGGAGGCGGCCACCGAGCCGGTCCTCGAGCCCGTCGCGGTCGACAGCGCGATTCCGGCGTCATCCAAGCCGACCCCCAAGCACCCGGATCGGGTCTTCCTGCCGCACGCCAAGGACGCGATCCCGATTCGCCCCAACACCGCGGAGATGTTCGTGCTGCAGCACCTGCGTGACGAGGCCCACCGGTTCGCGGTGACCTTCCACCGCCAGCAGCGCAAGCGGCTGACGTTGCGGTCGGCGCTGTCGGCCATCCCGGGTATCGGCTCGGGGCGGCAGCGCCTGCTTTTGCGGCACTTCGGCAGCTTGAAGAAGATCCGGGAGTCGTCGCTCGAGGACCTGGCTACCGTGCCCGGCATGACCCGCAAGGCCGCCGAGGCGGTCTACAACCACTGGAAGAAGCAGCCGCTGCCCATCGATTCCGCCGCCGGCTCGCCGGCCGCGACCGCGGCGGCGCCGGCCGAAGCCGAGGAGGACGCGGTCGAGAGCGCCTTCGCCGAGATCGAGGCCGACGCGGAAGACCCGGCGAAGCAACCCGACGAGGGGCCAACCGAGGAGGCCGACCCGACGGCCGATTAGAAAATTTGACGGGGCTGTCGGTGGGGGTAGCCTGATGTGGGTGTATGTACACCGCGCACCGGGAACGCGAGGAGACTGATGGCCGCCAAGACGCAAGCTGAATCATCGCCACGCGGGGACCGCTCCAGCCAGCGGCACGAGATCGTGGGCATTCTCTCGATGGCCTTCGCGCTGTTCGCGCTGCTGTCGATGCTCTCGATGCAGCTGGGATCGAACCAGATGATGGGGCCGGGTGGCGCGGCGACCGCCGCCGGTCTCTACGCGCTGGCCGGTCTCGGCGCCTATCTGGTGATCGCCGGCCTCACTGTCGCGGCCGTGCGCTGCTTCCGTGCGCGGCGACTGGTCGCCAGCCCCGGCGAAGCGCTCGCGGTGCTGCTGCTGGTGGGGGCGGTCGCGATCCTGCTGCACCTGCCGTTCGCCGGGCGCGCCACCACGTTCCATGGTCCAGGCGGTCTGCTCGGTCAATATCTGGGCGAGGTCGCCGCCAGCTTCATCGGCGTGGTCGGCGCGGCTCTGGCCGGCGCGACGATGCTGTTCGTGTCGCTGCTGTTGCTGAGCGCGATCCGGATCCACGAGGTGCTCGCGGTGCTCGGCTGGGCCTCGCGCCAGGCTGGCCGCGCGGCGTGGACCGGCCTGTGCGCGTTCGGCCGCGTGGCGCGCGCGATGTTTCCGGAGACGGAAGACCGTGACGCCGAGGGCGCCCTCGATGATGACGAAGACGGTGACGCCGATGCCGAGCCCGAAGGGGCCCGCGCGATCGACATCGCGGGCCGCACGATCGAGATCCGTGATGAGGACATCCGCGCCGTGGTGGCCTCGGCCGCGGAAGCCGACGCGTTCGATCGCGAGGCGGAGCGGGCCGCGGGCCGCGGGCGCGGCGAGGACGATGACGACGAGCTCAACGCCGTGCGCGTCGGCGAGGCACGCACGGTCGCGGACGCGCGCAACGCCGAACGCGCCGCGTTCGCCGAGGTGGTCGCGGAGATGGCCGCGGTCGAGCGTCTGGCGGCACCCCCGGTGGCGAGCGACACCGACCAACATGGCGACGAAGACGGTTCGGAACCCGAGGTGATCGAATCACTGCCGCTGGTGGCGCTGCCCCACGGCAACGCGGCCGCGGCAGACGGCGCAGCGGCCGATGCGGCGGCGCCCCCGGTCGTCGAGGGTCCGATCATCGTCGAGTCGGCGTCGCGCGCCCGCCAGCGCGAGGAGGCCGAGGGGCGCGCGGAGGCCGCCGCCGAAGCGCGCGCGGGTGCGGATGCCGCCGCCGGTCCCGGTTTCATCAAGCTGGGTGAGGGCGCGTTCAAGCTGCCCGGCACCGATCTGCTCGAATTCCAACCGGCACAGGCGCCCGACATGGACAAGCAGGCGCTGTACGACATGGCCGAGCGGCTGGAGCAAGCGATGTCCAACTACGGCGTGCGCGGCAAGGTGCGCGAGATCCACATGGGCCCGGTCGTCACCATGTACGAGTTCGCGCCGGCGCCGGGCACGCGCACCGGCAAGATCCAGAATCTGGAGAAGGACCTGGCGATGGCGCTCGAAGCGCAGGCGGTGCGCATCGTCGCTCCGATCCCGGGCAAGGCCGTGGTCGGCGTCGAGGTCCCCAACAAGACGCGCGAGACCGTCTATCTGAAGGAGATCCTCGAGGACGCGTGCTTCACCGGCGCCACCAGCAAGCTGCAGGTCGGTCTCGGCAAGGACATCAAGGGTGCGCCGGTCAGCGTGAACCTGTCGAAGATGCCGCACCTGCTGGTCGCGGGCACCACCGGCTCGGGCAAGTCGGTCGCCGTGAACGGCATGATCACCAGCCTGCTCTACAACGCCTCGCCCGAGGAGGTGCGGTTCATCATGGTCGACCCGAAGATGCTGGAGCTGTCGATCTACGAAGGCATCCCGCATCTCCTGTTGCCGGTGGTCACCGATCCGAAGAAGGCGAACCTGGCGCTGCGCTGGGCCGTCGAGGAGATGGAGCGGCGCTACGAGCTGCTCGCCAAGACCGGCGTGCGCGACATCGCCAGCTACAACGCGAAGATCGAGCAGAGCGAGAAGAAGATCTTCGCCGACACCGCGCCCGCGGCGCCCGCGAAGAAGATCAAGGTCGTCCTCGCCGGCCCCGACGGCACCGAGCAGGAGGTCGAGCTGGATCCCGACGAGACCATGCCCAACCCCGAGGGGATCGTGCAGGACGAGACGCCCAGCGACGAGGATCTGTCGGGGAAGGCGGCGGCGGCGCAGGCGGCGCGCGAGTCGGCCGAGCCGACGCCGCGCAAGCTGCCGTACATCGTGATCGTCATCGACGAGTTCGCCGACTTGATGATGGTCGCGCCCAAGGACGTCGAGACGTCGGTGGCGCGCCTGGCCCAGAAGGCGCGCGCCGCCGGACTGCACCTGATCCTGGCCACGCAACGGCCGTCGGTGGACGTGATCACCGGCCTCATCAAGGCGAACTTCCCCAGCCGCATCGCGCTGCAGGTGGCGTCGAAGATCGACTCGCGCACGATCCTCGACACCTCGGGCGCGGAGACGCTGCTCGGCAACGGCGACATGCTGTTCTCCGACCGCGGCACCAAGCTCCGTCGCGTGCACGGCGCGTTCCTCAGCGACGACGAGGTGCACCGCGTGGTCGAGTTCCTGAAGAAGCAGGCGAAGCCGGTCTACGACATGGACATCCTCAAGCCGCGCGAGGAGGACGCCGAGGATGGCGCGCCCGCCGACGACTGCCACGACGAGATGTACGACCAGGCGGTCGCGATCGTCTGCGAGACGCGGCAGGCGAGCGTGTCGTTCATCCAGCGGCGGCTGCAGATCGGTTACAACCGCGCCGCGCGCATGGTCGAGTACATGGAGCGCGAGGGGATCGTCGGTCCCGCCAATGGCGCCAAGCCACGCGAGGTCATCGCGCCGCCGGGCGAGTACCTGCAGCACGCGTCGTAGGACTCGCAACCGCGATGAGCTGCGGCGGGGGTCGCGGAGTGAATCGCCGGTCGCCGTCGGCCGTCCGATTGACTAGGATTCGCTGATGCGCTCCCGACTGCTCCCCGCGGCCTTGCTCCTGATTTTTTCGCACGCCGTCTTCGTCGCGGCGGCGGCGGCGGCGGCGGCGGGCGAGAGGCTCGGTCTCGACGCGGTCATCGACCACGTGCAGAAGCGCTACGACGGGGCGACCGACTTTCGCGCGCACTTCAGCCAGACGCTGACCAACCCGGTGTTCAAGCGCAAGACCGCGCTGTCCGGCGAGGTCCTGCTCAAGAAGCCGGGCAAGATGCGCTGGAACTACCAGACGCCCGACGTGAAGATGTACCTGGCCGACGGCAGCCGCCTGTGGTTGTACGAGCCCGACGATCGGCAGGCCTTCAAGCAGGACCTCAAGTCGTCGCAGCTACCGGCTGCGCTGGCGTTCCTGACCGGCAAGGGCAAGCTGGCCGACGAGTTCGAGATCGCGTTCGCCAGGTCGCCCGGCGTCGGTACCGCGCGCGACTACGTGCTGTCGCTGCACCCGCGTCAGGCACAGCCCCAGGTCAAGGAGATCACCTTCGTGGTCGACCCGGAGAGCTTCCTGGTGCGCGAGAGCCTGCTCGTCGACGGTCAGGGCAACGTCAACGACATGCTCTTCGCCGACATCAAGATCAACAGCGGCGTGCCCGACGGGACCTTCAAGTGGTCACCGCCCGCGGGCACGCGCGTGATCGACGCGGGCAAGCTGGGAAAATAGCGGAGCGCGTGGAGCGCGGCTTCGCTAGAACCGGAGCGCGACCGAGCCGGCGGCGCCGGTCGAGGTCGGGACCACCACGAAGATCGGCTGCGACATCGCCATGGGCTTCGCCTTCTCGGCGTTCGGCTTCACGAACATCGGATAGGCGCAGACGGCCGCGCCAATGGCGCCAACGAAGGTCAGCGCGTAGCCGATGTTGGCGATGAGCGCGTAGTTCTTGCCGGTGCTGCTGATGCTATCCAGCTGCGGCTGGTTGTTCGGCGCGTTCTTGTAGTCGCTCTCCTTCTTCAGCTCGAGGATGCCGAAGGTGATACCGACCACCAGCGCGACGGCGCCGCCGATCGCGAACGCCTTCATCGCGGTCAGGCGCGACTCGGAGATCTCCTTGGTCGAGAAGGCGCCGCCGCTCTTGGCCGGTGCCTCGAGCGCCGCGTGCGCGCCCGTCAGGTCGACGACCGCTTCGTCGTTCTCGAGCACCGAGACCGGTTTGCTCGCGGTCTTGCCGTCGGGAAAGGTGCCCTCGAGGATGTAGTCGCCCTTGGGCACGCTGTAGATAGTGATCGGCGCGGTGCCGAAGAAACGGCCCTCGAGGAAGACGCGCACGTTGTCGCTCGCCGGGGCCTTGACGCTGACGCGACCGAGATCGCTGCCTGACGACGGGCCAAAGTGAACGCGGCCGAACGTGTCGGGCGTTGGCGGAACCAACTTCGGATCGATCGGAGCTGCCTCGGAGGACGCTGGTGCCGCTGCCGGAGGCGCGTCTTCGGCGGCTTTCTTCTTGGCGAAGGCCGGCACCGCGACCAACAATGACATCGCGACGACCAGGCCGGAGACATTCGTGCGTGAACGGCGGGCGAGCGAAGACGAGTGCAGCATGAACGCTAGCTTATCTCCATTCGCGAAATCACGCGCTCAAATTTCGTGTGGGCTGGCGCAGCCGGTTGCCCGACTGACGCTCACATCGATCGGCGTCCCCGGAAATCCGTCAGTGCGCGACCGGTATCAGATCTGGCGCGAAAGGAAATAATCCAAAGATTCCACCGGTATGGATAAAAATCACCGTGCGGGCGCGCGCCAGCTCCGCTCGTTCGATCGACGCTTTGAGCCCGAAAAAGGCCTTGCCGGTGTACACCGGATCCAGGACCGGTCCGTCGGTGCGCGCGACCTCGGGGATCGTGGCGAGCATCTCGGGGGTGGTCTGCGCGTAGCCGGGACCGATGAAGCGATCGTCGATCGCCACGTCGTCGGGAGCGAGCGTGACGCCCAGGTTCCAGTGGCGGCTGGCGTCGCCGACGATGTCGGCGATGCGGCGCTGGAAGTACGCGCGGTCGTCGCACACCGCGAAGCCGAGAGCGCGCGCGTCGGTCCAGCCGCCGAGGCGCAGGCCGAGCTCGATGCCGGCGCCGGTGCCGCCCGAGCCGGCGGCGTAGACGATCGTGATCGGCGCGGGCGCTTCGGTGCCGAGCGCGGCGATCTGATCGCGCAGCTCCTCGATCGCGGCGACGTAGCCCCACGCGCCGAGCGCGTTGGATCCGCCCTCGGGGATCGGGTAGGGACGTCGGCCGGCGCGGCGCAGATCTTCCTCGACGACCGCGAAGATCTCGTCGCGGCGCCGGTACTCGGCGAACGAGACATAGCGGATCTGCGCGCCGGCAACGCGATCGAGCAGGCTGTTCGCGGTCGGCGCGGGCGGCGCCGACGGATCGGGGACGCGCAGCAAGAGCACGCAGCCGAGGCCGCGCTGCGCGGCCGCCAGCGCGGTGGCGCGGCAGTGATTGGATTGCTCGCCGCCGCACGTGATCACGGTGTCGGCGCCGGCCGCTTCGGCGTCGGCGAAGAGGAATTCGAGCTTGCGGATCTTGTTGCCCGACAGCTCGATGCCGGTGAGATCGTCGCGCTTCCAGTACAGGTTCACTCCCAGCGCGGGACCGATCCGGCGCGAGCGCTCGAGCGGCGTCGGCAGGCGCGCCAGCGACACCCGCGGCGGACGTGCATCAGGCATGGGAACCTCCATCGACGATGGCCGGCGCCCGCCGGCCGACATAGGGATTGCTCTCGCGCTCGGCGCCGATGGTCGTCGGCGCTCCGTGGCCGGGAACGACGACGGTGTCGTCCGGCAGCGCGAACAGCTGGTCGCGAATCGAGGCCAGTAGCTCTTCCGACGATCCGCCCCAGAGGTCGGTGCGCCCGACCGAGCGACGAAAGAGCGTGTCGCCGCTGAACAGCACCGGTGTCTCGCCGGCGCGCTCGAGGAAGAAGCACACCGAGCCCGGCGTGTGTCCCGGCGTGTGCAGCACGCGCGCCTCGCGGTGGCCGAACGGCAGCACGTCGCCGTCGCAGAGCTCGCGCGTGAGCGGCGCCATGGCCGTTGGTGACCAGGGGATGCCGAAGGTGCGCGCCTGCAGCTCGACGTTCTCGTACAGCCAGCGATCGCCGGCGTGCAGCAGCACCTCGGCGCCGGTGCGCGCGGCGATCGCGCCCGTACCCAGCACGTGATCGAAGTGCGCGTGGGTGTGAATCAGCTTGACCGCCTGGACGCCCAGCTGCTCGAGCCGCGCGAGGATGTCGGGCGCCTGGTCGCCGGGATCGACGACGATCGCTTGCTTGGTGTCCGGATCGGCGACGATCGAGCAGTTGCAGCCGAGCAGGCCGACGGGGAACGATTCACGGAGCAGGGGCATGGTGAAATCCGAGTGAGGGCGCGATCAGCGCAGCCGCAGCGGAACGCCGCTGACGGTCATGACCACGGTCTGCGCGCGTTCGGCCAGGATCTGGTTGGCGAGCCCCGCGACGTTGATGAGGCGGCGATCCGGCACCGACGCCGGCAGGAAGCCGAGCCCGATCTCGGTGGTGACCAGCACCGCGGGCGTCGGCGAGCGATAGAGGCGATCGGCCAGCTGCTCGATCTCGCTGAGGAGCTCGCGGTCCGAGCTCTTCGGGATCTTGGCCAGGTGACTGGAGAGCCAGATCGTGAAGCGATCGATCACCAGCGCGCCGTGGTTGTCGATCACCGCGGGATCGAGCGCGTTCCAGAGCAGCTCGGGTGCTTCGATGAGCTTCCAGCGCGCCTCTTGATCGCGGCGGTAGCCGGCGAGTCGCGCCTTGAGGTCGTCGTCGCCGTCGGCGTTGGGCGCGATGTAAAGCCACGGCGGCGGCCCCAGCTCCGACGCGCGCCGAAGCGCGTACGCCGACTTCCCCGATCGAAGCCCTCCGGTGACGAAGGTGAACATGAAGACAGGCTAACCGCCGGCATGCGCGACGGCAAATGACGCGCAGGTCGAGTGTGGTGTCAGGCAACTCGAGCCGGCGACCGGTCGATATCTGTGGGTGCTATCCTTTCGATCCATGGGTAAGGCGGCCCGGCAGCCGGCGACCTACGACGACGTCTTGAATGCGCCGCCGCACAAGATCGCCGAGATCATCGATGGCGAGCTGATCCTCAGCCCGCGACCAGCGGGGCCACATTCGGAGGCTGAATCGGCGCTGATCGAAAAGCTCAGGCCGCCTTTTCATCGCGGACAGGGTGGCCCTGGTGGCTGGATCATCCTGGTCGAGCCGGAGCTTCATCTCGGCAAGAACGTCCTCGTACCTGACCTCGCCGGGTGGCGGCGCGAAACGATGAGCGCCGTTCCGAAGTCGCCCGCGTACTTCGAGATCCGCCCGGATTGGGTGTGCGAGGTTTTGTCACCATCGACCGAGCGGATGGATCGCGGCGCGAAGGTTGCGCTCTACGCCGCCGCGGGCGTCGGCCAGGCCTGGCTGGTCAATCCGCTGTTGCACACGCTGGAGGTGTTGCGGCTCTCGTCGGAAACGCCGGTTGAATGGACGTCGCTCGGTGTCTTCAAAGAAGAGGACCGCGTGCGCGCCGATCCCTTCGCCGCGATCGAGCTGGATCTCGCCGTGCTCTGGCAGGACGTCGAGCCGTAGGGTGATCTCAATGCCGTTCAGATAGGGAAACCGCCAAGCGCGCCAGGACCGCCAAGATCCGGACCTTTGAAAAGTCCGGAGTTGGCGTCTGCGCGTCTTGGCGGTCATCTGATAGCGGCGTTGCTCCTACTAGCTGCAGCCGCTGGTCGTGCCGCAGTTCACGCACTTGTGGCAGCTGCCGTTGGGGATCATGATCGATCCGCATTCGGGGCAGGTTGGCGCGTCGGTGCGGGCGATGAAGCTGTAGTTGCCGTTGCCGTTCGAGTGCGTGTGGCCGTTGCCGTTCGCGTGCGCGCCGCTCCCGTTGGACTTGGTCGCGTCGATCACCTCGACCTTGGTGGTGTGGCCAGTGGCAACGACCTCGGACACGCGCTTGAGATCGCCCGAAGCGTCGATCTGGTAGTCATTGGTCACCGTCGACTCGGCGTCGAACTTGATGAACTTGGACCCGAGCCAGCGGAACAGGTAGTCCATGATCGAGCTCGCGCGCGGAATCTCCGGGTTCTCGGTGAAGCCGTAGGGCTCGAAGCGCGTGCGCGAGAACTTGTCGACCAGCAAGCGCAGCGGCACGCCGTGCTGCAGGGCCAGCGAGATCGCGGTCGCGAAGCTGTCCATCAGGCCCGACACCGTCGAGCCCTCCTTGGCCATCTTCACGAAGATCTCGCCCGGCTCGCCGGTCTCGTACAGGCCGACATGGATGTAGCCTTCGTGGCCGGCGACCGCGAACTTGTGCGTCAGCGACTGCCGCTCGTCGGGCAGCTTGCGCCGCACGGCCGCCGGCGGGCCGTTGGTGACCGCCGGCGCGGCCGCGACCGCCTTGCCCAGGCCCGGGTCGATCTTGCTGGTCGACAGCGGCTGCGTGCGCTTGCAGCCGTCGCGGTAGATGGCGATCGCCTTCAGGCCCTGCTTCCAGGCCTCCATGTACGCGTCCTGCACATCCTCGATCGACGCCTCGGGCGGCAGGTTCACGGTCTTGGAGATCGCGCCCGAGATGAACGGCTGCGCCGCCGCCATCATGCGGATGTGCCCCTGGTAGTGGATCGACCGCGTGCCGTTGGCCGCGCGGAACGCGCAGTCGAACACCGGCAGGTGCGCGTCGGCCAGGCCGGGGGCGCCCTCGATCGTCTCCTCGGCGTCGATGTAGTCGATGATCGCCTGCGTCTGCTCCTGGTTGTAGCCGAGGTTGGTCAGCGCCTCGCGCGTGGTGCCGTTGACGATCTTGATCATGCCGCCGCCGACGAGCCGCTTGTACTTGATGAGCGCGATGTCGGGCTCGATGCCCGTGGTGTCGCAATCCATCATGAAGCCGATGGTGCCGGTCGGGGCCAGCACCGTCGCCTGGCCGTTGCGGAAGCCGTGCTCACGGCCGATGGCGATCGCGTCGTCCCACGCGGCGCGCGCCGACGAGATCAGGTCGCCAGGCACGTACTGCCCGTCGATCTTGTCGACGTGGTGGCGATGCTTCTTCATGACGCCCAGGAACGGCTCCTCGTTCTCGGCGTAGCCGTCGAACGGACCGGTCACGTCGCGCGCGATCGCGGCGCTGGTGCGATAGCCCCAGCCGGTCATGAGCGCGGTGATCGATCCGGCGTAGGCGCGCGCCGACGCCGAATCATAGGGCAGGCCGCGCGACATCAGCAGCGCGCCCAGGTTGGCGTAGCCGAGCCCGAGCGGCCTGAAGCGGAGCGAGTTGTCGCGGATCCTCTCCGTCGGGTACTTGGCGTTGCCGACGATGATCTCCTGACCGATGATGGTCAGCTCGACGGCGCGGCGGAACGACTCGACGTCGAACTCACCGTCGGGCTTCTGGTACTTGCGCAGGTTCA
>CAZNCQ010000233.1:0-11384 GCA_964571275.1 uncultured Myxococcales bacterium
CGCGAGCGCCTCGGGGAGCTCGTGCACATCGACTGGCGACGATCCAAACGGCGCAGCGGTAAGCCGGCGCCTCATGCCCGACGACAAGAAACCCGGCCCCGACATCACGGCGACCGCCTGCTCTTCAACATTGGCTGGCTCTCGGGCGAGCTCTCGGGCGATCTTGGGGGATGTTCCTCGTCGCGTGCAGTGTCCTCCTGGGTCTCGTCGCCGCCGCGCCTGCCCATGCGGGTGACACGGCAGCGCCGGTCTCCAGGGCTCCGCCTGAGCCCTCCGGGCTGACAGGCCTCGACCCGGTACCACCGGCGTGCGGCGACACGGCGGCGCTCTTGAAGGACCGCCTTCCGTCGCAGCCCGACGATGCCACCCGGACGGAGCGCCATCCGCCGCAGGTCAGCCTGACCATCACCCCGGACTGCCGTCTGGCGATCGGCCACGGGCGCTGGCCCGCACTGTCTCGAACCTTGGTGGCGCTGGCGGCGCACGACGGCGCGATGAAGCGCGAGGTCTGCGAGGTCGCGCCGCCCGAGGCGCTGCCCGCGATCGTCGAATGGCTACGCGCCGACGCCGGCGCCGACCCGGACCGTTGGCGCTATGAAGAGATCTGCGCGTTGGCGTTGGCGCGGGAACGCCCGGCGGAGGTTGAACGCCTGGTCGTTTCCCGTCTCTCACAGCCTCAGGTCTGTCGCGTCGACGATCTGGCGCTGCGTTTGACGCGCCAGCTGCCACCAACCCAGGATCGGGCGGCCTTGCTGCCCGCGCTGGCCGCCGTCACCCGGGCGCGGCTCAGCGGCCGCGACGAGCTCTTCGGGCTGGTCTGCGAGGATCCGCGGGCCCGGCCCGCGAAGGCGTGCCAGGACCCCGCGCGTCTGGAGCCGAGTTGGGCGAGCCACGCCCACCTCCGGCGGGTCGCGCCCGCGCTGGTCCTCGACGTGGGGGGCGCGCTGGCCTACGGCCTTCTGTGCATCTTCCTGTGGCGGCGGGCCCGGGACGGCTGGCCGGCGACGACCCTCAGCGTGATCGGGGCGATGGCGACCTCGATCCCGCTGTGGTGGTGGATAGTCAACTCGAGTCCCAGCGCGGGCGAGACCAACTGGCTCAAGTTCGGCCTGGCGGCGCTCGCCACTCCGCTGGTGGCGCTGGGGGCGGCCCTGGTCACCTGGTTGCTGATTCGCAAGGTCAAGGTCCTCGCGCTTCCCTGGTGCCTCTTTCAAATGGCGTTCTACCTGGCCCTCACGGTGACCCCGTTGTGGCGGTCCGGCTGGGACCCGATCTGCTGATGGGCCGCTCATCGCGCGCACGCACCTTTCGGACATGTCGATATCGGACGTTTGACCTCCGAATCAGGCCAGCGCGGCGGCCAGAGCCCGGCGCGCCTTGTGCAGCCGCGACCACACCGTGCCCTCGGGGATGCCCAGGATCGCGGCGATCTCCAGCTGGGTGAGCCCGTCGACGGAGAAGAGCGCGATCGCCGCTCGTTGCTCGGCGGGCAACAAGTCGAACGCTGCCTGCACGCGCCGAACGTGCTCGCGCGCAGCCAGCACCGGGTTGGGGTCGCTGCCCGCCGCCTCATGGGGGCCGGCGCTCGGGATGCTCGCGGTCGGCGTCGCCGGTTGACGGGCGCGCACGTGCAATGCCGTGCGCAGCGCGATGCGATGGATCCAGGTGCCGAGCTGAGCGTCGCCGCGGAAGCGGCTCAGGCTCCGGTAGATCTCGAGAAAGGTCTCTTGCAGAGCGTCCTCGGCCAGCGCCCGTTCTCCGCACAGACGCAGGCACAGCGCGAAGACCTGGCTCCGGTGCACTTCGAAGATCTCCCCGAAAGCGGCGTCGCGCTCGACGCCCGCGGTTGCGCGGAAGCGCGCGACGATCGCCACGTCGCCGTCGCGGGCCGCGCCCATCAGCGCAACGACGCTAGCTCGCCCCTGAGGTCATTCGCGGCCCTGCGTCGAATGATCAGGGCGACGAGTGAGGCTGAGGTCATGAAAGCACCGAAGATGAACGTCGATCCGGAACGCGCATTCCCGTCCATGAGCGTGAGGTAGGATCCGAGCGTGGCGAGGGCCGAGCCGGTGATCGTGACTGCCAGGAGCGGCCCCGCGAGGCGCAAGCCCCGGAGCCTTCGCGTCAACTCAATCCGGTAGGCCGCCACGGTATCCGCCCCACCAAGGATGCTCCACCGCGCCGGGTGCTTCCATCGGAAGGTTCGGGCGATCATCACCGCCAGGAGGAGCGCGAGATCAGCCAGGGCTGCCGCGCGGGTCACCCATGACGTGGCCACGCCGAAGAGACGATCGGCGACTGGAATCGCGATGGTCGACGCCATCATGCCCCCCGCGAGCACCCACGCCATATGACGAGATCTCGACAGACTCCCGTCGATGCGCGCGCGGAGGCGCGGCCAGTCTACCGAGCCAGCCGAGACATCGGTGAGCGCCAGCGCGGGGGCCAGCGCGCCCAGGGTCGCAGCGTACCGCTGACAAGCCGCGCAGCCGGCCAGGTGGCTCTCGAGAATCGCGACGCTGCCCGGGGCCAGCGCCCGGCTGCGGTGCATTTCGAGCGCGATCTCGAAAGCGTCGCAGCCCGGCAACTCGACCCACCGCCTGGGGTCGAAAGGGTCGAAGGAATCGCTCATGCCTTCCTTGGTGGCGCGTCGGGGTCCCGACCTTCACGGTCGAAGAGAAAAGCTAACGATCCGCACCCCGAGACAGCGGCGCACACGCAGGAATCGATTTGCGTTTCTATGGGCGTCCCGATCACCTGTACACTCTGCGCGGGGGGGGAAAGGGGAAATGGCGTCTTGACTCGGGCCGACTCGACGACCGCGACTGGGGGAGGATCGCCGGAGATCTGGAATCGCCCGCTTCTGGCCCTGGTGGCCGTCGGTGCGTCGGCCGGCGGCTTGTCTCCGACCGTAGAGCTGTTGCGCCACCTCGGTCCGGAGCCGGGCGTCGCCGTCGTGATCGTCCACCACCTCGACCCGGCCCACGCGAGCAGCCTCGCGGACATCCTCGCGAGGGTCACGGCCCTGCCGGTGCAGACGGTGGCCGACGGCATGCCCGCCAAAGTGAATCACGTCTATGTCGTCCCTCCCAACTTCAGCCTGGGCATCACCTATGGATTCTTGAAGCTGACACCGCGTCCCGAAACCACGGGGCTCTACCTACCCATCAATCATTTCTTCGAATCGCTCGCGGCCGACACCACCGTTCATGCCCTCGCCGTCGTCCTCAGCGGCACGGGCGCCGACGGGACGATCGGCCTCGAGGCGATCAAGCGCAGCGGTGGCATCACGTTTGCGCAGGATGCCACTGCCGAGTATCCAGGCATGCCCGTCAGCGCCATCTCGACCGGACTCGTCGACTTCGTCTTGCCGGCGGACAGCATGGCCGAGGAGCTGATCCAGCACGCCGCGTCCTGGCCGGCGCCCCCAACCACCGAGGACGACTCCGCGGATCTCCTGCGCATCTCCTCGGCCGTGCGCAAGTCGAGCGACATCGACTTCACGAACTACAAACGCACGACCCTGCGGCGGCGGGTGGCGCGGCGGATCGCCGTCCACAGGCTGTCGAGCCTGAGTGACTATGCCGATCTGGTCGAGCGAAGCCCGGAAGAGGCCCGTGCCCTGTCCGACGATGTCCTGATCCACGTCACCAGCTTCTTCCGCGACCCTGAGACATTCGCCGCGCTCAAGGCCACCGCGTTTCCCAGGCTGCTCACCAATCGCTCCCCGGAGGCTTGCGTCCGGGTCTGGGTGCCGGGCTGCTCGACGGGCGAAGAGGTCTACTCGATCGCGATGAGCCTGCTCGAGTTTCTCGGCGACGGCAACCGGAGGGAGATCCCCATCAAGCTCTTCGGGACCGACGTCAGCGCCGCTGCCATCGACAAGGCGCGGGCGGCGAAATATCCAACCAGCATCGAGCACGAGGTCTCACCGGAGCGACTCCGGCGTTTCTTCACGAACACCGATGGCCGATACCAGATCAGCAAGAGCGTCCGAGATCTCTGTGTGTTCGCCCGACAGGACGCCACTCGCGATCCCCCTTTCGCCGGCATGGACCTGGTGAGCTGCCGCAATCTGATGATCTACCTCGGCTCGTCCCTGCAAGATCGGCTGCTGCCCATGTTCCACTACGCGCTGAAGGAGACCGGCGTCCTGGTGCTGGGAAGCGCAGAGACCATCCGAGCCTTTCCGGGTTTCACACCTCTCGACGCGAAGAACCGGATCTACGCGCGCACCTCGGCGGCGCCGCCCTTCGTGTTCGACGCGACCAATCGCGGCGCTGTCGAGCTGGCGCCGCGCGGGCTGTCGATTGCGGCTCGGATCTCGATTCCGCAGGACGTTCATCGCGAGGTCGATCGCCTGATCATCGCCGAGTTCTCGCCGCCCGCGATCGTGATCACCGAAGACCTCGCCATCGTGGAGTTTCGCGGCCGGACTGGACCCTTCCTCGAGCCGGCGGCGGGCGTGGCCAGCTTCGATCTGCTCCGCATGGTTCGCGAAGAGATCCGCCTATCGCTGCGCCAGACCATCGAAGAGGCGAGAGTGAAGCAGATCGCCTGTCGGAGGATGGCGCAGACCAACGGGCCGTCGCCGCGCAGCATCGAGCTCGAGGTCATCCCCTTTCGGGTCCGGTCCACCCCCCAGCGCTTCTTCGTGGTGCTTTTCCGTGAGGCGCGTCCCGTAGAGGTGGAGGACGTCCCGAAGGGCGTCGTCGGCTCCCCGGGCGTCGTGGATACGCAGCTTCTGCAAGAATCCGCCGCGACGAGAGAGTACTTGCAGTCGGTCATCGAGCAACTCGAGGCCACCAACGAGGAGATGCAAACCGTCAACGAGGAGGTCGTGTCCAGCAACGAAGAGCTCCGAAGCACCGCCGAGGAGCTGCAGATGGCGAAGCAAGAGCTGCAAGCCGGCAACGAAGAGCTCCGCACCGTCAACGACGAGATGAAGGCGCGCACCGTCGAGGTGATCCAGCTCGGCGACGATCTCACCAACGTGCTCAGCAGTGTCGCGATGCCGATCGTCCTGCTCGGTCGAGACTCCCGCGTTCGCCGCATCACCCAGGCGGCGGCGCGGGTGTTCAACCTCACCCCCGCCGACGTGGGGCGTCCCATCGGTGACGTACCGTCGTTGGTCCCCGCGCCGGACCTGGCCCGGATGATCGCGGACGTCCTCGAGCGCCTCGGGACCGTCGAGCGCACAGTCCAGGACGTCGAAGGGCGCTGGTACCAGATCATGGTGCTGCCCTACCGAACACTCGACGACCGCATCGACGGTACCGTCATCGTCGCCATCGACATCGACGCCAGCAAGAGAGGGACGCTGCAGCTGGACCAGGCACGCCGGTACGCGGAGAGCATCGTCGACACCCTTCGCGTGTCCCTGGTCGTGCTGGCTCCGGACGGACGAGTCCGTTCGGCGAATCGAACCTTCCTGCAGGTATTCGGGTTCGTCGCCAAGGACATCGAGAGCCGGAGCCTGTACGAGCTCGGTCGCGGAGAGTGGAACATCCCCGCGCTGCGGACGCGCCTCGGCGAGCTGGGTGAAGGCGACACGCTCGAGGGGTATCGCGTCGAGCGAGACGTGGGCGACGCCGGGCGACGGGTGTTCATCTTGAACGCGCGCCGCATCCAGGACACCCCGTCGATCCTGCTCGTGATCGAAGACATCACCGAAAAAGAGCGCGCCGAGCTCGCCCTCCAGCAGACCGAGTTCGAGTTTCGCGAGATCCTCACCACGGCCGGCGAGGCCATCCTCATGACGGATGCCGCCGGACGCGTCGTCTTCGCCAATCATAGTTCGGCGCGGGTGTTCGGCTTCGGACCGAACGAGATGGTGGGGTTGCCGGTCGACGCCCTGATTCCGGATTGGACGCGCGAGCAGCCCTGGCACAGCTCGACGGATGCCCTCATCGAGCCCTCCCCTCGCCCAGATGGGCACGACCGCGAGCTCTGCGCCCGTCGCAAGGACGGAACCGAGTTTCCGATCGAGATCGTCCTCAGCTCGATGCTCCGGGAGAGCGGTGCGCTGGCGGTCATCTTCGTGACCGACGTCAGCCGCAGACGGGAGTCCGACAAGAGGCTCCGCGACTACCAGGACCGGCTGCTCCGGCTGGCCTTCAACACGGCGCTGGTCGAGGAGCGTGAGCGGCGACGCATCGCCGCGGAGGTCCACGACCAGATCGGGCAATCCCTGGCCCTGGCGCAGATCAAGCTGACCTCCATGCGCGACGCGATCGCCGGCGCTCCTCGGGCGACGCTGGATGAGGCGGTCGCGCTCCTCGCGCAATCGATCATTGATACGCGCACGTTGATCTTCGATCTGAGCCCGCCGGTCCTCTACGAGCTCGGCCTCAAGGAGGCGCTGTCGTGGCTGGTCGAGGAGGTCGAGAAGCGTCACGGGGTGCTGGTCGAGCTCGTCGACGATAGCGTCAACAAGCCGCTCGACGACATGAGCGCCGCCCTGGTGTTTCGCGCCGTACGCGAGCTGCTCACCAACGTGTTCAAGCACGCCGGCGCGCGCGCCGCGAAGGTGTCGCTGCGCCGGGATGGCGCGGATGTCGAGATCACCGTCGAAGACCACGGCGTCGGATTCGAGCTGCACGACGTCGGCGCCCACTCGTCGAGCGGTGGCTTCGGACTGTTCAGCGTGCGCGAGCAGATCGGTCGCCTGGGCGGCACGCTGGAGGTGGTGTCGGCGCCGGGACACGGGACCCGCGTGAGTCTTCGGGTGCCGCTCAAGGCTGGTGAGCCGGTGTCAAAGCCCGGCGCGGTCGAGGTGGTGTCGTGAGGATCCTGCTGGTCGACGATCACAAGATGATGCGCGATGGGCTGCGCGCGATCCTGGAAAAGGAGGAGGGGTTGACGGTCGTCGGAGAGGCAGCCAGCGGGCGAGAGGCGCTCACGCTCGCGCACAGCCTGCGGCCGGAGATCGTGGTCATGGACATTTCGATGCCAGACCTGAACGGCGTCGACGCGACCCGCCGCCTGCTGGCCGAGATGCCACGGATCAAGATCATCGGCCTTTCGATGAACTCCGATCGGCGCTACGTCGTGGCCATGTTCAAGGCCGGCGCGGTCGGCTACCTTCTGAAGAACTCGGCGTCAGAGGAGCTGATTCACGCCGTCCGCGCCGTCACGGACGATCTGACCTACGTCAGTCCGTCCATCGCTTCCATCGTCGTCGACACCTACGTCGAAGGCTCGCCGCAAAAGGAAGTGAAGGCGCTCAGCCCCCGGGAGCGCGAGGTCCTGCAGCTGCTCGCCGAGGGCCAGACCTCGAAGGACATCGCGAATCACCTGCAGATCGCGGTCCCCACCGTCGAGACCCACCGGCGCCAGATCATGGACAAGCTCAACCTCCGGACCATCGCGGCGCTGACGAAGTATGCGATCCGCGAGGGCCTGACCACACTCGAATGAAGCGCCGCTCATCAGTATTGGTGGGTGCTCTCATTACCTTCGAGGATGGAAGCTCGGCAGTGAGTGGCCCACGATCGCTCCGTGAGATCGGCGCGAGCCAGTAGTTCACTCGGGTCTACTCGCGAGCTCTCGGCCCTCAGCGCCGGGTCGCCCTGGGAGAACGTCGAGACGCGATTTCAGACTGAGAACGAGCGCGCCGTGTGCGTCGCGCTGATCGATGGCGGTCTCGCCGTGACGGTCTTGGCCAGCCTGTCGCAGGTGCTCGAGACCATCAGAGCCGAAGAGATCGTCAGCTTGAGGAGTCGTCTCCGAGTCGAAAGGGCGCGTCATGAGGGTGCAACAAGTGGAGCAGGTAAAGGCGGCGCCGAAGACCATCCTCCTGGTCGTGAACGAACGAATCGTCGGGCCTGACATTCGGCGCACCCTCTCCGACCTCGGCTACAGCGTGCCGACGACGGCCTCCTCCGCCGAGCAAGCCCTGCTGCTTGCGACCGAGCGGGCCCCCGATCTCGTGTTGATGGACCTCCGGATCAAGGGGACCGAGGACGGGATCGCGACCGGGGCGATTCTCCGCAAGCGATTCGACGTCCCCGTCGTCTATCTGACCGCCTCCGCCGACCAGGCGACCGTGGCGCGCGCCAAGCAGACAGAGCCGTTTGCCTGCCTGCTCGATCCTTTCACGACCAACGAGCTGCGCTGCGCGGTCGAGATGGCGCTTTACAAGCACGAAATGGACAGGGAATTGCGCGCTCGGGAGAGGCAGCTCACGGCCACGATGCGAGCGATGAGCGATGGCGTCATCGCCACCGACGATGCTGGACAGGTCACGTACATGAATCTCGTCGGCGAGGAGCTCACGGGATGGGTGGCGGCGGACGCCCGCGGTCGTCACGTGGACGAGGTGCTGCGGTTGGTGAACGAGGCCTCACGCGATCCGATTCCAAATCGGGTGCCGGATGGCCTGCGCGAGGCCCACTCCGTGCAGCTGGATGGGATGCTCGTCCGCGACGGCGCGGACGACCGCTTCGTCTCGAACCGCATCTCGCCGATCCTGGGTGACGACGGAGCCGCGTCGGGCGCGGTGATGGTCTTTCGCGACATGAGCCAGCACCGAAAGCTGCAGCGGCAGCTCGAGATGGCCGACCGGCTGGCGACGGTGGGAACGATGGCCGCGGGCGTTGCGCACGAAGTGAACAATCCCTTGGCCTACGTCCTCGTCAGCATCCAGTGGGCGCTCCAGTGCGTCCGGAAACGCCGCGGTCAAACCGCCGAAGGAGCCGCGTCGGGCTGGATGGACGGGGTCGTCACCGCCCTGACGGATGCGGAGACCGGGGCCTCTCGTGTCGCGAAGATCGTGCGCGATCTGAATGCTTTCACGCGAATAGACACCGAGCCGAAGGAGCCTGTGCATTTGACGGAACTGATCGAGTGGAGCCTCGACGTCGCGGGGGCGGAGCTGCGGCCCCGCGCCCGGGTGATTCGTCGGTTCGGTAACACCCCGCTCGTCGTGGCCTCACCGGTGCGCCTGGGGCAGGTGTTCGTGAACCTCCTGGTCAACGCCGCGCAAGCGCTCGAGGTCTCTCGATTCGACACCAACGAGATCGTCGTGAGCACGCGCACCGATGGACAGGGGTGCGCGGTGGTGGAGATCAGGGACAACGGGTGCGGAATGACGCGCGAGGTGATGGAGCGGGCGTTCGAGCCGTTCTTCACGACAAAGCCAGCGGGCGAGGGAACCGGCCTCGGGCTCTCCATCTGCCACGGGATCACGGAGTCGCTGGGTGGAAACATCGTGTTCGCCAGCGAACGCGGCAAGGGAACGCTGGCGCGAGTGAGTCTGCCACCCGAGCGATCGGCGCCGGCCGCACGCCCTTCTTGATACTTCGACGCGGAAGGATCTGGTCGCGCCGTTCACCGATCCGGGCCGACGCAAGGGGTGTAAATGAAAGCGTGCCGAGCTCCCGAGACGGGGCTGCCGCCCACCTGCGGACAGAGCACGGATCAGTAGGGCGTGCCGTCCTTGTGCCTGAACTGCCAGCGGCCGTCCGGACCCAGCGCGGCCTGCAGGTCATCGCGCGGGTACGAGCCCTCATCGCCGGGCGTGCGGTCGCCGACCTCGAGATAGACGACGTCGAGGGGGGTCCGGTTGACCAGGTGGTGCGCGGTGCCGCCGGCCGGAAAGCCGGCGCAGCTTCCCGGCACGAGCAGCGTCTCGGCGTCGTCGGTGATCAGCGTCGGCTGGCCTTCGAGGATGTAGATGAACTCATCCTGGCGGCTGTGCCGGTGAAAGAGCGCCGACTCGCCGCCGGGAGCCAGGCGCGTCAGGTTCACGCCGAAGCTCTTGAGGCCGAAGAGGTCGCCGAGCGGCCGCTTTTCCCGGCCCTTCATGCGCGACGCGAACGGCTCGGGATAGTTCGTGGGCTTCTTGCGCGGTGGCGCCGAAGGCGCGGAGATCGCTATCGGATGCGGAACGCGAGGTTCGTCTCCCATGTACGATGCGCGATCATACGTCTTCGGCGCCCAAGTTTCGCGCCGCCGCCGGAGTTTTTAGAGCTCGCCCCGGCTCGTCAACGGATATTACCCGTGGCCCAAAGGACCAGCAGCAACACCACCACGATCCCCAGCGGGGACCAGCCGGTGTAGCCCCAACGGCGATGGCCCCACCCGCCGAAGACCGCCGAAAGCACCAGTAGGATGATGAGCAACGTCAGCATGCCCATCAAGCTAACTACGGGCAGCCAACACGCTAGGGCGAAGGCGGGCGACTACGGCGCGGACGCGAGCGCGTCGGAGCCGGCCATCAGCGCCTGCGATTGCGCGATCCAGCCCGCGGCCTGTACCGCATCGATCGGCTGGTTCGCGAACTCGGCGCCGTCGAGCGCGGCGCGGATCTGCGCCGCCAGAACGTCGCGCCGCGCCGTCAGATCCGCGATCGCCCGCTCTTTCGAGGTATACGTCGCATCGCCCGGATCCGCGCCCTGCAGCGCCTTGGTCGACGTCAGCAGCACATCCTGCGAGAACGCGCCGAACGGCGCATTGATACGCTTGTACGCGTCGCCGAGCGCCTCAGCGGTCGTCTGATCGGCCGCCAGCGCCGCCGGCACCGCCGCCGGCACCAGCGCCTGGGTGATCACCCGGCCGTCAGCCTCGTAGACGTCACGCAGGCCGACGAGCGCGTTGATCGTCGGGCGCACGTCGGTGTGGTCGGTGAAGATCACCTGGTCAGGCTGCGACGCCACGCCCGGGCCGACGAAGCCGACCCAGGTCTGGCCGATCTCTTTCTGGATGTCGCCGTGGTTCCAGGCGAAGGCCGAGCCGATGCAGGTCTCGCAGGTCGAGGTCGGGAAGTCGGTGATGAAGTAGTTCGCGTCGGCGAAGAACGCGAAGGTCGCGTTGCGCGCCGGGTCGCCGCTGGTGAACATGTGCAACGCCTTCATGCCGGTCTGGTCGGCGTACTGCGCCAGCACGTTGTCGGTCGCGCCGGTGAACGGATTGACCGCGGTCAGACCGGCGATCGTGCGCTCGAACGTGCGCGTGTCGGGGTCGGTCTGCCCCAGCGGCCCGGCGCCCTTCTTCGCGAGATAGAACGGCGGCGCCGAGTCACCGTGCACCGTGAAGGTGTTCGGGCCGGTCGACGCGAGGAAGCTCGCGAACAGCGACGGGAACTGGTGCTGCACCAGCGTGTCGATGTTGGCGTTGATTTCGCCGATCTGGTTGGTCCAGTCGCAGGGCACGTTGACGCCGTCGCAGTCGACCGGCGTCGGCGTGCCGCCCGAGAAGTGATCGCCTTCGTCGACGGTGATGATGAACAGCGTGTTGCTCTTGTCGATGCCGTGCGCCGCCAGGCGCGCGAAGAAGTTCGCGAATGCGGTGTCGTAGTCGCGCAGCTGCTGCACGTAGCCGGCCTGGCCCGGGCCGTACGCCTGGTGGGCGTTGCCGGCGACGCCGTGGAAGTCGTGCGCGTC